>NZ_MUEW01000001.1:0-467308 GCF_001995655.1 Salinivibrio sp. IB868
GCCTTATATACTTGCATGATATTAATAATTCTTCCTATAAATAATTGCTTGGTGGGTGATAGTTTTAAAATAGTGCGTGGTTATTTATAGGGATATTTTTTAATTTTCAGTACTGACAAGGATTGGTTATGTCGAAATTAGTTATAGAAACAAGTGATGATATTAAACAAGCCAAAGAACTGTTGGGAAAAAGCATCCCAATGTATCGAGAGGCATATAGTGATAGAACGGCTTGGTTAATGGCATGCTTTGCTGAGCTTGCTTACTTTAAATTCAATCGGCCTGTTATTACAGAAGATGTTGGTAAAAGAATTGAGAATATGCTCTTGGTGGGGAAAGAAAACAGCCATATACTAAAGGAGGCAATTCTATTAGCTATAGAAAAATTTTCTTATGATCATGAAGAGGAAAAGCGGCTTCTTGAAAAGCAAATTGAAATTCTCAATGCTGAGTTAGTCGCTACTTTCAACGCAAATGGCAGCCAGGCAATACTGATTAAAACTAATGGTTTTCTCGTCTTATCATTTCGTGGTACTGAGCCACTCGAGTTAAAAGATATAAAGTCAGACGCTCGTGCCACTCTAACTAAATGTGTGACTGAGGGGAGAGTTCACTCTGGATTTCATGATGCATACAACTCAATAGAGATAGAAGTCAATCAGGCACTAGAACAGTATCGAGAACTACCATTATTTATCACAGGGCACTCTCTTGGAGGAGCACTGGCAACAATAGCTGCGAAGAGGATAACTCATAGCGGCGGTAATGCAGCATGTTATACATTTGGCGCACCTAGAGTGTCAGACGATCATTGGCTTATGACAATGAAAACACCAATTTACCGAGTAGTGAATTCGTCTGATGGCGTAACTATGGTACCACCACCCAATATGTTCATAGAGCCTCTTTCTTGGATTTTAGGTTTTATACCTGCAGTAGGAGATAAATTAAAATCTTTTCTTCGAGACAAGCTCGGAGGTTATATTCACGGTGGTGATATGCGTTTTCTCACAAATGTTAAAACTGGTGAGTACGATAAGGCTAGATTACTCACTCATGTTGATATTTGGTATCGGCTTAAAGGATGGATGAGGAAGCAGTTTACCTGGAAAAAGTTTGGAACAGACCATAGCATGTCAGTCTACCGTTCGAAGCTAGCATTTATCGCTTTGCGCAAGAATTGAAACAGTAACAGCTTTGATTTCTCGTTCCCACGCTCCTGCGTGGGAATGCATATCTAGCTCTTGCTATTATTCAAACACAAACCGCACCATGAACAGTGTAACATTATGCTGCCTAGGGCATTGAACTGGCTTGTTCCCCAAAAGTGACGCTGTCCGCTAGTGTTAGAAAAGGGGGCAGTGCAGTTCGGTGATCTTGTGGCGAACTCTGCCTATGATTCAAATCCATATACATTCCCACGCAAGAGCGTGGGAACGATTTATCCGGTTGGTGTATTGGTCCTTACGCCATCGTCCAGTCAGACAGCGTAGTCTTAATAGTCCGTTTGACGGTGCAACAATGTCGATCAACACTACAAAAAAATTTAGTCGACATGGTTTCCTCCAATATTAAAGGTCGCACCTAACTGTGTTAATATTTATAGGAAATAATATGGAGTTTTAGTAATGCAGGATAGGTTGTGAATTACGAGTGTGAAAATAATAAAATTGATCTAACATCAAAGATTATAAGGCTTATTTTTCAGTTCTTTGTTAGTGCTGGAGTGTTAGTTGTTCTATTCTATTGCGGGAGAATCGGGTATTATCCTACAGGACTTACCGTAGGTGATGGATTGATTTTTGTTGCTGTAGCATTGAGCTTTGGTTTTACTTACTCAATGGTAGTGTTTATGCTTTACTGTACGAGTATAGCACTTACTCCACTATGGCGCTTCTTATCAAAAATATTTATCGCATTAGAAAAGGCCAGAAGGAGATTCGCTAATAATCCAGATGAAGTAACTATTAATAAATTTAGGGAGTTGAAAGGTGACCGTATAAGCATGGCGGTGCTTGGAACTCTAGGCTTGTTAATAATGACTAGGACTGCATTCATTGATTTAGATCTATTTTATGGTTTGTTTTTTTCTGTTTTTTTTATCGCGCACATAAGTTTGATGTATGAAAATCTAGACTCGCTAGAAAATCGCTCAAGGATCTCTGGAAATATAAAAGTGATAAAAGTGTTATTGCTTTTAACTTTATACTTTCTCCGTTAATTGTTGGTGAGTTTAAAGGTGGTATTCTAGAGCAAACTATGCGGCTTATTGGAATAAGAAATGATCATGCTATAGTTAAGTTTGTTGATGGTTATGCTCATTTTGTCGAGTCTAATGTTGAAAAAAGAGAGAGTGGGTTATACCCAAGTAAGGTAATATTTAGTGGTTTAGGGACGACTTCAGTTATAGAAATTGATGGTGTGAGGTTTGTGGTTCCAAATGAAAAATACAACATGATTATTGATAGAAATATATTAAAGTTATCAGATTAGCGATTTTTGATTTTTATTGAGGGTGTTCAATATTTGGTGAGTTGGACGTCTCACAACTTACGTTAGGCTTTAATTATGCTCAACCAGAGAGGATGCATGCACATACCCAAGAATATGGAAATGACTGGCGAGGGCGCAATTAAGGCGTTCATTTCCGATTATGGCTTTGGCGTTCTCGTTTCTAATGATTTGAATGCAACACACTTACCCTTAGTCTATGAAGCAGAGGAAGGGGCGTTAGGCTGTCTTTATGGGCATTTTGGAAAAGCGAATGCACATTGGAAAGTAGCAGAGAATCAGCGTGTTATGGTTATCTTCAATGGGCCGCATTCGTATATATCACCATCGTGGTATAAGACAAAGCCCGCTGTGCCGACATGGAATTATGCGGCTGTGCATTGTTACGGTCTCTTGAAGTCTTTGAGTGACAAAGAAAACGAATGGGCAATGAAGCAGCTTGTGGCGAAGTATGAACCTGGTCTGCTTGATGCACCGGAAACGATGCCAAGCGATTATCAAGCGAAACTGCGCCAGTCAGTCGTGGGCTTTAAAATTGTTGTTGACGACATTCATGCAAAGGAAAAGCTGGGCCAACACCGAAAATCGGACGATCAAACAGGCGTGTTCGCCGCACTCAGTGACAGCACGCATCCAAACGATATCGCCTTGGCGGCGTATATGAAAAAACGTAACCTTGGTACAGGTAATAAGTAACACCTGCCACTCGTGGTGTATTAGCAGCTAGCCGTCGAAGACTCAGGAAGATGAGTACGGCAGCTTCTCTAAAATCTAAAACAAGAAAAACTACTTCAAACACAACATCGATAATAAGGAGCAAGGATGACTGATGTTTTATCACTCGTTTCAATAGGGTTCGCATTTTTTGTTGTTGCGGTCTCCCCGGGGCCGGCGAATATCTCCAATGCAACCATCGCCATGAGTAAGGGCCGAAAAGTCAGCCTTGTTTACGGCGCAGGGTTATCCATTGGGCTGCTGTTTTGGGGCATTGTCGCCGCCAGTGGCTTGGGGGTGGTGCTGCAAGGGTCGGTGTATTTACTCATGCTGCTAAAAATCGTGGGTGGCGTTTATCTTCTGTGGCTGGCTTACCTTTCTTTTAAATCATCCTTTAACGCCGCCGCGACGGTCTCCACAAACGATAACCAAGAAGTGGGATACCGAAAATGGTTTGTTCGTGGCGTGGTTTTAAATTCCTCCAATCCTAAAACCGTGGTGGCATGGATGGCGGCTTTGTCGGTTGGAATGGGCTCAAGCAGCGATGGGCTATTTCTTGTCGCTGCGGTGCTGACTTGTATGCTGGTCGGCTTTTTGGTGAATGGGATGTACTCTCTGTTGTTTTCAATCAACGGCGTGATGAACGTCTACCAAAAGGTGGCGCATTGGGTTGAGCGCGTCGTGTCTGGGATCTTCGCGCTGGCAGGATTAGGGTTGCTACGTTCCGCCTTTAGCCGCAATCCTGCGTGAGTCGTGACACACAAGGCGCTAGAGTAACGTGTTATTGCTAGGTGCGCGGGACTCAGCCCTTTGATAAAGAAAATTGTCGCACTATTACTGACGTAATCATGAGTATCGGAACCTCAATAAATGACACTCAGAGCCTTCACTCAATCGGACTATGAGCGATTGATAAACTGGATCGACTCAGACGAATTAAACTACCAATGGGGCGGCCCAACCTTCGATTTTCCGTTAAACGCGCACCAGCTTAGCCAGCATTGTGCACAACCCGACGTGTGGCCTTTTATGTTTTCTGTCTCGGGGGAGAGCGCGGGATACGCAGAGTTGGTCAAAACCAGTGAGGGTCACTTTCGCATTTGTCGTGTTTTTATCGCTAAGCCGTTTCGTGGCCAAGGCATCGCCAATCAAATGCTCTGCCAGCTTATCCAATTGGTCACGTCAGAATATCGTGCTTGGGTGCTATCGCTCGCGGTGTTTGAGCACAACACCGCGGCTAAACGGTGCTATGAATCATTGGGGTTTGTGGTCACTTCTCGAGAAAACGGTATGCGTTCATTTCGCGGTGAGTCATGGGTATTGCTGCGTATGGAAAAGTGGCTCTTATCATCCGATTAACGCTTTACCTCAACCCAACTTGAGGGATTAATCTGGTGCCATTCACATAAGGAGTCGACGATGACATCAGCACCCATGATTGAAGAGTATTTACATCACCTCGCGTTGAGTGAGGCGAAGGGCGTGGTACTGGTCACTGAACTTATTGAAAAGCACTTGGCGCAGTATGCGTTTTCTAGCCTTAATGCCTTGGCAGGGCAGTCGCTTTCTTTACAGGCCGATGCTTTGTTTGAACGGTTGGTGGTGAACCAACAAGGCGGCTATTGCTTTGAGCACAATAAAATTGCCTACCTTGCCCTTAAACATTTGGGGTTTGAAGTGCGCAGTGTGCTGGCGCGGGTGATGCTCAATGGTAAGCCCACCAATCCCCGCACTCACCGTATGAATGTGCTTGAGCTCGATGGTGAGACCTATCTGGTGGACGTTGGTTTTGGCAATAAAACCCCGCGTGGGTTACTCAATATCAATCACCGCACTTGCACCATCGGGCACGATACTTATCAAATCACGCGCAATGGCGATGTAGTGACGGTGGTATTACACGAGCCCGAGCAACCGCCACTAACACTGTACGAGGTTGAACTTTATGATGTGGTAGAAGCCGACTTTGAAGTGGCGCATTTCTATTCTCATCAACACTCCGATGCGGTTTTCGTCAATAACCTTGTGGTGTCGTTGATCACCGCTTCACACCGCTATTTGATCCGTAATCAGCAGTTTTTGGTCTGGGATGCGGCAGGGCACCTTATTACCGATAAAAGCATCGATAGCGTCGAGGCATTAACCCAGTTGGTTCACGAGGTGTTTTTATTGCAACCGCCCAAAGCAGTGTTGGAAACCGCGTTTGCAAAGGTAGCGGCCAACGCGGCGGCTTGAGTGAGCGGATATTAACGAGTACGTTCGTCTTGACGTACGTACTCGATGTCGTACAATTGTTTAAAAGTTAATCACCGGAGAGGCGCTATGACGGGGATCACTGCCACTGAAGCGCGTAGCAAATTGTATCGGCTCATTGATGAAACCGCCGAATCACATCAGCCCATTGTTATTGCGGGCAAACGTAACAAAGCGGTGCTGATTTCAGAAGAAGATTGGTCAGCGATTCAGGAAACACTCTATTTGCTTTCTGTACCAGGGATGCGTGAGTCAATTCGCGAAGGCATCGCCACGCCAACGGATGAATGCGATGAGGCGTTGGACTGGTGACATGGAAGTTGGTTTACACCAAACAAGCCCAGAAAGACGCAAAAAAGCTGGCTTCCAGTGGCCTCAAACCAAAAGCGCAAGAACTGTTAGCACTGATTGAAGACGATCCCTACCGTAAACCTCCTCCGTTTGAAAAGCTTGTCGGTGATCTCACTGGTGCCTATTCACGCCGTATTAATATTCAACATCGCTTGGTCTATCAAGTCCTCGAGGATGAACAAGTGGTGAAAGTGCTCAGGCTCTGGAGCCATTATGAATAGTGGCACTGTTTGCGATTGCTAATGCCTTGCCCCCGAGGCTAGAAGAATAAAGCCAGCACACAGCTGGCTTTTTTGTTGGGTTAGCTATTCGCACATCCAAGTCGATAAGATAACAATATAGCCACTAACTCACTTTCCGTGTATGGGTTTGTATACATTCATCCTCGTGATGCGTATTATCTAAGCTTTCGCTTTTTAGTCAAAAATCTTGTTGGAATTTTTAAATGGATAATAAAAGTGAGTTTTATCTGTCGTGCGCGAATTGTGGTGATGCCATCCACTTGACTCATGAGCACGTATCGACATTGAAAAATGGCAGTGCTGTTGAGTGTGAGTGCAGGGTGCTTTTACATGTTGATGATGAAAAGTTTGGTCGAGCCAAAGCGATAATAAAAGAGCGACAAAAAGCAACATACCTCATTTGGTCTGGGGCAGCTGTAGCGACGTTTTTAGCATTTGCACATCGAGAACCTGGGACGACGGTATTGATAACGGTGGTAACAAGTTTTTTAGTTCGAAATCTGGGACATGGTGAGGTCTTTGAGATAAAAACTAAGCTTGCGCCAATGAATGCAGCACCCAAGGGAACGTTCTCGACCTTTGAGGAATTTAAAGCAAGTCACCCAAAATTAAAATATGGTTTTAATAAAGCGTTTAATCAATGTTGTATCTGTGAAAGCTTTACCAAGCAAACAATCAACGAGTTTCCTGTTTGTGGCGTTTGCAGTAGTACCGTCTATGCTCGCTCGTAGCGATTAAAAGTTTCCGTTTTTCAAAACACCTCCGGCGTTTTGCCAGAGGTGTCGAATTAATCACTAGCGTTTGTTGGATAGCCGATATTCGGGCTACGTCTCTACCAGTAATATTATTGGTGAGGGTGTCTATATCTTAAACTAGCCGCCCTGCAAAACATGCATGAGCATTTTGATGCTGAGCAAGAGGGATAGCACGCCTAGTGTCTTTTTCAGTTTATCGGCGGGCAAGCGTGCGGCACAGGCTACACCCAGTGGTGCCGAGAAGTAACTGGCGAGCGAGAACAGCACCACCGCGGGCAGATAGATATAGCCAAATGTCAGTTGCTCCGGTGTGGTGTTTTCCCAGCCGTTGAGTAAGTATCCCAAGGTGCCTGTGATGGCGAGTGGAAACCCAATCGCTGCCGAGGTGCCAACCGCGTTTTTTACTGCTAAGTTTTGGCCGATTAAATAGGGGACGATCATGCCGGCGCCGCTGACTGAGACGAGGGCAGAAATGGTACCAATCAGTGTACCGACCGCGACATTGCCTGCCGGTTTGTGTGGCGTTAAGTTGGCTTGTGGGCGTTTGGGTTGGAACATTTTGTAAGCCACATAAAGCATAAACAGACTAAAAAAGAGAGCGAGCGCCACACCGTTGACGGCCGCGGCTATGGTGGTGGCGATAAAGGTGCCGGCCATCACACCTATCGCCATATTAAAGGCAAGCGATGTCTGGACGTGGCCTTTGGCATAATGGGCACGCATACTACTGAAGGTAGTGAACACCATCGCGGCCATTGAGCTCCCGAGCGCCATATGGACGACGTGTTGGTCGCCAATCCCTTGCGCGGCAAACAATAAGGTAAAGGCTGGCACCGTTAACCCACCTCCTCCCACACCCACTAAACCGGCAATAAAGCCAACTCCCATCCCTAATAACGCGTAATAAATGGCGAATGTTACGTCGATCATCGACTGTTCCTTTCTTTTGCTAACCACAAGGCTTCACTGTAGGGTGTTATTGCATTGGCATGTTAATGCGCTTTGGCCTAATAATAATGAAATATGGCCAAGTAGGGAGAGCGGTATGGGCGTTTGGGAGACAAGTGAAAGAGCGTCAGGCGCGGCGCTGATCACCTGTTCGTGGTCACGTGAGGCTGATAATGGTAAAAGAGACACTAAGCGGTATCACTGGCACAGGCACCATAGAGGGCAGCTTTTATGTGTGCAATCGGGACTGGTGCAGATAAAAACGGCTGAGGGCACATGGGTGTTACCACCGTCTCGCGCTGGCTGGATCCCTCCCAACGCGAAACACAGCGTGCTTTTTTGTAATGCGGTGAGCGGCTATTCGGTGTTACTTTTACCTGCCGTATGCCAGTCGTTGCCGAATCGCCCCCAAGTGGTCGGGTTGAATCAAATGCTGGAGTCGATGGTGGTGCGAAGCGCGGGATGGGATCAAGCGCAGCTCACTGCGGAGAACCGACGCATTGCTGATGTGATCATTGATGAAATCCGCACTGCAGAGGCTGAAGCGCTTTATCTACCGATGCCAACTGATCCGCGATTAGTGCGCGTTGCCGAGGCGATGTTACGTCACCCAGATAGCAAAAATACTGCGGAGCAGTGGGCTGAAGTGGGGGCATTGTCAGCCCGAACACTGCGACGTTTAATGCCGGCCGAAACCGGCCTGACTTTTGTGCAATGGCGAAACCAAGCGCAGTTGAATCACGCATTAGCACTATTGGCGCAAGGTGAACGGGTGGGCGATGTGGCCTTTGCGTTAGGCTACGCGACCCCAAGTAATTTTATCGCCATGTTTAAAAAGGCAATGGGGCATCCCCCGGCCTATTATTTTTCTGGCTCACAGCGTAAGGACGTGCGATGAACATAAAACGATGTTTTACGGCAATGGTTGGGTTGGCATTGTCCTTCAATGTGAGTGCCAAGGAGTTTGCAACCAGTGGTTTGGCTTCACAGACGGTATTTAACCCCGAGCGTGAATCGACGATCGAGGTAGATATTTGGTATCCCACCACATTGGATTCAGCCAGTTTTGAGTTCGGCAAAAACAAAGTATTTGTGGGGACGAAAACCAACCGGAATGCGCCGGTTGCGTCGGGCAAACACCCTGTTGTGCTGTTGGCACATGGCGGCATGCGTGCAGCGCCCTTCCACGCGGGGTGGGTGGCGTCCGGTTTGGCCAAAGCGGGATTTATCGTGGTGGTGCCGCAGCAACTTGGGTTTTCGGCCGCGAATGTTACGTCGGCACCAAGTGAATTGTGGTTGCGGCCGAGCGATCTATCAATCAGTTTGACGCATCTCATAGATACCGCGCCGTTTAAGCAGGCTATCGACACTGACCATGTGTATGGGATTGGGTTTTTCTTGGGCGGCACGTCCATGCTGTCACTGGCGGGGGCGAAGTTTGAGCCGGCGCTTTACAAGCAATCTTGCACACAGGAAGGAGTGAATATTGATTGTCGCTGGCTCCAGAAAAACAAGGTGGATTTGAGCAAGGTGTCTGAGTCCATGCTTGGCCGCACCAATCACGATGATCGTGTCAAAGCCATTGTGGCGATTAATCCTGAATTAACCAAAACATTGGATGCGCAGAGTCTTGGTGACATCAAGGTGCCTGTGAAAGTGATGGATATTCGCGGCCGTCATGCTGCGCTGCCGGAACTGGAGGTCGCTGAGTCTATTGCCGCGATTCCGCAAATGACGCTAATGAAAACGCCGCATACCACTATTTTTAGTGCGTTTAGTCGCTGTACGGAAAAAGGTGTGCAGATATTAGCATTGGAAGGGGAAGGCCATCTTTGCCAAACGTCAGCACAACAATCCCGAGAAGAGGCGCATAGGCTGATTATGAATGCGATTATCCGCTTTATTGATCACCAATGACGGGCTGATTGGTGCATATGTGCAAGGTCGTCACGAACACAGAACACAAAAAAACCAGCCAAGGAGCTGGTTTTTTTAAATCGGTCACTCGGCAGATTAGTCTTGGAAAAGGCCGAGGTTTTCTTTGGCGTAGGCTTCAAATTCGGTAAAGCCGCCAACGTGCTCTTGGTCAACAAAGATTTGTGGCACGGTTTCAACTGGCTTGCCGACGGTTTTTTCTAGGTCGGCTTTGCTGATACCTTCTGCGTGGATATCAACATAACGGTAGTTGAAATCGTCACGGTTTGTTTTTAGCTCTTCCGCGAGGTCTTTAGCGCGAACACAGAATGGGCAGCCGGGGCGACCAAAAATCACGACGAACATATTCATCTCCTTTAGCGTTAATGGTCTTACTATGCCTGATGGACGCGCGTTAGAAAAGATGAATTTCCCTCTCGCACCAATAGGAAAAACCGATGATAAGCGTCAAGGCGTGCCAGTGCGTGGGGTCACGTGCTTGTGGGGTGAGTGGGACATAAAGCGACAGAGCAGGGTGATTGCTTCGCTGAGTATAAAGGTGTAAAACCATCAAGTCCCGCTTTTACGGCTCAACGTCAAATAAGGAAGCACAATGAATCCAACGATTGAGACACTTCTTTCTCACCGCTCTATTCGCAAATTTACTCAAGATGCCATTTCTCCCGAGCAATTAACCCAGATTATTGATGCGGCGCGCGCGGTATCCAGCTCAAGCTTCTTACAGTGCACCAGCATTATCCGTGTGACGGACAAAGAAAAACGACGCTTATTGGCAGAATATGCAGGCAACCAAGCGTATGTGGCCGATTGTGCCGAGTTCTTAGTGTGGTGTGCGGACTTCCATCGTCACGAGCAACTCAACCCTAATGCCAAATTGGGCTTTACCGAGCAGACGCTTATCGGTGCGATTGATGGCGCGATTATGGCGCAAAATGCGATGGTGGCAGCAGAATCGATGGGCCTTGGTGGCGTGTATATCGGCGGTTTACGCAATCAGCCGGAAAAGGTGGCCGAGTTGTTGGCGATGCCGAATCACGTGATGCCTTTGTTTGGTATGTGCTTGGGTGTGCCGGCGCAAGACCCAGAAACCAAGCCTAAATTACCTGCACAGCTTTTGGTGCACGAGAACAGCTATCAAGCCATCGATGAGGCGGCGCTAAGCGACTATGACAACCAAGTGCGCGAGTATTATCAAACGCGCACGGGCGGCAATAAAGACATGAGTTGGAGCGAGCAGATCTCCGCCACGCTAGAAAAAGAAGCGCGTCCGTTTATGAAAGACTTTCTGCACAGCAAAGGGTTTAGCACCCGTTAAGAGAGCGCCTAAACGTGATGGATAAAAAAGCAGCGTTTTGCTGCTTTTTTATTATTTATCGCCTCAGTTTGTCCAGTTTGCTATCTGATTTGATGGATTTATTGTCTAATCCTGCCTCTAAGCGCTAAAACCTATTTACATCTGTCCTGTAAACCGTAATATTGCCGCGTTTTTGCGCGTGATAATCACTTTTATCTGACACTATCCGCGCTCATTTTCAACATTAAATTGTTTTTATACGAAGTAGGGCTCTGATGGAAAACAAACTGGCAAATCCTGCCCCTTTGGGGTTGATGGGTTTCGGAATGACCACGGTATTATTGAACATTCATAATGCGGGTTTTTTCCCTATCGATAGCATGATCTTGGCGATGGGCATTTTTTATGGTGGCTTGGCGCAAGTGATTGTCGGCATCATGGAATTCAAAAAGGGCAATACCTTTGGTACCACGGCATTCACCTCTTATGGCCTGTTTTGGCTGACGCTAGTAGGGCTAATCGTCATGCCAGAAATGGGGATTGCTCAACCGAGCCCAGCGGGCTTTATGGGTTGGTACTTGGTGATGTGGGGTGTGTTTACCGGCTTTATGTACATCGGGTCACGCCGTTACTGCCTGGCTAAGCAGTTTGTCTTTGCTAGCTTGACCGTACTTTTCTTCTTGCTAGCAGCGCGCGATTTTACCGGCAGTGCACTGATTGGCACCATTGCAGGCTTTGAGGGCATTGTGTGTGGTTTGAGTGCGATTTACTTCGCGATGGCGCAGGTGCTTAACGAAGAGTACGGCCGTACTGTGTTGCCCGTTGGTGAGCAAAAAGCAACGCTAGCGCCGCAAACGGCGTAAACGCCTGACACTAAACGCCTAGTACATTGTTGAGATCTAAAAAAGCTCGGCCATCAGAGGCCGAGCTTTTTTTATCCGCGATTAAGCCTGACAGTGAAGGATTAACACATCACTTTAACGGCTAACCCACCTTGTGAGGTTTCGCGGTATTTGGCGTTCATGTCTTTGCCGGTTTCCATCATGGTTTCAATCACTTTATCCAGTGATACACGCGGCTCGGACGAACGCTGAAGTGCCATGCGTGAGGCATTAATGGATTTCACCGCGGCAATGCCGTTGCGCTCAATGCAAGGCACCTGTACTTGCCCGGCAACCGGGTCACAAGTGAGGCCTAAGTTGTGCTCCATAGCGATTTCGGCCGCCATACAAACTTGGTGCGGGCTACCGCCCATCAGCTCAGCGAGGCCAGCGGCGGCCATAGAGCAGGCGACGCCCACTTCGCCTTGGCAACCGACTTCGGCACCTGAGATAGAGGCGTTTTGCTTGTACAAACCACCAATCGCGCCGGAGGCGGCAAAAAACCGGGTGTAGATTGACTTATCAACCGGCTCGATAAATTTGTCGTAGTAGGCCAGCACCGCAGGAATAATGCCACATGCGCCATTGGTGGGCGCGGTCACCACGCGGCCACCGGCAGCGTTTTCTTCGTTAACGGCAAAGGCAAACATGTTCACCCAATCGACCACGGCCATGGGATCAATGTTATATTTTTCGCTGGTCTTTAGTTGATGACGTAAGGCGGCAGCACGGCGCGGCACACGCAGCGGGCCCGGTAACACGCCTTCGTTTTCCATCCCGCGCGCCATACACGCCTGCATGGTTTTCCAAATGTCAGCGAAGTAGGTATCAATCTCGTCCTGGCTGTGCATGCTGCGCATGTTAGCCATCACCAAGCCGCTGATCGAAAAACCGGTTTCTTGGGTGAGTGCCAGTAGGCCGTCAGCGCTATTGAAGTCGTAAGGGACTTGCACCGCTTGCATGGCAGGCTGACCAAATTCGGCTTCTTCAACAATAAAGCCACCGCCAATCGAGTAATAGGTTTTACTCAGTACACACTCATCGCCTTGCCAGGCATGGATTTGCATGCCGTTCTCGTGCAGTGAGAGGTTAGAGGTATGAAAGTTCATCCCTCCATCACGCGGGAAGGCGACGGCGTGCTGTTGCTCACCCAGTGGCAATTGCTCTGTCTCTTCTACCCGCTTAATAAAGCGGGGAATCGAATCGATATCAACGGTTTCAGGGCTGTTGCCTGCTAAGCCCATAATCGTGGCGATGTCGGTGTGATGGCCTTTACCGGTGAGTGACAATGAGCCGTATACGTCAACCGTGACGCGATCGACGTCGGTTAAACGCTGACTGGCGGTGAGCTCATCAACAAAGCACTTGCCCGCTTTCATTGGGCCAACCGTATGAGAACTGGATGGGCCAACGCCAATCTTAAAAATGTCAAAAACACTGATCATGTGTCTACCTCAGTCAATGCCCTAAGGGCAATGGATTTAGTGTTTACGCCATCCGTCCATGGTATTGACTGTGATGGCAAGCGCATGCTCGCCATAATGAAAAGGAGCAGCCTTCACTGCTCCTTGTTATCCGCAAACATCGATGGATGCGGCTGGGCATAGAGCCCAACGCAGCAGTCCTATAGCGCCTGCTGCGCGCGCTGTGTTCGATTAAGCAAAACGGCTGATTCAGAATCGTTGGTGATTAAGAGATCATGCTGTACGTAATCGCGGAAATTGCCACCAGCCCCATAATCAGAACAAAGGCGTTGCTGATTGTACCTGAATATTTCTGCATTGCTGGCACGTTTTTCACGGCATACATTGGCATAATAAACAGGATGGTGGCAATGATTGGGCCGCCAAGTGATTCAATCATCCCCAAAATGCTTGGATTGAGGGTGGCGACTAACCAAATGGTCAGGATCATGAATACCACGGTGAACACGTCGATTTTTTTGCGATCAACGGGTTTCCCCATGCTGCGCAGCGCTTTGGTGGCAATTCCGTTCAGGCCTTCACGTGCGCCTAGGTAGTGACCAAAGAACGAGGACACAATCGCGACAAAGGCCACCAATGGACCCAAGAAGGAAATGAACGGGCTTTCATGCTTGTTGGCCAAATAAGAAAGGATTGCGATGTTTTCCGCTTTTGCCGCTGCCAAATCCGCTGGCGTGAGGGACAGCACGCAAGAGAAGACAAACAGCATCACGAAACCGACCAACATGGCGGCCGAGCGCATCAGGATCTGACCAGACTTGTATTCCGCTTCGTCGCCATGGTCACGACGCTGTGCCAATGAGAAAGACGAAATGGCCGGGCTGTGGTTAAACGCAAAAACCAGTACCGGAATTGAAATCCAAAGGGTAATGGCAAAGTCACCGGCAGACGGCACTTGCGATAGCGCCGCGGTGTTCCACTCTGGGATCAGGTAGATGGACATAAAGACCAAAATACCAACCAGCGGATAGACCAAAAACTGAGTGACACGCAGCATCATTTTTTCGCCCAGTAGCATCACCGACATCATGCCGAGAATAAGCGCTAGCGAGAGGATCGCACGTGGTGGCGACGCCATGCCAAGCTGGTTGACCAAGAAGGAGTCGACGGTGTTGGTGATTCCGACGCCGTAGATCAATACAATCGGATAGATTGCAAAGAAGTACAGCAAGGTGATCAGTTTGCCCGCGCCAACACCAAAGTGCTCTTCAACCACTTCGGTAATGTCGCTGCCCGCATTTTTAGAAGATAAAACAAAACGAGAGAGGCCGCGGTGGGCAAAGAAGGTCATTGGGCCAACAAGCAAGGTCATGACCACGAGAGGCCAAAAGCCGCTCATGCCTGCGTTGATCGGAAGGAAAAGAATACCCGCGCCAACCGCGGTGCCAAAAAGGGAAAGCGCCCAGGTTGTATCTTGTTTGGTCCAGCGCGGGCGCGACATTGCACTGGTACCAGTCGTCGAGGTTGTTTGCATAACAATACTACTCACATTGTAGGGAACAGGAATCAGGGAAGGCGAATTCTGGCGATTTCCACAGAGAAAACCAAGAGCTAGATCGCTATATGAAAAGCAGTGCGCAGACTATTGCACCAAAATGTGATGACTATCAATAACGGAGAGCGGATTGCGCTTCTATATAGGCATGAATGTATAGATATTTGTTGGATAAATATGCATCAAAGTGCGTCTAAATCCCTATTGACTACATGGTTATGAGTGGGTTGATGGGTGGTTACCCGAGGGTGAAAACAATGTTAGCTGGCTGATTAATGCGCGAAGTAATTGCGCAGTGGCACCCCAAACCAGTCGGTCTTGGTGATAAAACGCACACACAGGGTGCCACTGGCCATACAGTAGGAAAGACTGTTCGCGAATATGCCCGGGACGGCAAAGGGTATCTAACGGTACTTCAAAGCAGGCAGCGACTTCATTGTCATCAAGATAAGGTTGGTAATCCGGTGCTACCCACGCGAGGACGGGATGAATGTAGTAGCCGGTGACGGTGGGAAGCGGGCACAGGTGGCCAATAATCGCGTCAGGGGCAACGCGAATCCCGGTTTCTTCCCACATTTCCCGCGTGGCGGTGTCGGTATTATCTTTATCGGATGGCTCTCGCTTGCCGCCAGGGAAACTGACTTGGCCAGGATGATGTTTTAGGTGACTCGCGCGCTGGGTTAGCACCAGTTGAATCCCGTTTTCGCGTGGCACTAAGCCAATCAATACCGCGGCAGGTTGAAAATCGGCGCCTCCCAATATCCTGGGTGAGAGGCGAACGCGGTTTAAAATGCGACTGTCGTGGCGCGCCAGCGGGGTTAACGAAAAAGCCCGAGTGACATCCGCAGGCGATAAGGGGTGGCCTGGCGCGTCACTGATGGGTTGAGGATGAGTCGAGGACGCAGACCAAGAGGCGGCTTTCGCGCGTAACGTACAGCGGATAGGCGTGAAATAAGCATGCTCTTCGGCGATTAGCGTCATCGTGACTCCGTTAAATCAGTTATAGGGGCAGCCAAGCTGTCATCGTCTGCCAGCACGGGGAGAATGTGGCTGACTTTGTCGAGCGTCTCTTGGTACTCGGCATCTGCCTTGCTATCAGCGACCAAGCCACCGCCCGCCCACACGTGCAGTTGACCTTGATGACCGACTAGGGTGCGAATGGTAATACTCGAATCCATGCGACCACAGCGGCTGAGGTAGGCAAAACTGCCGCAATAAATATGGCGACGATGTGGCTCAAGCTCTTCAATAATTTCCATTGCGCGTACTTTGGGTGCCCCGGTAATCGAGCCACCGGGAAACGCCGCGCGAAGCAGATCGAGGCCAGTTTTGTCTTCGGGGAGCCTACCTGTGACCGTACTCACCATATGGTGCACGGCAGGAAAACTCTCTATATCAAAGAGTTTAGGCACAGAAACCGAACCTGGCGAGGCAACTCGGCCAATATCGTTCCTGAGCAAATCGACAATCATCAAGTTTTCAGCACGATCTTTTTCTGCCGATTTCAGTGCCTGAGCGCTGTCTGCATCTTGTTGCGGATCGGTATAGCGAGGGCGCGTGCCCTTGATAGGTTTGGTTTCAATCTGTTGGTTGTGTAGCGAGAGAAAGCGCTCGGGCGAGACCGATAAGATGGCGCTGTCTGCTAAGCGGATAAAGCCAGAGAAGGGGGCACCATTGCGGGTGGCCAGTTTACGATAAGCGTGCCATTCATCCCCTTGATAGTGGGCGGAAAAGCGTTGAGCTAAGTTGATTTGGTAGCAATCACCGGCATGTAAATAGGCTTGCACTTGGGTAAATTTTTGCTGGTATTGCGCCTCGGTCATGTTCGCGCGCCAGCGTTCGGTGAGTGCAAACGATGGACGGGACGGTGCAACCTGGTGAGTGAGCCATTGCCAACGCTGATCGCTGTCAGGGGCAATCACCACTGCTTGATGCTGGTGATGATCAATCACCACTGCCCAGTCGTAGAGGCCAACCGCCATGTCAGGGACATTGAGCTCGTCTTTAGCCCGCGTGGGTAGGGTTTCAACACAGCGCCCTAAGTCATAACCAAAATATCCAAGGGCACCGCCGGCAAACGGCCAGGGGGCGATTTCAGAAACCGCCGGTAACAGCTGTGCTTGTAATTGTGCGACCCAGTGAAAGGGATCGTGATCGTCAGTGGTGGTGTGCCCATCGGGATAACGCGTGGTCACTTGGTTGTGGCGCGCGGTCACCGTGGCGATGGGATCGGCGACCAGGATATCGAAGCGACTATCTGGATGTGTCCGTGTGGCCGAGTGGAGCAACATCGCCCAGGGCTGATGAGCTATCTTATCAAACAGGGTCAACGCAAGATCCGGGGCGTAGTCGATTGGCGTGGTAGTGAGCTTCATGGCGTTTTGTGGTTGCATTCTTCTTTTTGTGATCACGGTTAAGACGCCGTGTGGCGCGCAGATAGCGCTAAGCGTATCATAGCTAGGCCTTTTCCGGCACGAGCAACAATAAAAGACGAAGCGAGGTTGCTGTCAACCATCGACTTCTCTCATCACAGAGCAGTAAAACTGCCTAGCCAAACGATAATAACGAGGGGAAGGCTTCCCCAACACTGGATACCCGCTTTGGGTCCTGCAAATGACACCAGAGGCAATGATGACCACTATTAAACAGCAAGACGTGATCGAAAGCGTTGCAGATGCCCTGCAATATATCTCTTACTACCACCCTCTTGATTTTGTTCAAGCCCTTGAAAAAGCCTACAACAAGGAGCAAAGCCAAGCGGCGAAAGATGCCATCGCGCAAATTTTGATTAACTCGCGAATGTCGGCCGAGGGCAAGCGCCCGATTTGCCAAGACACGGGTATTGTCACCTGTTTTGTCAAAGTAGGGATGGCCGTACAGTGGGACCGCCACGATATGACGGTGCAGCAAATGGTGGATGAAGGGGTGCGACGTGCGTACACCAATCCTGACAACCCGTTGCGTGCCTCTGTGGTGGCTGATCCGGTAGGTAAACGCCAAAACACCCGTGATAACAGCCCTGCGGTGGTGCACATTGATATGGTGCCAGGCGACACCGTGGATATTCAAATCGCCGCGAAGGGCGGAGGCTCTGAAAACAAAACCAAAATGGTGATGCTCAACCCATCGGATGATGTTGCCGAGTGGGTAGAAAAAACGTTGCCTGCAATGGGCGCGGGTTGGTGTCCACCGGGCATGCTGGGTATCGGCATTGGCGGCACGGCAGAAAAAGCCGCGGTGTTAGCCAAAGAGTCACTGATGGAGCACATTGACATTCAAGCGCTTATCGAACGTGGTCCAAGCAATGCCGATGAAGCGCTGCGCCTCGATATTTTCAATCGTGTGAACAAGCTGGGCATCGGAGCCCAAGGGCTGGGCGGTTTAACCACGGTGGTGGATGTCAAAGTGAAAACGGCTCCGACCCATGCGGCGTCTAAACCTGTGTGCTTAATCCCGAACTGTGCCGCCACACGTCATGTTCACTTTACACTTGATGGTACCGGGCCTGCCGAGTTGGCACCACCAAAACTGGAAGAGTGGCCGCAAGTCACTTGGGAAGTTGGCGAGAATGTACGTCGTGTCAACCTGGATACGGTCACCAAAGAAGACGTGCAAAGCTGGCAAACCGGTGAAACCGTGCTTTTATCAGGCAAGATTCTGACTGGACGCGACGCCGCACACAAACGCTTGCAAGAAATGCTGCGCAATGGCGAAGGCCTTCCCGAAGGCGTCGACTTTAACGGTCGCTTTATCTATTACGTGGGTCCTGTTGATGCGGTAGGCGATGAAGTGGTTGGCCCTGCAGGCCCTACCACGTCGACCCGTATGGATAAGTTTACCGATATGATGCTCGCCGAAACCGGCTTGATGGGCATGATTGGTAAAGCCGAGCGTGGCCCGGCGGCGGTCGAGTCAATCAAAAACCACAAAGCCGTGTACTTGATGGCGGTTGGCGGCGCGGCCTATTTGGTTTCAAAAGCGATTAAGCACGCACGTGTGGTGGCGTTTGAAGATTTGGGAATGGAAGCCATCTACGAATTTGATGTCGAAGACATGCCGGTCACGGTGGCCGTCGACGCGCAAGGGCAAAATGCGCATCAGATTGGCCCAGACACCTGGAAGGTGAAGATAGCTGAAATGGATGACTAATCCGTTAATGGTGCCTGTTTGGCTTAACGCCTGCTTGCGTTAACAAGAAGGCGTTGAGTCGGGCAGCGTATAAGTGGATAGAAACCATAAAAAAATGCGCCAAATTGGCGCATTTTTTGTTTAACGATGTTGCCCGTTTGGGCATCACTGCGTGGGCTAGGCCACTTCCTCTTCTGCAAGGTCGAACGAGGCAGCAATCAGGTTACGCGTGTATTCGTTTTGTGGGTGATGGAAGATTTCCTCTGGGGTACCGGCTTCCATGACTTTCCCTTTTTGCATCACCATCACGCGATCGGAGAGGGCACGAACCACACTCAAATCGTGGCTGATAAACAGGTAACCGATGTTATGGCGTTTTTGGATATCTTTCAGCAAGTCGATGACCGTCAGCTGCACGGAGCGGTCCAGTGCCGAAGTTGGCTCATCCAGCAAGATAAACGCAGGGTTCAAAATCAACGCACGTGCTATCGCGATACGCTGACGCTGACCGCCGGAGAACTCGTGCGGATAACGGTTGATCGCTGAGGTATCTAGACGTACCTCATACAGTGCATCTTTCACCCGCTCGAGACGCTCTTTTTTGCTCAACTCGGGGAAATGCGTGCGCAAGCCTTCGGCAACAATTTCACCGACTGTCATGCGTGGCGACAAAGAGCCAAATGGGTCTTGGAACACCATCTGCATATCGCGGCAAAGCGCTTTGTTCTCGCTGTTTTTGATCCCGTGAATATCTTGGCCTTTAAAGCAAACGCGACCTTCAGCGACGGGTAACAGGCGCATAATGGCGCGGCCTAGGGTCGATTTCCCTGAGCCAGACTCACCGACAATGCCCAATGTCTCACCACGGCGCAGTGATAAGCTGATATCGCTGACCGCCTCGAAATAGCGTTTGTTGCCACCAAAGAAGTCTGCCCCCAAGAAGTACTTGATGGTGACGTTATCCACCGTCAGCAAGTTTTCTGCATCGTCCTGCGGGGCTTCTTTGCGGCCACGCGGCACGGCGTCGATCAGCATCTTGGTGTAATCTTTTTGTGGATTTTCGAACAGGGCTTGGGTGTCATTGGTCTCGACCACTTCACCCTTGCACATGACCACCACACGATCGGCCAGGTGTTTCACCACGCCGAGGTCGTGCGAGATAAACATGATGGCCATGCCCATTTTTTGCTGGAGCTCGCCAATCAGATTAAGCACTTCCGCTTGCACCGTGACGTCAAGGGCGGTGGTTGGCTCGTCGGCAATCAACAAATCCGGTTCGTTAACCAGTGCCATGGCAATCATGATGCGCTGAAGCTGACCGCCAGAAAACTCGTGCGGATACTTCTCTAGCGCGCTGGTAGGGTTAGGCAAGTGAACCAGGTTTAACAAGTCGATGATGCGCTGTTTTGCCTTCTCAGCTGTGGTGCGATGGTGACACTGAATCGCTTCGGTTAACTGCTCGCCAACACGCATGTAAGGGTTAAGCGAAGTCATCGGCTCTTGGAAGATCATGGCGACACGATCGCCGCGCATCTTCTGAATTTGCTTGGTGGACAGCGTCAAGACATTGGTGTCATTAAAGGTCACTTTAGAGGCCGGCTTAACTAATGCGTTATTGGGGAGCAGCCCCATCACGGCGCTACTAGAAACCGATTTTCCTGACCCTGATTCACCAACGATTGCCACGGTTTCACCGGGCATGATGTCAAAACTAACATTTTTAACGGCATCGACCATGCCGTCGTTGGTCGTAAATGACACACTCAGGTTTTCGACACTGAGAAGTGGCTTAGAAGCAGATGAAGACATCATCACCTCACTGGTTGATTATTCGACGTCACGAGTTCACCGATAGCCATAGACGCTGAATGCGCTCAGTATCGTTGGCACGGCAGATACTCGATGATTTGGATGGTCGCCTGCGATTTATGCGCAAACGCCCGTCATTCGTGTTGGGTTGGTCATTGTTGGCCGGAGCCACAATGCACGCCCTGATGCGGATATCAGCCAGCTGGAGCGTTTCATCAAAGGCCAAAACAGGCATGATGAACAGCTTGCGCCAGTGGAAGAGGTAGGATACGAGTGTCGCGATAACCGAAAGACGCTTAAGGTTACCTCTCCTTGCGAACACAGCTTTTCAACATCATCCGGTGTTGAAACCAAGCAGCGTGAATATCCATATATCACCCACACAATATACGATTCGGATATAAAAGCAAATCGTTATTGCGCGCAAGGTTTGTGATGCCAGAGTTTGACCTGTCAGACAAAAACACCCTTGTTGACGCGTTATACAGTGAAATATCTGTCTTGTGCGCGCGACACATAGTCGCGCGCCTATGCAATGACTTACTGACGGTCGAACTCAAGGCGCGTTGAATAGCGTTCGTCGCTGTGTTGACCGTGCTCAAAGGCAATTTGGCCATTGACGATAGTCATATCAATGCTAGAGCCGAAAGTGTGGCCGTCAAACGGTGACCATTGGCATTGGTAGAAGAGGTTATCTTGACCAACCGTCTGGGTTTGGTTGAGATCCACCAGCACTAAATCGGCCCAATATCCTTCACGGATAAAGCCACGATCTTTCACCTGATAGCGAACTGCAGGGGCGTGTGCCACTTTTTGCACCACCAAAGGCAAATCGAAGATACCACGATGATAAAACTCTAAGGCCACTTGTAACGCATGTTGCACAAGAGGCAGGCCAGCCGGCGCGTTGAAGTAGCTGTTTTGCTTTTCTTCAAACGTATGGGGGGCATGATCGGTGGCAATCACATCAATCACGCCGTCTTTGACCGCTTGAATCAGTGCCTGCTGATGGTGAGCTTCTTTGATCGCTGGGTTACATTTGATCAACGTGCCTTTGGTCGCGTAATCATCTCGGTTGAAAAACAGGTGATGGACACAGGCTTCAGCAGTGATCTGCTTTTGCTGCAGGGCTTCGAGCGTTTTGGCTGGCTCAAACTGATACAGCTCATCTTCGGTGGTCAAGTGCAGCACATGCAAACGGGTGCCGTGCTTTTTAGCGAGGTTAACCGCCAGCTGGGATGATTTAAGGCACGCTTCTTTAGAGCGAATGTGCGCGTGGGCATCAATCGGCACGTCTTCACCATATTTCTCGCGATAGATGCTCTCGAGTTCGCTGATCATGGGAGTGTCTTCGCAGTGAGTGGCGATGAGCGTGGGACAATCAGCGAAAATGGCGTTGAGTGTCTCTGGATCATTCACCAGCATATTGCCGGTGGAGGCGCCCATAAACACTTTTACCCCGCAGGCGCTATTGGGGTCTAAACGACGAATTTCGTCAATATTGTCGTTGGTCGCGCCGAGGTAAAATGCGTAGTTAGCATGGCTGGATTGCGCGGCGCGTTGGTATTTTTCTTCCAGCGCCTCTAGCGTCGTGGTGGGTGGGTTGACGTTAGGCATTTCCATGTAGGTGGTAATGCCTCCCGCGACCGCCGCTTTGGATTCGGTGGCGATGGTGCCTTTCTTCGGAAAACCGGGTTCGCGAAAGTGCACTTGGTCGTCAATCATCCCTGGCAGAAGGTGCTTGCCAGTGGCATCAATCACGCGGCAATCGGCCGCGGCGGGCGCGCTGATATCTTGGGCGATTTGGCTGATTCGGCCATTTTCAACCAGGACATCCGTTTCAACAATCTGTCCTTCGTTGACAACGGAGACATTCTTAAATAATAGGGTGGTCATGCTGTGATCCTTACATGTCAAGGCATTGTCGCTATGGTAACGCAATCGATTACTTGATTCAGCCCCTGATTGTTTGGGGAGATTAACCAAGTTTTAACCGGATGTTGACGCAATTGTTGTACATTAGCACCGTCAGCGTATTGCCCTTCAAGTAGGGCTGCCGCATACTTGGCGCGGTAAACAACAATAAAAGGGAGTGAACCATGGCGGAAGAAACAATTTTTAGCAAAATCATTCGTAAAGAAATCCCCGCGGATGTTTTGTATCAGGATGAACTCGTGACCGCCTTTCGCGATATCAACCCGCGTGCCCCTGTGCATATCTTAGTCGTGCCCAATAAGTTGATTCCGACCACTAACGATGTGGATACCGATGATGAGCTTGCGCTGGGACGTATGATTACGGTGGCGAAAAAATTAGCCGCTGACGAAGGGATTGCCGAAGACGGTTACCGCTTGATCATGAATTGTAATCAGCATGGTGGGCAAGAGGTTTACCACATTCACATGCATCTAGTGGGTGGCCGGGCGTTGGGGCCAATGGTGGTTGGCTAGTCGAGACAAGCGTTAAGAGGGTAAGAGTATGGGTAAATGGTTGTGTTTACTGGCAACCCTGAGCCTGTTGGCTGGATGTGCCACCGGCAAGCCATCTCTTTCGATCACGCCAGGACAATCTGTGGTTTATTCGGATAATACACTGGCGCAGGTACTCGACGTTAAACGGCGGGCGTGTGCCGGTGCGAAGACCACGCGACAAACCTGTTTAACGCTTATTAATCGTAGCCAGCACTCCCAGTGGATGCGTTACCGCTTTTATTGGTACGACAAACAAGGGCTGCAAGTGGAGGCCTCGCCGTCTGAGTGGCAGCGTATTTCGTTGCCTGCGAAGGCCTCTAAACGTATTAATACTCGGGTGCCGACCGCGAGCGCGACCCAGTACCGCATGGTGATTGTCCACTAGCGTGCCTCCTTACGTCGAGATCAACAGCCAGGCTCATACTTATCCTTGAGGAAATAACAATGGCACTTGTCCGCTTTGCTTCTTTACCCATGCCGTCGGCGGGGCGACAGTATTCACTGCGACAGCGTTCGCTGCGACAGCCTTCACTACTTACCACTCTGCTCATGGCGTTTTTCTTACTGACCATGATTGGCTGTGCGCCACGCACACAACCGGTTTATCAACCGGGTGCGCAGAGCCCATCGACAACGACTCCCTCTCGTCGGCCTCATCCGAGCTTGGATCAGGCAATGCACGCGGCAGTAAGTGGACTACTTGACAGCCAGCCGTTGCAATCGTCACCCGTCACCCTGGTGCAGCCCATTCAAAACCTGAGTAACCACTACTTTCCGACACAAACTTATTCCGAGCAGCTTAAAGCGGGGTTAGTCACTGCTGGCCGCATTACGCCAGTGCCTGAGGCGAGAGTGCAAGCGGTGCGTCAGTCACTTGGGCTGGCGCAAAATCAAGCATTGGTCGACCCGTCTACCATTGTTCAATATGGTCGAATGCTGGGGGCTGAGTACCAGCTGAGTGGCAAAATAACAGCGGGGAGCCCCTATCATCTGCGCTTGCAACTGATGGACTTACACTCTGGTGTGATTGCGTGGCAAGGGGTTGAGACGTTTGTCAGTGAATGATTGGTCTCCGGCACTCGACGCGCCAATTAACACGGCACTGAGCCGCTTTTACGCCAAGCCGACAGAGATAATCCACACTGAGCCACTGGCCGCCGGTTTGACCAATCGTTGTTGGCGCGTTACCGATTCACAAGGTGGACAGAGTGTATGGCGTCCTAATAGCCAAGCCGTCAGGGCGTTTGACATCGATCGGGCGCGCGAAGCAAACGCACAATCCTTGGCCGCCAATCATGGGTTGGCACCTCAGCCGATTGCGCTGTTGGCCGAAGGCTTACTGGTGCCCTGGGTGCCAGGTCAGCCGCTTGATCAATGTAACGATGATCACGCAGCGATCTTAATCGACCTGTTGGTTCGTATACACCAATTACCGGTTGAAATTGAAACCGCCTCGGTTGATGCACAATGCCAGCATTACGAGCGGCAGCTATCAGCCGCCAACGTGCATCGTCTAGCGGATATTAAAGCCTGGGCAATCGCGCAGCGACCTGCCGAAGAGGGCGATATTCCGGTGCTGTGTCACATGGATCTGGGCGCTTACAACGTTGTGATGACGCCCGATCGTGGCGCTGTCGTGCTCGATTGGGAATATGCACGTACGGCCGATGCGCACCTTGATATTGCGCTGTTTTGTCGTGCCAATGCCCTACAGCCTGATGCGGTGATTGGAACCTATTGTGCGCAGCAACAGATAAAAGCGACGGAGGCGGTGCGCAGGCGCGTGTTGGCGTGGTTGCCGTTTGCCGACTATTTGGCGCTATGCTGGTATGAGGTAGGTGCGAACTTGTATCGGCTACCGGCCTACAAAGAGGCGGCTAACCAGCTTTTTGAACAGTTGGCGGCACAAAGGCGAGGCTAATTGAACACGGAGGAAGGGATGGTCAAACAAGGTTGTCGAACAGGGTGGTTAGTTGGCTGTTTGCTTTTGCTGGTAGGCTGTACCACAGAGCTGGCCTATAACACCTTGCCGTTTTGGATTCATTACTACATTGACGATATTGTCAATTTGCGCCCCGAACAGTCCCGCCAAGTCAAAGCCGACCTCGACAAGATTCAACAATGGCACCGCACACACGAATTACCGGCGATTGCTGAGCGCTTAGGACTGATCGCCACACAAAGTACCGAACGGCAAACCATGGCGCAATTACGCGCGCATCAAGACGCGGTGAAAGAGAGAATTCGCGCGACATTACAGGCTTTTGTGCCCGCCACCGCACGTTTACTTGATAGTTTTGACGATGAGCAAGCGCAAGCACTGACGCAGTGGATGGAAGAGGAAATTGAACAAGCCACCCAGCGCCGCGCTAAGCGTTCTGAGGACGAGCAATTTGCCTATCAGCGGGATGACTTGGAAGAAGATACCGAAGAGTGGGTGGGTGATACCGACCGCCATCAGCAGCCGCTCTTCACCGAAATGGCGCAATACCAACAAGCGGCGATGCCGACATTCCGTCAAGTACGTGAGCGGTTAGTCAGCCGCCTGTTCAACATTATCAATAACAGACAATCGATTGATACCGAAGCGGCGTTGTCGCAATGGGTGAATGATGTGGTGGCGTGGCGAGCCGGGCCAGAGACGGAAACCGAAATGGCAATCTATCGTTCGCGGCGGCTGGATTGGCTGCTGCGCCTGGATCGCAGCCTGGATGACGAACAACGCAACCGCTTAGTGGAAAGTCTTAATGAGTGGCAAACGCGCCTTAGTGACATGAGCCGTTGAGCCTTGCCTAGCGCAATGTCTGCTGGAGCGGGTCGCGTTATCTTATTATCGGGACGAGGTGTGACATCGTGGCGGGTCAAATACCCTGATTATTTCTAGGGTGATCTTGCTCATTTTTCTGTCCGGAGGGCTATGCTATTGATAAGGGTCTCTGCTCCGCGACAACCAAGGATGGCTTTACATGATCATATATCTTCACGGTTTCGATGCCACGAGCCCAGGCAACCATGAAAAGGTGCTGCAGCTCCAATTTGTTGATGACGATGTGCGCACCATCAACTACAGCACCATGCACCCCAAGCACGATATGCAACACCTGCTGAAACAAGTTCAGACGCAAATTGAAGCAAGCAGTGATCCAGCCCCTTTGATTTGCGGGGTGGGGCTTGGTGCTTATTGGTCTGAGCGCATTGGCTTTCTGTGTGGCATTAAGCAGGTGATCATTAACCCCAACCTTCATCCTTATGAAAACATGCAGGGCAAAATCGACCGTCCGGAAGAGTATGAAGACATCGCCACTAAATGCGTGACTGACTTTCGCCAACGTAATCAGCAGCGCGCGTTGGTCATTTTGTCGCGAGAAGATGATGTGTTAGACAGTCAACGTAGCTACCATCTGCTGTCTCCGTTTTATCCCGTACGTTGGGATGAAAAACAAAGCCACAAATTTAAAAATCTCTCCGCCCACCTACAAGCCATTGCCGAGTTTAAACAATCGGCCTAATGCCATGCTCGTAACCACAGTGTTGCGAGCATTTGGTGTAATTTTCCTACATGTAATCCATTAATTAAGCGCAGACAAGGCTCGAAGTAATTGTCGTTTTACGGCAAAATAGAGCCTTGCGTTGACGAACAATCCAATAAAAAAGAACGCAGAATACGCAACAGATGTTGTTAGTTACTGACAAAATGCCAATGAGTGCCAGTTTTAGCCAGTCGCCGATGGGCGGCTAGCGTGTATTTTTTTAGTTAGGTAAGGATGTAGAAGTGACCAAAATTATCGTTGTCGGTGGCGGTGCAGGCGGGCTTGAGCTTGCAACCAAGCTGGGCCGCACGTTAGGCCGCAAGCGCCGAGCAGAGATTACCTTGGTGGACAAAAATAGCAGCCACCTTTGGAAGCCGTTGTTACACGAAGTCGCGACAGGGTCGATGGACGAAGGCGTCGATGCGCTTAGTTACCGTGCGCATGCTAAAAACCATGGTTTTGACTTTCAAATGGGCACGCTGTGGGACATTGATCGTGACCAGAAAGTGATCACGCTAGCGCCCATGTATGATGAAAACAACGAACTGTTGATGCCTGAGCGTGAGTTGGATTACGACATCTTGGTGATGGCGATTGGCTCAACGTCGAATGATTTCAATACGCCAGGGGTACGGGACAATTGCATTTTCCTCGATAACCCTAAGCAGGCGCATCGTTTCCGTCGTGAGATGAACAACGAATTCATGCGATTGCACGCCAAACACGGCCAAGGCAGTGTCGATATCGCCATTGTCGGGGCCGGTGCCACCGGGGTGGAGCTGTCTGCCGAACTACACAACGCGATTAAAGAACTGCGGAATTATGGCTTCCGTGATTTAGATAACTCGAAACTGAACGTGACCTTGGTTGAAGCTGGTGAGCGGATATTACCCGCATTGCCGCCACGCATTTCTAGTGCCGCACATCAAGAATTATTAAAGTTAGGTGTGAAGGTGAAAACCAATACCTTTGTCACCAAGGCCGATGAAGAAGGGCTAGAAACCAAAGAAGGCGAGCGCATCCATGCTGATATTATGGTGTGGGCCGCTGGCATTAAAGCGCCTGACTTTTTGAAAGAGATCGCCGGTTTAGAAACAAACCGTATCAATCAGTTAGAAGTGAAAAATACCCTGCAGACTACCCGTGATGACGATATCTTTGTGATCGGTGACTGTGCGGCGTGCACGCAAGAAGACGGCAGCAAAGTACCGCCGCGTGCACAATCTGCGCATCAGATGGCCAGTCGCTGTTTTAGTAACATTGTGGCGAAGTTGAATGGGCGTGAACTGAAGCCGTATGTGTTTAAAGATCACGGTTCGTTAGTCTCACTCAGCCGCTTTTCTACCGTGGGTAGCTTGATGGGTAACCTGACCAAAGGCTCGATGATGATTGAGGGCCGGATTGCTCGCATGGTTTATATTTCCCTATACCGGATGCACCAAATTGCGTTGCACGGTTATGTCAAAACCGGTTTGATGATGCTGGTTGGGCGGATTAACCGCGTGTTGCGTCCGAGTCTAAAGTTGCACTAAACGTTGCGCCTGAATCAGGCACCGCGAAATCAAACGATAAGACCGGGGCATGCCTCGGTCTTTTTGATCGTAGTCAATAAAGGTAGACATTATACTCGCACAAGTCTTGATGGGTGACTATTTTACATTAGTGGTGACTAAATAAAAAAATATCATCAGGAGGAGCAATGCGTTCAATCATTAAGACGGTTATTGTCGCTACCGGACTTATAGCGAGTCAGGTTGCATCAGCATTACCCCGCAACGAACCCGTCTCGCCGATTACCCCGCCAGAAGAGATCCATATCGGAAAAGCCGAGCTTGGTAAGAAACTGTTTTTTGATCCACGG
This sequence comes from Salinivibrio sp. IB868, assembly GCF_001995655.1. Classification (NCBI taxonomy): domain Bacteria; kingdom Pseudomonadati; phylum Pseudomonadota; class Gammaproteobacteria; order Vibrionales; family Vibrionaceae; genus Salinivibrio; species Salinivibrio sp. IB868. The sequence continues at coordinate 28,663 of NZ_MUEW01000001.1, forward strand.
CTATCTAAGTCTGGCTTCATTTCGTGTAATTCCTGCCATAACCTCAGCATGGGTGGCAGTGATAACCTAAAAACGTCGATTGGTCATAATTGGCAACAAGGCCCGATTAATTCGCCTACCGTTTTGAACTCTAGCTTGTCTATTGCTCAATTTTGGGACGGTCGCGCGTCTGATTTGCAAGAGCAGGCCGGCGGGCCGATCGCGAATCCAGGAGAGATGGCGTCGAACCATGTGCTCGCCATCGATGTTCTGCAGTCCATTCCGCAATATGTGCGTGAATTCAATCAAGTGTTTGGTGTCACGGAGATCACGATTGAGCACGTGACGGATGCTATTGCCGAGTTTGAGCGTACCTTGGTCACGCCCAACTCTCCTTTCGATCAGTGGTTAATGGGGGATGATTCTGCGATTAGTGATTATGAGTTGGCGGGTTATCGTCTGTTTGTCGAGTCAGGGTGCGTGGCATGCCATAACGGCAGTGCGTTAGGTGGTACCTCGTTCCAGAAAATGGGCTTGCTTGAACCTTATCAAACTGAGAATCCCGTCGAAGGGCGTATTGCGGTGACGGGTAAAGACGCGGATCGCTTTATGTTCAAGGTGCCGACGCTACGTAATGTGGAATTAACCTATCCGTATTTCCATGACGGTGAAGCGCAAACGTTAACAGAGGCGGTCGACATTATGGGACGTCTGCAATTAGGTCGTAAGTTTACCGATGATGAAAATGCGAAGATTGTGGCGTTCTTACTCACATTGACTGGCGATCAGCCGAGCTTTGACTTGCCGACACTTCCACCTTCCAACGCTGATACCCCAGTGCCTCAGCCGTTTGACGATTAAGTGATGTTGCCAGCTCGTGCCGGTTAGCACTGGAATGAGCTGGCATTTTGCATGATAGTGGTTGCCGCCTGACATGAAAGGCGTCACAATAGCCCCGCAATCAAGATTATTGATATCACTTCTAGAGCAACCCTCCTGACGCCGAGTTTTTCTCATACCACGATATTGATATTCATGACCCTAAGTGATGGGCCATGCGGCCTGTGACGACATTTTTAATTTATTGAGATCAATTGATGAGTTTCTCCTCTTTAGGACTATCTGCACCACTATTAAAAGCCGTAGAAGAGCAAGGCTATACCACACCCTCACCGATTCAGGAAAAAGCGATTCCAGCGGTGATTGAAGGGCAAGACGTGATGGCGGCCGCGCAAACCGGGACGGGCAAAACCGCAGGCTTTACTTTGCCTATTTTAGAGCGTTTACAAGCAGGTAAACGCGCGCGCCCTAACCACGTTCGCACCCTGATTCTGACCCCAACCCGTGAGCTTGCCGCCCAAGTGCATAAAAATGTTGAGCAGTACAGCCAGCATACATCGCTGAGCTCTATGGTGGTATTTGGCGGGGTGAAGATAAACCCGCAGATGATGAAGCTTCGCAAAGGCGCTGATGTGCTGGTGGCGACGCCAGGGCGTTTATTGGATCTGTATCAGCAAAATGCGGTGCGTTTTTCTCAGCTGGAAGTGCTGGTGCTGGATGAAGCTGATCGCATGCTAGACATGGGGTTTATTCGTGATATTCGTAAGATCTTGGGACTGTTGCCAGCCAAGCGTCAAAACTTGCTGTTCTCTGCCACTTTCTCGGCTGACATCCGCCAGCTAGCGAAAGAGCTGGTGAATAATCCGGTTGAGATCTCGGTGAGCCCTGCGAACCAAACCGCGACAGGGGTGGAGCAGTGCATTTATCCGGTTGATAAAAAGAAAAAGCCCGCGATGCTGCTTTCTTTGATTGCTGACAATAACTGGCAACAGGTGCTGGTGTTTAGCAAAACCAAACACGGCGCCAACCGCTTGTCGCGTTATCTGGATGAGTACGGCGTAAGTGCCGCCGCCATTCATGGTAACAAGAGCCAAGGCGCGCGCACCAAAGCCCTTGAACAATTCAAAACCGGTGACGTGCGAGTGTTGGTGGCAACGGATATCGCAGCGCGTGGTATTGATATTGCCCAATTGCCACAAGTGGTGAACTTCGATTTACCTCATGTGGCGGAAGATTATGTTCACCGTATTGGTCGCACCGGTCGCGCGGGGGCGGTAGGCAATGCCGTGTCTCTGGTGTGCGCTGATGAAGCCAAAGATTTGTTTGCCATTGAACGCTTGATTAAACAGGTTCTCCCGCGCCATAGCTTGGCGGACTTTCCGGTGGCGAATCCAGTGCCAGAGTCTAAACTCGACACGCGTCCGATCAAGCCCAAGAAGCCGAAAAAGAATAAACCGCGTCAGGATGGTCAACGCTCTGGTGACAATGCACGTGGCCACAAGCCGGTAGGGAAAAATCGTCGCCATACCGACAAACCAAGCGGCGGTAAGCCAGGGGCGGGTAATACGTCGCGAGCGCGCGGTGAGGCCAATTCGGCTAACAAACCCCGTCGTGCGCGACCAACGGGGACGAAAAACAGCGCATAATGCGGTACCTGTTTGCGGAAGATTAATGAGAAAACCGGCTGTTGGCCGGTTTTTTGTTTTAGATTACCTTAGCCAACTGCGCCAATACCTTATCAATGGCGTTACCGATTTTTGCCACGTGCTCTATGGTCTCTTCTGCCTCATCAATCACCTTTTGTGCTTGGCGTGCATGGGTGATAAGGCGATCCAACTCGTGCGCATCCTGCTCAAACTGGTCGCTATGCAAGGCAATCATGCTGGTATGATAGTGATAAAGTTGCTCGCCTAGCTGTTCTCTTTTTCGTTGCAATGGTTCCAGTTGTGGCCCAATCAATGTTTGACTCAAAAAACGGTCGAGGCTGTCGTAATTCGATTTCAGTAGGTGATAGCTTGTTTCGTTGGGGCTCATGGTCACTCCTCTAGCTGCTGTTGAAAGTCGTTAAGCGCATCAAGGTGGTGCTTGGTGGTCTCAATCGCACGGCGGGCGCCTTGCACAGAGGCGGTATTATCTAGACGGAGTGAATCAATGATTGCGTTATGCATGGCCACATAGTCCGATAAGGTACGATCTAAGCGTGCAAAGTAGGCATTCAGTCCCAGTAGCTTTTGTTTGGTGTGATAAGCATGGCGGTAGGCTTTAAGCCGCTGATCATAAGACGTATGGAAGGTGATGCAGCGCGTCTCGCGACGTTGCTGGCAGCGATTCGGGTTGTTTAGCAGTTGCATACGAATCGATAGGGCTTGATTTAAAGCGACCCGGGTTGCCATTTGCCAATGGGGGAGGTCTTGACGAAGACGCGCGATAGTTTGCTGTATCACGGGTTGTCCTGCGTCCATTACGGCCAGCAATTGTCGATGACGCGTTGTATCGCTCATTGCGCGGCCGAGTGCATTGATACCGGTCGAGACAATCGCGATATCATCGTCTTCCACCGACTTAATGTCGTGAACAAAAGGGTTGTCGCGAAGAGAGCTCAGGGTGTCATGTAGTTGCTCAGATGCCTGGTCGATTCGCGCATTGTGATCCTCGGTGGCGAGTGCGGAGAGAAGCTGGCTGTAGCGGACGAGATCGGCGAGGGCTTGTTGTTGTCCGGTATCGGCAATTGGTGTGATCTTGAGTTTGGAAGCCGGAAGCCCATCGCGCACTGCACGCGATAGAATCGCGTCAACACGCGCCTGTTTCGCGCTAACGTAGGCAGATTCAACGGTGTGATGCACCTTGATGGACTGTTGCGCATAGTCTTTGACCAGTTGCTGAGAGGGTTGGGACGTGCAGCCAGCTAAGATAAGAAGCGCAACCAAAGTGACTGTATTGCGGTATTGAACGAGAGCAGGCGGGAAACACATATTCATAGGCCAATTCACCGATAAATGAGACTTAATCAATGAGTGTGGCTGCCGGGCGGCGATTATAAATAGCAATAAAGGCTTTTAATTGAATGTGGCATCAATAGCCACAATTGATGAAATTGATATCTTTATCTTTTACATGAAAGTGACGGATAGAAAAGCGCCTTGTCATCGTGAGTGATGACAAGGCGTGAGCGGATATCTGGTGAGCAGGCTAGTTCGCTTTGCGTACTTGAATAATCATTCCCATCATGGGGTTATCCAAATAGTGAATTTCGCCACTGCGCATCCGTCGTTTGTGCGTGAACGCGTAAGGCTGCAAAAAGCGCTCGATGTGGTACTGCTTCTTCACCTTTTCTAGGCCCGCGACTTGCACGTTATTCGTGTTTGATGAGGCCCCTTGCTGCGCATCTGTGGTTTGCAGTGGCATATTGACCACGTCTTCCACCAGTGCGCGCCGCTCGCTTGGCTCTCGTAGCACCATGTCGGCCTCGACGAACAAGTAATGCTGGACGTAGACGCGCAGTGTGCCATCTAGCTCATAGAGGGGCTGGCGAGGGGGCGCGGTTTCAAGCGCCTGCTCATCCCACGCTTGTTCGCTATCTGACGCTGTATTGCTTGACGGGGTGGCTTGCGCTGTCACCGGCGTACCGTCTGGATTAAAACGGTCGCGATAGTCTTTTCCGGCACTGACACGCAGCAAAGGCAGGGCAGCGCGGCCACTGTCATCTTGACGCCATGCAACATGCACCATGGGCGTAAAGCCCGCATGGTTAGACAGTTTGTTGTAGGCATTTGTCAGCTGCCATTGGCTACGAGGTAGTGGGGTCAGTCCTGCATTTTGTAGTGCGCTGTTGTTCGTCACTGGCGTTGCACGACGTACCGATCCCATATCGGTTTGTGCTGGCCAGCTTTCCTCCACGCTAGCAGGGTCTTGGTTGCGCTTAAACACAATCAATTCGACATCATAAAGTCGCTTAGCTAAAACCGGTTGGCTAAGTGAGATCAGTAGCAACGCCCAAAGGCTCTGCTTGGTATAGCGTGCTAGCCAGCCTGGTGGGTGACATGAATGATTTTTCACAGGTTACTCCGTTTTCTTTGGCAAGCCATTATGCGACCAGTTGGTGACTTGCAAATTGAGTCAACAGCTCATCAATAAAGTTCATCCGCTCCCGTCGATCGGTGAGACTTTCGATAAACTTAATTTTGGTTGGCCCGTCAAATTTATACTTGTCTGGCCGCGATTGTAACAGCCCGACCAAGAATCCGGGATCAATTTGCGCGTCCTCATGAAACTCGACCATGCCGCCACGATCACTGGCTTCGATCTTTTTCACTCCTAATGCCGCGGCGCGTATCTTGAGCTGCTGGATATGAAGGAGGTTTTTGGTGGCGTCAGGCAGTAGGCCAAAACGGTCTATCAGCTCAACTTGCAGCTCATTAATATCATCGTTGGACTTAGCGCTGGCAATGCGTTTATACATCGATAAACGCATATTGATATCGGGAATATAATCATCCGGTAACAGCGCAGGCAAACGCAGCTCAATGTCTGTTTGTTCATTCAGCAATACATCTAAGCTCGGCTCTTTGCCTTCTTTTAGTGCCTCGACGGCCTGCTCAAGCATATCCATGTACAGGGTGAAACCGACCGATTGGATTTGACCACTTTGCTCGTCACCGAGTAGCTCACCGGCGCCGCGTATTTCTAGATCTTGGGTCGCGAGGGTAAAGCCAGCGCCAAGGTCTTCGAGCGAGGCAATGGCGTCCAGTCGTTTCACCGCATCTTTGGTCATCCGTTTTGGATGGGGGGTCAGCAGATACGCATAGGCTTGGTGGTGCGAGCGACCGACACGGCCACGCAGTTGGTGGAGTTGTGCGAGGCCAAAGTGATCGGCGCGATCAATAATAATGGTGTTGGCTGAGGGAATATCGATACCGGTTTCGATAATGGTGGTACATACCAGCACGTTGTATCGTTGATGGTAGAAATCGCTCATGATCTTTTCTAGCTCACGTTCGCGCATTTGGCCATGGGCCACAGTCACGCGCGCTTCTGGGATCATTTCACTGATTTCATTCGCCGTTTTTTCTATGGTCTCGATATCATTGTGTAAAAAGTATACCTGGCCACCGCGCATAATCTCACGCAGCAATGACTCTTTAATTAGGGTATCTTCGCGTTCACGGACAAAGGTTTTCACCGCGAGGCGGCGTGACGGTGGGGTGGCGATAATCGAGAGATCGCGCATGCCACTCATCGCCATATTCAGTGTTCTGGGGATCGGCGTGGCGGTTAATGTGAGAATATCTACGTTGGCTCGCATCGCCTTAATTTTCTCTTTCTGGCGAACCCCAAACCGGTGCTCCTCATCAACAATCAATAAACCGAGGTCGCGTAGCTTCACATCCGATTGCAGTAACTTATGGGTGCCAATCAGAATATCGACCTTACCCGCTTCACAATCGGCCAAAATTGCTTTTTGCTCTTTTGCAGACTTAAAGCGTGACAACACCTCCACCCGGACGGGAAGGTTAGCAAAGCGGTCGCGGAAATTCTCGAAATGCTGTTGCGCCAGCAAGGTGGTGGGGACTAACACGGCAACTTGCTTGCTGTTATTGACCGCTAAGAAGGCGGCACGCATAGCCACTTCGGTTTTACCAAAGCCGACATCGCCACATACCAAGCGATCCATGGCAATGGGACGACACATATCGGAAAGCACCGCGTTGATCGCTTGTGATTGATCACTGGTTTCTTCAAACGGGAAAGTCGCCCGGAAGGCGCGATAGGCGTCTTTGTCATGGCTAAACGCAAAGCCAGGCTTGGTCTCTCGTTTGGCATACACATCGAGTAGTTCAGCGGCGACATCACGCACTTTCTCTGCGGCGCGGCGGCGTGCTTTCTCCCAGGCTTCTCCGCCAAGCTTATGTATGGGAGCGGCATCTTCTGCGCCGCCAGAATAGCGACTAATCAGGTGTAAGGCGCCAACCGGAACATATAACTTGGCGCCTTGCTGGTATTCGAGCGTCATGTACTCTGTTTTGAGCCCGCCCGCTTCCAGAGTTTGTAAGCCTTGGTAGCGACCAATACCATGCTCGAGATGGACAACAGGCTGGCCGGGTTTTAGCTCCGCCAAGCTTCTGATCACCGCATCGCTGCTGACACTTTGCTTGCGTTTATCGCGCCGGCGCTGCTGCACCGCGCGCTCACCAAACATGTCGCTTTCACAAATCAGGGCAAATTGTCGGGTGTTATCAATAAAGCCTTGGTCTACCGGGCCGATGATTAAGCCAAATCGACCGGGTTGCGACAAAGCTTCTTGCAAGCCGTCGGCCACCATGGGACGAATTTTGGCTTGGGCGAGAAGATCCAGCAGAGCCTCGCGTCGTCCTTCCGATTCGACCGAGAAAACCAAGGTGCCGCTAAATTGCTCACTAAATTGGCGTAGCGCCGCGAGGGGCTCCTTGGCTTGGTGATTGACCGTCAACGTTGGCAGCGGCGCAATGTCGAGGTTTTCTCGCCCCACTTTTTCTGTGACGCTGTCACTTTCTAGCTTTAAGCGAGGGTACTGCTTTAAGGTGGTGTGTAAGCGCTCTTTACTGAGCCACAACGCCTCGGGGGGTAACAGTGGGCGAAGCGGGTCGACACGTCGTTGATCATAGCGGGTTGCCACGTCGGCTTGGAAATGGTCAATCGCACTGTCAATATCCCCGACCGATAAAACCAAGGTGTTGTTCGGTAAGTAATCGAACAAGGTTTCGGTGTGTTCAAAAAACAGTGGCAGCCAGTATTCAATCCCAGCCGGCCAGGTTTTCTTACTCACTTGTTGGTAAATAGATTCTGGCTCTCGGCGCGCCTCAAAATGCTCGCGAAAACGGCCTCGGAAATATTCCACCGCTGCGTCATCGGTGGGGAACTCATGCGCGGGTAATAGCTGGATCTGTTCTAGCTCACCCGTGGAGCGTTGGTTTTCTGGATCAAATTGGCGAATGGTATCGACTTCATCATCGAAAAAATCGATCCGGTAAGGTTCGTCACTGCCCATTGGGAACAAGTCGAGAATCGAGCCTCTGCTCGCAAACTCGCCATGCTCCATCACTTGGTCAACGTGGCGGTAGCCGGCGTCTGTCAGCTGATCACGCAACTTCTCAAGCGATAAGATATCGCCTTTTTTCACCATTAAGGCATGTTGATGGAGAAAATGTCGTGGCGTCACGCGCTGTAATGCGGTGCTCGCGGGCGCAATGAGTACCCCGTCTTGTTGATGAGGAAGCTGATACAGGCAAGACAAACGCGCGGAAATAATATCCTGATGGGGAGAAAAACTGTCGTAAGGCAGGGTTTCCCAATCAGGCAGGAGGTCGCAGTTACCCTGGGTAAATTGACGAATGGCGGGCTGCAAACGCACCGCAGTCTGGTTGTCGGGCACCAAAAGGAACACCGGACCGGCGTGTTGCTGGGTGAGCGTCGCAATGGCTAGCGGTAACGCAGCCCCTGATAAATTGCCAAGATGTTTGACGTCGCCTGGCCCTGAGGGCAGGGTAAAAGCATAGAGCGGTTGTTGGGTCATGAGTTTAACTGCTTGATTGTTTTCGGTTTCGTGCACGCTTTTTTAGTAGTTTTTGCTGATGATGCAGCGCCGCACGAATGAGCGTGTCGCGGTCTTCTTCCAATAAACGCGTGTACTGAATTTGGATCACATAGTCAGGGTTTTCTTGATCGCTGTCGGTGTGAGGCTCGCATCTCGTCACGACGCCGTAGCAATAGATGGCCGTTGGCGGATAATCGAGAAACAACTTCACGCGCGCGTGCACGCCTTTTTTTAGCGGCGAATGACTATGATAAGAAAAACTGCTCGCCCCAAAGGCGTGTGTCACAAAGCGATGGTCGGGCTGATCTTCGTGGCTGAGCATATAGCCCATCATCAGTGTCATTTTTTCGTTTTGCGCCTGCAGCACCCGGAATAACGCAGAGGCATCCTCCGGATCGATCGCTTTAAGATCTTTTTCTACGTCGCTATCGAGCTGGCCGCATTGACTCGCCAGGCGAAAAGGTGCCGGGATTTCGGCGGCAAAAGCCTGCGCATCTGGCTGGGCTTGATTGTCAGCAAGAGGCTCAACATTAATGCGAATCGCCGCTCGCACAGAAAAATATTCGTCTTGGCTCATCACTGTGCCTTAGATTGCAGTTGTATTAATGATTATCACGCACCCTTGGCAAGAGGTAAAGATCAGTCGCAGTTTCTGGGGGCGGTGAGGTGTTAATTGGGGTGACAATGGTGCCTTTCGTACAAGGTCGGCTTGGCGTCCCCCCATTGGACAGGTATGCTTGCAGCGAATCAAAACAATAAGCTAGGTGCGCTATGTTTCAACCCTTGTCGGTGTTTATTGGCTTGCGATACTTACGCGGCCGCTCAGCCGACCGTTTTGGACGCTTCGTCTCCTCGATGTCGACGGCAGGCATTGCCATTGGCGTGATGGCGTTGATCACCGTCTCGTCGGTGATGAATGGCTTTGAAGCTCAGCTGAAAGGCCGAATTCTCGGCGTGTTGCCTCACGCGATTATTGCCAACGGGCAAGCAAACCCAGATCAAACCGCGATTGAGCGTTGGCCTCACGTGATTGATACGGCACCGATACAAACCACGGATGCCGTGATTCAAAGCCGCAAAGGCTTAAGCGCCGGCTTGTTAGAGGGCATCGACCCCAGTGCGCATGAGCCCTTGGCTTCCCACCTATTGCAAGGTGAACTGTCGGCACTGGCAGCCGGGCGCTATCAAGTGATCATTGGGCGTAGCATGGCCGCTGAGTTACAACTGCGCGTCGGGGATGCTGTCCGCGTGATGGTAACCAGTGCCAGTCGTTTTACACCGATAGGTCGGATCCCCGCACAGCGCTTATTTACGGTGGCGGGTATCTTTCACACAGGGACGGATGTCGACGGGCAATTAATGCTGGCTAACATCGACGATGTGGCGAGACTCAGTGGGGTGTCACCGTCTCAAGCCAACGATTTACGCCTGTTTTTAGATGATCCATTTGCCATTACCCAATTAAAGGCAAACGCTGATCCCGATACATGGACGGATTGGCGTGTTTGGCGCGGCGAGCTGTTTCAAGCGGTAAAAATGGAAAAGAACATGATGAGCTTGATGCTGAGCCTGATTGTGATTGTCGCCGCGTTTAACATTATTTCCGCGCTGATCATGGTGGTCATGGAGAAACAATCTGAGGTCGCGATTTTAAAAACTCTTGGGATGCAAGATAAAGACATTGTTGCTGTCTTTATTGCCCAAGGCAGTTTGAGTGGTGTGCTGGGCGCCGCGGTAGGTGGCGTGCTCGGTGTGATCCTATCGGCATACATCAATGAAATCATGTCTATTTTTGGTGTGAGTCTGCTGGGTAACGGCCTAGCGTTACCTGTGGTTATTAATCCTTTTCATGTGGCGATGGTATTAGGCTTAGCGGTCGTGCTAAGTGTGCTAGCCACGCTATTTCCTGCGTTTAAAGCGGCATCTGTTCACCCTGCTGAGGCACTGCGTTATGAGTAAATCTTTGTTGTCCTGTCACCGCGTCAGTAAAACGTATCAAGAGGGCGGACAGCCGACCTGCGTGTTAAACGATGTTTCCTTGACCATTGCCCCGGGAGAGCTGGTGGCGATAGTGGGCTCCTCTGGCTCGGGGAAAAGTACATTATTACACACCTTAGGGACGCTTGATTTGCCCTCGGAAGGTGACGTGTGGATTGAGGGTGAGGCGGTCAATGCGATGACGGCCAAGCAGCAAGCAAAGCTGCGCAATCAAACGCTTGGGTTTGTGTATCAATTCCACCATTTGCTCGCCGATTTCACCGCGCTGGAAAATGTGATGATGCCGCTTTTGATCAACAAAATGAGCCACAGCGCCGCGTCTGAACGTGCGACGGCCATGCTCAACGCGGTAGGGGTCGGACACCGGCTCAGCCATCGCCCGGCAGAGCTATCAGGTGGCGAACGGCAGCGTGTGGCCATTGCACGTGCATTAGTCAATGAACCCAAGTTGGTACTGGCCGATGAGCCGACCGGCAACTTGGATCATACCACTGCGCTCGAAATCTACGATTTGATGCGCCAGTTAAATGCCCAACATGGCACGGCCTTTTTAGTGGTAACCCATGACGGTGAGCTGGCAGCAAAATTGGATCGTCAACTGACCATGCAAGACGGTCAGTTGCTGGGGCAGGAGGGAGCATGAAGCCTTTATCGTTGGCCATCGGTCGTCGTTTTAGTCGCGCCAGACAACGCAATCGCTTGGTCTCTTTTATTTCCTTATCGTCAGTGATCGGGATTGCGGTGGGGGTGATGGTGATCATTGTGGGTCTGTCTGCGATGAACGGCTTTGAGCGCGAACTGAATCAACGTGTGCTGTCTGTGGTGCCGCATGCACAAGTGTTTGGTGTCAATGGCCCTATCGATAACTGGCAACAGGTCAAACGTCAGACTGAGCAGCATCCCGATGTCGAGGCTGCGGCTCCCTATGTTGAGATGACGGTGTTGATGGAGCATGGCTCTGCGCTGCAACCTGCGCAAATTCGCGCTGTCGATCCGGATGATGAGCAAACCGTGAGTCGTATTGGTGATTATATTGAAGGTGGCTGGGAGAGCTTGCCAGCTGGGCAGTCGCAGATTGTGTTGGGACAAGGCGTGGCGGCGAAGTTGGGCGTCAGTCAAGGAGATTGGTTAACGGTCATGGTTCCCGCGGCGGATAGCCAGCTTGCATTGCGCGCCCCGAAGCGAGTGAGAATGCAAGTGGCTGGACTGTTGCGTCTCGGTGGACAAATCGACCATTCATTGGCCCTGATGCGACTTCAGGACGCGCAAACTATTATGCAAATAGGACAGTCAGTGACCGGTGTGTCTCTAAAGGTGTCTCCAGTGTTGCAGGCCCGTCAGATTGTGCATGAAGTCGGCCAAACGCTAACCACCTATGTGTATCTGAAAGACTGGACGAGTGAGTTCGGTTATCTATATCGGGATATTCAGTTGGTGCGAACCATCATGTATTTGGTGATGGTGTTAGTGATCGGCGTGGCCTGTTTTAATGTGGTTTCAACCTTGATGATGTCGGTAAAAGACCGAGCTGCTGACATTGCTATTTTGCGCACCATGGGGGCGGACGATCGACTGATCCGCCGCATCTTTATTTGGTATGGGCTCTTTTCTGGTGCCTTAGGCAGTGTGTTGGGCAGTCTATTGGGGGTCACCCTCGCCACTCACCTCACGGCGATATTGTCTCAGGTCGAACAGTGGCTCGGGCATCGCTTTTTATCAGGGGATGTGTACTTTATTAATTTCTTACCCAGTGAGCTGCATGCCGCCGATGTCATACTGGTGAGTACCACGGCCATACTGCTTAGTTTGCTTGCCGCATGGTATCCAGCCCGAAGAGCCTGTCAGCTCGAGCCAGCCGCGGTGTTGAGTGCCAAATAGTGGCCATATCGCTTGGTATGCTTTGGTCACTGATACGCTTTATTTTATAAAAACCAAGAGCCCGACAATGGGCTCTTTTTGATCTGCCTCGTTGAACCCTGCAGGGAATATCATGTGTATACGCGGCGCTGACGCCTGCATCGCACTTCTGCCTGACGGCGTTTGGACGCGTTTGGTGCCTCGCGTAGATTAAATCAGGACGATTTAAGAGGGCTTGTTTGGGTTAGGCAACACTTCTTTAATTTTCTTAGGCAAGCGTAACTTACGTTTTTCCCAGCTTCTGACCACAGAATAGCGCCAGATACCGCGTACGGTGAAATAGCCGATGACAGCCATCACCAGTCCGCTGGTGGCGCAGCCTAATAAAAACGGTGGGCCGATGTGGCTCATTTGCTCCGCCAAGTAATGCCACGATAGTTCAAAGTGGAACGGGTATGGGGGACTGTTCATCATCCAGGTGCCGAGCTTATAAGCAAGATAAAAAAGCACCGGCATGGTGATGGGGTTGCTTACCCATACTAACGCGACGGCAAGCGGCAGGTTGACCCCAAACAGAATCGCTAGGCCGGCAGCCATGATCATTTGGCTTGGTAGGGGGACAAATGCCATAAACAGGCCGACGGCAAAGGCACCGGAAGCCGACCGGCGGTTAAGGCACCATAAGTTGGGATCATGCAACAGGCTACCAAACACCCTGAGTGCCTTATTGTCGCGCAATGTTTCACGCTTGGGCATATAGCGTTGGAAAAACTTCTTAGGCATACCTGTTTACATTACCTGGAAATTACGCAATGACGCTGACCTTTACATTGACTGCCGCACTGGCCGTGCTGTCGCTACCTTGGTGGCCAATATTACCGCCAATTTGGGTCTGCATCATGACAGTGATCGTCTTCTTTGTTGGGTGGAAAAGACGTTGGTGGTGGCTTGCTGGAAGCGCGTTAGGACTCACTTGGACTGTATTGTCCGCAAACTTGTATCAAGCCGACGTGATCCACGTCATTTCACACCAAGAGGATACTACAATCAGTGGGACAGTGGGCACCCTTTTCAGCGCAAAAAAGGGGGCGCAAGCGATTATTTTTGACGCCGATAAAATTAATCACACAAGATTGCCGCCTTTTCGCTCAGCCCGAGTGCGTGTTTATTGGCAATCTCCCCCGTATCCTAAGCAAGGCGAGCGCTGGCAATTGGTGGTAACGTTTAAGCCGCCTTATGGGCGATTAAACGAGGCAGGTTTTGATGCTGAAAAATATTATGTTGCACGGCGAGTACATGCCAAAGCTCGGCTAAAAGAAGCAACGCAATTGACTGAGCAAGTGACTTGGCGTCAACAACTACTCGATACGCTTAGTCCCGCTTTATCAACACTGTCCTATGGGCCGCATTTATTGGCATTGAGCCTTGGCGAGCGAGGGTGGTTAACCCCAGCGCACTGGGACACGCTGACGCACAGTGGTTTGGCGCATTTGATGGCTATTTCAGGGTTGCATATTGGTTTGGCCTACGGAATAGGGTGGCAAATCGGCCGTTGGGCGCGCGTCTTTCTCCCGGAACGACGCCTGTTTTTATGGTTGCCTTTGTACGTTGCAGTTGGGGTGGCGTCGCTCTATGCGGCATTAGCCGGGTTTGCACTGCCCACTCAACGCGCGCTCATTGCCTTGATGCTGGTCTCGATCAGTAAACGCTTGGGAGCGCGGATTTCGCCGCTGAATCTGTTGCAGTTAACCTTATTATTGGTATTGCTCCGCGACCCTTTCGCCGGTTTCTCAATGAGTTTTTGGCTCTCATTTGCCGCCGTGGGGGCCTTATGCATGGCGCATTACACACTTGCTCACACCACCGAGGGTCGAAAACAAACACGGTCTTGGCTTCGCCCTATCAAGCAGCTTATCGGTATACAGTTGATTCTATTGGTAGGAATGCTTCCTTTGCAGCTAGGGTTATTTGCAGGGATCAGCGCCGCTGCCACGCCCATTAACCTCGTGGCGGTGCCTTGGGTGGGTATGGTGACCGTACCGCTGGTCTTTGTCGGCCTGCTGAGTGAGAGTTTATCGCTTTCCCGTGTCGCAGATTGGGTGTGGGACGGGGCAAATGCCAGCCTTCAACCGGTGATGGCACTGGCCGATCAGGCGGCGGACACCTGGTTACCCGCCCCAGTCGCTTCGGCAGGCTGGGCAATATCGGCGATGGTGCTCGCTTGGGGACTCTACGGGTGGCATTGGCATCGTTTAAAGGCGGTGATGCTGGTCCTTGTCGCAGCCGTGGTAGCTTGGCGAGACCCTAAACCAGTCAACTGGCAAATTGATGTGTTGGACGTCGGGCATGGGTTGGCGGTATTGATCAGTAAGAATAACCGCGCGGTGCTCTATGACACTGGCAACCGCTGGCAGGTGGGTGGCATTGCTCAGGCGGTTATCGCGCCGATTCTGACACATCGGCAAATTAGACAGTTAGATGGCCTCATTCTCAGTCATGGCGACAGTGATCATGATGGTGGCGCGACGTTTATGTCTGATACCTATTCACCACAGTGGCGCCGCGCCAGTGAGCGGCGCGTTGGGTATCAAGCCTGTGTGGCCGGCGAGCGTTGGCGCTGGCAAGGACTCACCTTTTCGGTACTCTGGCCTCCGGCACAAAAGCCGCGTGCTGATAATGATGATTCCTGTGTGATCCGAGTGTCTGGCGATGGGCGTAGCGTGTTGCTCACTGGCGATATAGAAGCCAGTGGGGAGGCTGATTTGTTGGCGTCTCTGACCGACAAAAAGGCACTTGATAGTGACATCATTTTGGTGCCCCACCATGGTAGTGCGTCTTCATCTTCCTCCGCGTTTATTCGCGCCGTTGATCCGGTTTGGGGCGTGGCGTCAACTGGGCTTCTCAACCCATGGCAGCTTCCGTCACCAGAGGTGAAATTGGCCTATCAAAACGCCGGTATCACCTGGCTTGATACGGCGGCGAATGGCCAAGTGCGTTGGCAGAGTGTCGGCTCTGGTTGGCAGTTAACACGTTGGCGGCAGGATCGCAGCGATTATTGGTATCGTCAGATGTTTAAACGTCGGCCAGTATATTTGGACGCGGACTTGTAAAAGAGTAGAATGCCCGTCTGTTTAACACATCTAAACGATTTTAATGAGCGAATATCAAGATAAAACGACCTGGCAGACGTTTAAGCAGCTGTGGCCCTACATTGCCAACTATAAAGTAGGGCTCATTGTTGCCATTATCGCCTTGGTGATTAATGCCGCCAGTGACACCCTGATGCTCTCAATGCTGAAGCCGTTGCTTGATCAAGGCTTTACCTATGATGATGTCAAAGGCGATTTCCTCAAATGGATGCCTGTCTATTTGGTCGCACTCATGGTGATACGTGGCTTGTCGAGCTTTGTGTCCGCTTATTGCTTATCTTGGGTGTCGGGTCATGTGGTGATGACCATGCGCCGCCGGATGTTCAATCACTTTATGAAAATGCCCGTCAGCTTTTTTGACCAAGAGTCGTCCGGGGCACTGCTTTCTCGGATTACGTATGACTCAGAACAAGTGGCGTCAGCGACCAGTAGCGCGTTGGTCAGTTTGGTGCGCGAAGGGGCATCCATCATCGGTTTGATGGCGTTGATGTTTTGGTCAAGCTGGCAGCTCTCCGCCATTCTTCTGGTGATTGCGCCGGTGGTCGCGATTTCTATCCGCATCGTCTCTAAGCGCTTCCGTCGCATTTCTTCCAATATGCAAGATGCAATGGGGTCGGTGACTAGCTCCGCCGAGCAAATGCTCAAAGGGCACAAAGTGGTGCTTAGTTACGGTGGACAAGACGTTGAAAAGACACGTTTTGAGAAAGTCAGTAACCGTATGCGTCAGCAGACCATGAAGCTGGTGTCCGCACAAGCGATTGCCAACCCAGTGATCCAGTTGATTGCGTCAATGGCATTGGTGGTGGTGTTGATTTTGGCCAACACAGAGGCGATTCGCTCTGAGCTAACTGCAGGTACCTTTGCGGTGGTGTTTGGTGCCATGTTTGGTCTGATGCGCCCACTTAAATCCTTGACCAACGTGACCTCTCAGTTCCAACGCGGGATGGCGGCTTGCCACAGTTTATTTAATCTGATGGAGCTGGAGACCGAAAAAGACACCGGGACACACGCGGTGGAGCAAGTGAGTGGCGACATTAAGGTTGAGGATGTGGTCTTCACCTATCCCACTCGAGATGCGCCGGCCCTCAACCATGTGAGCTTTGAATTGCCAGCAGGGCAGACGCTAGCCTTGGTTGGGCGTTCAGGGTCAGGAAAAAGCACCATTGCTAACCTGTTAACCCGTTTTTATGAACTAGACAGTGGTGTGATTACGCTCGATGGCGTACCGATTGAGGACTATACCCTAGGTAATTTGCGTCAGCATGTCGCGGTGGTGTCGCAAAACGTTCATCTGTTTAATGACACGGTCGCGAATAATATCGCGTATGCCGCAGAAGACAAATATAGCCGTGAGCAAGTCGAGCACGCCGCGAAACTTGCTTATGCCGATGATTTTATCCGCGGGCTCGATCATGGCTATGACACCATGATTGGTGAAAACGGCGTCAGCCTGTCTGGCGGACAACGCCAACGTTTAGCCATCGCACGTGCCTTGTTACGTAATGCGCCCGTCTTGATCCTGGATGAGGCAACGTCGGCACTGGATACAGAGTCGGAGCGCGCTATTCAGGCGGCGCTGGATGAATTGCAAAAAAACCGTACCGTGTTGGTGATCGCCCATCGTCTGTCGACCATTGAAGATGCCGATCAAATTTTGGTTGTGGATGAAGGTGAGATTGTCGAACGAGGCAGTCATCAAGCGCTTCTTGAACGTGAGGGGGCCTATGCGCAGCTTCACCGTATTCAGTTTGGTGACTGAGCATGCTAGAGCAACTGTGGTTTGGTCATCAACGCCCGCTATGGTCGGTATTATTAAGACCGTTTAGTGCGTTGTTTGGCATGATAGCGCGCCATCGTCGGCGTCAATATCTGCGCGGCAAAACGCAGCGCTATTCGGCGCCAGTGCCGGTTATCGTGGTGGGGAACATCATGATTGGCGGCAATGGCAAAACCCCGTTTGTGATTTGGTTGGTGGAACAACTAAAAGCGAATGGTTACCGTCCAGGGGTGGTGTCACGCGGGTATGGCGGTAAATCTGAGCACTATCCACTCTTACTCAGCCAAACCACGCCACCGCGCACGGCGGGGGATGAGCCGGTTTTGATAGCACGTCGCACCCAAGTTCCTGTCTGTGTCGACCCCAACCGCAGCGAGGCGGTTAAACGTATCCTGCAAGAAGGTGTCGATATCGTGATCACAGATGATGGTCTCCAGCACTACCAGCTTGAAAGAGACATAGAGATCGTGATCATTGATGGCCAGCGCCGGTTTGGTAACGGTCATTATCTACCTTTGGGGCCGTTGCGCGAATCACTCGATAGGCTTGAGAGCGTCGATATGTTGGTCACTAACGGTGGGACACCACAAGGGCAAGAGTGGGGGATGCATCTGGTGCCTGGCTTGGCCGTTAACCTACGTACGGGACAACGCTGTCAAGCCTCAATGCTACCGCAAGTGGTGGCAGTCGCCGGGATTGGCCATCCACCACGCTTTTTTAATACCTTGCAGCAAATGGGCGTAACACCCGTTCACAGCCAAGGAATTAATGATCATCAAACCCTCAACGCCGACGAGCTGGACAGGTTGAGCAAGAAGGGGCAACATTTGCTGATGACAGAAAAAGATGCGGTAAAATACCAAGGGATCGCACAAGATAACTGGTGGTATTTACCGGTAGAGGCACGGCTGCCTGACGAGGTAGCTCAGGCCGTATTCACCAAGATAGAACGTTTGCAAACAAACGCGAATAAAAAATAAAGGAACGCTATGGATCACCGCCTGCTTGAAATTGTGGCCTGCCCATCATGCCAGGGCAAACTCTATTATCAACGCGATAACAATGAGTTAGTTTGTAAGTTTGATCGTGTTGCCTATCCGATCATTGATGGTATTCCCGTGCTGCTTGAATCAGAAGCTCGCGATATGTCATTGGAAGAGGTCCAGGGATGAGCCCGTTTTATGTGGTGATCCCGGCGCGGTTTGGCTCGAGCCGCTTGCCGGGTAAACCGTTGGCTGATATTGCTGGCAAGCCGATGATCCAACACGTTTATGAGCGCGCCCAAGCGGCCGGTGCCAGTCAGGTGATTGTCGCAACGGACGATCAACGTATTGAAGCGGCGGTACGGGCGTTTGGCGGTGAGGTGTGTTTAACACGTGCCGACCATGAGTCTGGCACTGAGCGCTTAGCCGAAGTGGTTGAACGCTATGGCTTTGCTGAAGATGACATTATCGTTAATGTACAAGGCGATGAGCCGTTGATCCCCTCTGCGGTGATTGGTCAAGTGGCGGAGAACCTCAGTCAGAATGACCAGGCACCGATGGCTACCTTGGCAGTTGCAATTGATGACAAAGAGCAAGTGTTTAACCCCAACGTGGTCAAGGTAGTGACGGATCATAAAGGGTTTGCCTTGTACTTCAGCCGCGCCACCATCCCTTGGGATCGCACCCATTTCGAGGCTGACTCTCCCGACATCCCACAAGCATTGTTGCGGCACATTGGTATTTATGGCTATCGTGCGGGATTTATTAGCCGTTACATTCACTGGACACCGAGCCCGTTGGAGAAGATTGAATCGTTAGAGCAGCTGCGCGTATTGTGGCATGGTGAGAAAATCCATGTGGCGGTTGCCATACAGACGCCCCCACATGGCGTCGATACCCAAGCAGACTTAGAGGCAGTGCGCGCTTATTTAGCCGCAGATAGCAACGCATAGGCGCGGTTTTACGTCTACTGCGAATGGTAATAACAAAGCCGCGAATCAATCGCGGCTTTTTTGGTGGGTGATGTGCTGTGGGGACCTTAATTGGCCGGCTGAGCGATAAAATCACGGAGACGTTGCCATGCTTGTCCCAATCGCTCGTGCCAATAGCGTTCGAACTGCTCGAGGTATTGCGCACGTGGACCGTATTTTATCCATGGCTGCTTAATTTGCTTTTGCGCCATGAAGTTAGTGGGAGCCGGGATGGGATCGAGTCCAGCGCTTTGAAACTCGTACACGGCACGATCCATATGTGCCGCGGATGTCACGAGCACTAGGTTACTACTGCCAACCACCGATGCGGCTTGGTAGGCTTCCTCCCACGTATCCTTGGCGGTTTCAAGCAACAGGATACTGTTTTTATTGACACCCAACGCCATTGCGACGCGTGCCAACATACGCGCATGGCTGACTTCATAACCATGGTCATAGCCCGACAAAATTAGCTTGGAGGTGGGGTACATTCGGTGAATACGGATGCCTTCTGCGAGGCGCATTAACGCCGCACGAGAAAGCTCTGAGGTTGGGGGTATGGCGTCATCTACGACATGACTGTTGCCCAGTACCATTACAAAGTCTACCGGCTTTTCCGTGGGGAGAAACGCGGTGTATTGACGCTCAAGTGGACGAAGGAGCCCAGAGGCGACCGGTTGAAACGAAGTGAGAAAAATCCCAGCAAACGCAACGAAGATAACAAAAGATGCCAGCCTTTTACGCTGAGAGAACCAAAGCAGGCATAGCCCGAAAAGACCCAACAATAACAGCGCGGGCAAGGGCATTATCAAGGTTGAGATAAGTTTTTTTAATTCAAACATGCAATGTCGCCCGAAATATAGTCAAACGAGGCACAAATAATGCCATAAACCTTTATTAACGTAAGGCTTGTGACAGAATATGCCTTTCTACCACTCAATGATAACGAATGCCATTGTGACTGAGGATAAAAATTTCGACGACATTGCCCACAAATTTGTTAAAAACATTTATGGATCGGGCAAAGGCGAAATCCGCCAAGCGGTCGTTTGGCAGGACATCGAGCAGATCCTGCACTGTTTTCCGCCTGAGCAGACCCTGCATATTTTAGATGCCGGCGGTGGGGTTGCCCCTATGTCTCGGCACTTGGCGGCGCGCGGTCACAGGGTCACTTTATGTGATCTTTCTTCGCAAATGCTCGACTTAGCCCGTCAGGAGATTGAACAACAGGGCTTACTTGCGCAGTATCAGCTGGTTCATTCGTCGGTGCAGACGATTGGCGACCATTTGAGCGATCCGCCGGATGTGATTTTATTTCATGCGGTACTGGAGTGGACCGCGGAGCCGGAGCAGGTATTGAAAGACTTGCTTAAGCAACTGCGCCCGGGGGGGATCGCATCGGTGATGTTCTATAACCAAACCGGGTTGCTCTTTAAGAACCTCGTGTGCGGTAACCTCACGCATGTTGAGGAAGGTATGCCGCATCGTAAGCGGTTTAAGCTTCAGCCACCTAAAGGCTTGCAACCAGAGAGCGTGTATCGATGGATGCAAGACAGTGACATTATCCTCAAAGGTAAAACAGGCGTACGCACCTTTCACGATTACATGCGTGATACCAATATTGGTGATTTTACCTTTGAGCAGGTCATGGCGTTGGAGCAACAGCTTTGCCGCCAAGAGCCATTTGTGTCTCTGGGGCGATATATCCATGTATGGGGACAGCACAGTGCCCCAAGCAATCAAGATAAAAACAAGGACAACGGATGAGTGATCAGGCTCAGTCTTCCCAGTCGTGGACAGACGACGCTCAGACAGTACCTGAGTTGGTCAGTTGGGTAAAACAAAGTGACTTAGGGTTAAACCTGCCGCCAGAGCGCTTGGCATTCTTGCTGGCAATGGCGGTGATGAGTCAAGAGCGGTTGGAGGACGAACTGAGCGAGCATGAGCTCGTGGATGTCTTTCGACTGGTCAGTGAGCAGTTTGTTAGCGGTGAAGGTGCCACGCTTGGCAATGTTGCTTTTCGCGCCAACAATGCGATCAACGAAATGGTGCAAGCACGGTTGCTAAGCCGGTTTACCAGTGAAATGACCGATGGTGATAGCATTTACCGCCTCACGCCATTGGCGCTAGGTATTGCGGACTATTACGCCCGTCATCGTGAATACTCAACGCTAAAGCTGTCGGTACAACTGTCTATGGTGGCTGACGAAATCGCTAAGGCGCGCCGTGCGGCGGAAGAAGATGGGGATGCGACCTTTTGGCGTCATAACGTCTATGGTGTGTTGAAGTACTCGGTCGCCGAGATTTTTGACCGCATCGATCTTAATCAGCGCGTGATGGATGAGCAGCAACAACAGGTAAAAGAAGATATTGCTGCGCTCCTCACCCAGGACTGGCAAGCCGCAATCGCTAACTGTGAATACTTGCTCAACGAAACCTCGAGTACCTTGCAAGAGTTACAAGAAACGCTGCAGGCCGCGGGGGATGAGCTTCAGAGTCAGCTGCTTGAGATTCAAGAAGTGGTGCGGGGGCGTGATGATCTTGAGTTCGTCGATCGCATGGTATACAGCTTGCAAATGAAGCTGGATCGTATCGTGAACTGGGGACAGCAAGCGATCGACCTATGGATAGGTTACGACCGCCATGTGCATAAATTTATTCGCACCGCGATTGATATGGATAAAAACCGTGCATTCAGCCAGCGTTTACGTCAGTCGGTATCGGACTACTTTGACGCGCCATGGTTTTTAACGTATGCCGATGCTGAGCGACTGCGTGATACGCGAGATGAAGCCTTGGTGTTACGTGACGATGAAGTCACCGGAGAGATGCCAGAAGAGGTGGCGTTCGAACAATTAAGTGTGGTTGACGATGGCCTTTCACAGAAAGTGTCACAGATGCTCAACCGCCATCGAGAAACCGGACAAGCGATCGACTTAGGTCGTGTCCTGAAAGATTACTTAGCCGAGCACCCACAAGCTCGCCATTTTGATCTCGCGCGCTTAGTGATTAACCAAGCGGTCCGCATGGGCTACTCCCAATCTGATCTTAACGCGATTCAGCCTGATTGGCAGGCGATTAACGACTTCGGAGCTAAGGTACAAGCGAATGTCATCGATAAATACTGAACAGCCAATGCCAGAAGGGCTGGCCAAAGCCATTGCTAACCCTTTGTTCCCGGCGTTGGACAGTGCACTGCGTGCTGGCCGCCATATTGCCAGCGACGATCTGGATAACCACGCCTTGCTGATGGAATTTGAGCAAGAGCTGAATATTTTTTACCAGCGTTATAACGCTGAATTGGTCCGCGCGCCAGAGGGCTTTTTCTATCTTCGTCCTCGCTCAACCAGTTTAATTAGGCGTAGCGTGCTATCTGAACTGGATATGCTGGTTGGCAAAGTCCTTTGTTTTCTGTACTTAAGCCCAGAGCGCTTGGCCCAAGAGGGGATCTTTACCACCCAAGAGCTTTTTGATGAGCTATTAGCGTTGGCTGACGAGAAGAAACTGATGAAGTTGGTCACGCATCGCGCAACAGGCTCAGATCTTGACCGTGAGAAGCTTTTCGACAAAGTGAAAACCTCGCTGCGACGTTTGCGTCGTCTCGGGATGATCTTACCCATCGGTGAGGGAAGTAAATTCCGTGTCAGTGAAGCAACGTTCCGCTTTGGTGCTGATGTACGAAGCGGTGACGATCCACAAGAAGCCCAATTGCGTCTGATTCGTGACGGGGAAGCCGTGGTGCATAGCCAAGCGCACATTCAATCAAGCTTGCTCGATGAGCACTCGGATGAAGACGCAGACAATGCCGATACAGAGACAACAGAGGAGCCGACAGTATGAGCCAGCGCGGTAAGTATCACTCACTCACCATGGTGAACTGGAACGGCTTTTTTGCACGAACCTTTGATATTGATTCCCTCGTCACCACCTTATCAGGCGGGAACGGCGCGGGTAAGTCGACCACCATGGCGGCGTTTATCACCTCGTTGATCCCTGACCAAACCCTGTTGCATTTCCGTAACACCACAGAGGCAGGCAGCTCAAGTGCTTCTCGTGATAAGGGGTTGCACGGTAAATTGCAGCCAGGTGCCTGCTATGCCGCCTTGGATGTCGTGAATTCACGCCAACAGCGGGTGCTGTTTGGTGTGCGTCTTCAACAAGTGGCAGGGCGTGATAAGAAGGTGGATATCAAGCCGTTCGTTTTACAAGGCTTGCCTTCTTCTGTGGCCCCAACCGATGTGTTGGTCGAGACCTTAAATAACGGTCAAGCGCGTGTACGCCAGCTGAACGAAGTAAAAGAGGCGGCGAGCGCCTATGAAACCGCGCACTTTAAAGCCTTTAACTCGGTCACCGACTATCACGCGCAAATGTTTGAATTTGGCGTGCTACCGAAAAAGCTGCGCACCCAGCAAGATAGAGGCAAGTTTTATCGATTAATTGAAGCGTCACTCTACGGCGGCATTTCTAGCGCAATCACCAAGTCGTTGCGCGAGTATTTGTTGCCACAAAATGGTGGTGTGAAAAAAGCCTTCCAAGATATGGAAGTGGCGCTGAAAGAAAACCGTATGACGCTTGAGGCAATTAAGCTGACGCAGCGCGATCGTGACTTGTTTAAGCATTTGATCACGGAAGCGACCCATTATGTGGCCTCGGACTACATGCGTCATGCCAATGAGCGCCGAAGCAAGCTGGAACAAGCGCTGTCGTTGCGGGCGGAGCTGAACGCCGCACAACAGACATTGCAGCAAAAGCAGCAGCATGCGGAAACCATGCGCGCAGAATTAGCCGAGCTGGAAGCCGGGCAAGATCATCTCGAGCAAGATCACCAAGCGGCGGCCGATCATCTGCAGTTGGTGCAATCGGCGATGCGTCAACAAGAAAAAATTGAGCGTTATGAGGAAGATTTGCTCGAGTTGTCGGAGCGACTCGAAGAGCAAATCATGGTGGTGGAAGAGGCCACAGAGCAGCTTGCTGACGCCGAATTGCGCGCGGCGCAGAGTGAAGAGGAAGTGGATAGTCTGAAGACTCAGCTTGCCGACTACCAACAAGCGCTCAATACGCAACAAACGCGCTCCCTGCAGTACCAACAAGCCCTTAATGCCTTGGAGACGGCCCGTCGCCTCACTGACGATGAGACCCTCAGTGCAGACGAGGCCACGACACGCTTACACGCGTTGAAAGCGCAAGAGTCAGAACAAACGGATCGGGTTTTGTCCCTCAAACACAAACGCGATCTTGCTTCGGCCACGGCCAATCAGTTTGAACAGGGCTTGCGTCTTTTGCACCGTCTTGATCCATCCGTGCACCGTGCTGAGGCTGGCAAGGCCGCCAAGCGTTGGGTTGAACAGGGTAGAGAGCGTCGTTATCTGGCCGATAGCCTGACGCAGCGCCAGTATGAACAGCGCGAATTGAGCCAACGGGCTGAGCAGTATCAGCACGCGAGCCAGTTAGTGTCGGAGTATCAGACGTTAACGGGCGAAACGCTGGCTAACAGTGAAGCGGTCGAGCAAGCCGTGGCGCTGCAGCAAGCGCGACGTGAGGCGCTGCAAGAGGAAAAAGACACCCAAGCCGAGCAACTGCGTGAGCTCGCGCGGACACAGGACGCGGTGGACGCACAAATCCAAGATCTTGAGCTCAAAGCACCGACTTGGTTTGCGGCCAATGACGCCTTGACCAAACTGGAAAGCCAAACTGAAAAAAGCTTGGTGGACAGTCAAGCGGTCATGGAGGCGATGCATGCGACGCATGAGGCGGTACGCACGCGCACGCAGCACCAAGATCAGCTGGGCAAACAAAAAGCAGACATTGAACAAGCGATTGAGCAATTGGCGCAGCCTGGTGGCAGCGACGATGCACAATTGCAAGGTCTCGCCGATACCCTTGGTGGCACCTTACTCTCTGAAATTTATGATGATATTACCCTAGATGACGCCCCTTACTTCAGCGCACTCTATGGCCCGGCACGGCATGCCATCGTGGTGCCCGATCTCAAAGGCGTGAAGGATAAGCTCACGGATTTGGACGCTTGCCCTGATGACTTATACATCATTGAGGGGGATGCCGACGCGTTTGATGATAGCGTGTTTGATGCACAAGAGCTGTCGGGTGCCGTGTGTGTACATCTAAACGATCGGCAAATGCGTTATTCGCGCTTCCCGGCCACGCCACTGTTTGGTCGCGCTGCCCGTGAGCACCGCCTTGAGCAGCTACGTGAGCAACGGGAGGCCTTGGTTGAAGAGCACGCCAAAGCGTCCTTTGATGTACAAAAGTGGCAACGCCTATCACACGCATTTAGCCAATTTATTGCCGAGCATCTCACGGTGGCGTTTGAGCCCGACCCTGAGCAGGCGATCGCCGCTTGCCGCGAAAAACGCGCACAGACTCAGCGGGCGATAACCGATGCCAAGCAAGTGTTGGCACAACACGAGGCGGAGGTGGCGCGCTGTCAGCAAGCGCTACAAATCCTCGATAAGCTTCGCTACTGTGCTGAGGCGCTCACAGAGGATAATCTTGAGGCACGCTTGCAAGCGGCTATCGAGCGCGTAGAGACGGCGAAAGAGGCACAAGGCTTTATCCAGCAACATGGTGAAACCTTAGCGGCATTGGAAACCAGCCTGGCAACACTCGACAGTGACCCTGAGCAATTTGATAAGCTGGAGCAAGCCTACCAAGAGGCGGATAACACCTTGCAGGCGATTAAGCAGCAAGTGTTTGCTGTTGCCGATTTAGCGGAGCGTCGTCCGCATTTTGCCTATCAAGATGCGTCAGATATGCTGACGCAAAGCAGTGAGCTTAACGAACAGCTTAAAGCCAAACTGAAAGATGCCGAGCAGGTGCGCCAACGTGAACGCGAATCGCTCAAGCAAATTCAGTCGCAGACGAGTCAATATCACCAGGTGCTTGCCTCACTCAAAAGTGCCCATCAGTCTAAGCAAGAGACGCTGAACGAGTTTAAGCGAGAGCTCGGTGAGTTAGGTGTGCAAGCGGATGAAGACGCCTTAATGCGCGCACAAAGCCGCCGTGATGCCTTGTACGAGCAAATGCATCAGGCCCGGCAGCGTCACAGTGAACTCTCGCGTGGCATTACGTCACTGGACATGGAAACCAAGTCGCTCACCAAGGAGTTGCGTAAACTGCTCAAGCAGTACCAAGCGCTTCGTCAGTTTGTGGTCAACGCCAAAGCGGGTTGGTGCAGTGTCCTGCGTATTGCGCGCGACAACGGGGTGGAAAAACAACTGCATCGTCGAGAAATGGCATACATGTCAGCTGACGAGCTCCGCTCTTTGTCGGATAAATCCTTGGGGGCATTGCGCCTTGCGGTCGCTGACAATGAAACCTTGCGTGATGCCTTGCGCGCGTCGGAGGATGTCGGACGGCCTGAGCGTAAAGTCTTATTCTATGTGGCTGTGTATCAGCATTTGCGCGAGCGTATCCGTCACGACATTATTCGCACCGATGATCCGGTCGAAGCGATTGAGGAAATGGAAGTCGAGCTGGCAAGGCTCACTGAAGAGCTCACGCAGCGTGAACAACGTCTGGCGATCAGCTCCGAGTCGGTAGCCAACATTATTCGCAAGACCATTCAGCGCGAGCAAAACCGGATCCGTATGCTCAACCAAGGGCTACAGAGCGTGGGCTTTGGTCAAGTGCAAGGTGTGCGCCTCAATGTGTCTATCCGTGAAACCCATGCACAGTTGCTGATGGGCTTGGCTGAACATGCTGACCAGCACCAAGATTTATTCGGCAATCCAAACCTCACGTTTTCAGAAGCGATGGCCAAGTTATTCCAACGTTTGAACCCGCATATTGAAATGGGACAACGTGCCCCGCAGACACTGGGCGAAGAGCTATTGGACTACCGTAACTATCTGGACTTGGGCATTGAAGTCAACCGTGGAACAGATGGTTGGCTGAAAGCGGAATCCGGCGCGTTGTCGACCGGTGAAGCGATTGGTACCGGCCAAGCAATCTTGTTGATGGTGATCCAAAGCTGGGAAGAGGAGTCACGCCGACTGCGTGGCAAAGATGTGATCCCATGTCGCTTACTTTTCCTTGATGAGGCGGCCCGTCTGGATGCCAAATCGATCTCGACCTTGTTTGAGTTGTGTCATCGTTTAGATATGCAGCTGTTGATTGCGGCACCAGAAAACATCAGCCCAGAGCAAGGCACAACGTATAAACTGGTCCGTAAAATCTTCAATGATCGCGAGCACGTTCATGTTGTGGGCTTGCGCGGGTTTGGTGAAGAGAAGCGTCGGGAGCTAGAGCGTGAGCCGGTGATGGAATAATCGTCAGACAAGGCGAAAACGA
Source organism: Salinivibrio sp. IB868 (assembly GCF_001995655.1). Classification (NCBI taxonomy): domain Bacteria; kingdom Pseudomonadati; phylum Pseudomonadota; class Gammaproteobacteria; order Vibrionales; family Vibrionaceae; genus Salinivibrio; species Salinivibrio sp. IB868. Next base: position 56,097 of record NZ_MUEW01000001.1, read on the forward strand.
AGGGGTCGACCTTGAGGCCGACCCCTTTGGGTTTTAGTCGGTTTTAAAGTGACTGATCCGCGCTTCCAGGGTACGGGCATGTTCACGTAAGTGATTGACGGTTTGTTCAGTGTTGCGCGTCCGCTCTGAAACATGGTCGGCCGATTGTGCCATCGTGTTGACATTTTGGCTGATTTCATCGGTCACCTGCGTTTGCTGGTTGGCTGCGGTGGCAATTTGCATGTTCATCTCGTTGATTTGCTCAATCATGGTTTTGATTTGCCCCAGCTTGTCGTTGTTTTCGTGACAATGCTCAACGCTTTGGGTCACCGCGTCATTGGCTTGGGTCATCCCATCGGCGGCACCGCGCGTCTCCTGTTGCAAGGCGTCGACCTTGGCACGAATTTCCTCCGTAGAGGATTGGGTTCGTGTCGCCAAAGAACGCACTTCGTCAGCGACCACAGCAAATCCGCGTCCTTGCTCACCAGCACGGGCCGCCTCAATCGCCGCATTGAGGGCTAACAAATTGGTTTGCTCGGCAATTTCTTGAATTACATCCAACACCGACCCAATGGACTCACTCTCGTGTGATAGCTTCTCCATCGAGCGGGTGGCTTTGTCCATATGATCTTTGAGTGTTTGCATTTGGCTGACCAAGGCTTCGCCTTTTTGGCTGCCTTCATTGGCGGTTTGGGTAATCGTGTCAGACGCTTCAGAGGCATTGCTCGCATGCTCTGATACTTCGCTGATGGAGGCGGCCATCTGTGTGGCAGCGGTAGCGACCTGGTTCGAGCTTTTGGCTTGCTCGTCCACTTGCCCACGTACAGCCACTACGTCATCACTGATATCGTTGGCTGATGACAACAAGGTTTTTGACGCGTCGTGTGTTTTTTGAATCACGTCTCGGAAGCTTTGGAACATTTCGTTGAGGCTGTCAGCCAACGTCGAGAGCTCATCTTTACTGGTATGGTGCAACGTGATCGTCAAATCTTTACTGTCTGCCACCTGTTTGATACTGGTGGCGAGTTTTAAGATAGGCGCGCCAATGCTTTTACCCAACCAATACGCTGCTAGTGCGGCGAGACTGCCTAGCAGCACTGCCGTAAACGCGGTCACAACGCCGATGTCTGTGCGTAATTTGGTAATGGCTGTAAAGACTTCATCGGTGTCTTGTTGACTGATCACCGCCCATGTCACCCCGTAAACGTCAATGGGTGAATAAGAAGCCAGTACCTCAGTATTACGATAGCTCGTTTGCGTGACAAACCCTTGCTCTCCCCGTAGCGCTCTTTTTACCGCAGGGTTATCGAGGGGTTGGTTACCAGCGGCGGAGTTTTGATAATCAATACGGTGAATGGTATCGGCATTGAGCCCTTGGCTTTCTAGTGCACTGAGGTAGGCGTCTTTATCGTCACTCAACAGACGTGGCTGCGTGCGTAATAGGTTATCGGGACCAACTAATAATATTTCACCACTGGTGCCCATCCCTGACTCTGCCCATTGACCATTATTACTAATGAGCTCACTGATACGATCGATCGGCATTTGAAATATCAACGCCCCGATCTGCTGACCATTTTTATAAACTGGACTCGAAATAAATGAAGCCGGACTGTCGTAGGAGGGATAGTAAGGGCGAAAGTCTATAAAGCCCAGCTCACCCTGAGGCGCTTTGCGTACCGCTTTATAGGCATCAGCCAAGCCACTGGTTGAATACGGGCCGGTTAACAGGTTGGTCGCGTAATCCAGCTCTTTGTAAACGCTATAGACAATATTACCCTGATTATCGACCAGGAAAATATCGTAGTAGCCGAAGGTCTTTAAATAATGCTGAAAGTTGGGATGAAAGACGCTGTGGATCTCACTGTAGACACTGCCGTCGTTGGCTTTCGCCATGGCATCTTTACTTCCTAATGGATGGGGGTTGCCGCTGATATACGCGTGTTGCAGCCGTTTAGCTACATCAGGTAACTGATTGTACCTTCCCATTACGTCGGTGGATGTATCGTTAATCTCTTGATAGGTCGCGCCGAATTGATTGCGATAATAACTGGCCAGTTGGCTCTCTTGGCTAGGGGAGTTGGCAGTGTCTGCGGCGATGGTGTTAAACGCTTGTGCCAATTGTGCCAGTGCATCTTCTGTCATGGTGGAGTCTGACAGCGTATTAATTTGATCACCAATGAACTTGAAGTAATTACTTATTTCTGACTTTTTCGACGCTTTCACCGCCGTTAGTTGCGATTTTACTTTCTTATCAAGTGCTTGTGATGATAAGCCGATGGTTCTAAACGCTAAGATAGCCGCAATAGTTAAAACACAGGTTAATGATGCCGCAACGATTGCGAGCGTGATCTTATTACTGATTCTCATCGTGACACTCCTTCCTACCTCACGTTTTGAATCTAGTCACGGCGGATAAAAAGTGCGTAGAAAAGGGGATGAAATTTGAACAAATGGTGAGCGTGTGTCTAGCTAGTAAGGCGTAATGGGTGGTTTCTAGACAGACAGCGAGAAAAGCAGGGAGGTGCGATGACCTCCCTAGGTAGCGTGAGTATTTACTCAGTTTTGAAATGACCGATAGTATCAGCCAGACGTGCTGACCGTTGGCTTAAGCCGGTGACGGTTTCTGCGGTGTCATGCGTGCGTTGTGAGACGGTTTCAGCCGATTGCGCGATATCAGAGATGCTTTCGCTGATTTCTGTCGTCACTTGCGTTTGCTGCTGGGTGGCATTGGCAATGTGTGAGGTCATCTGATTGATTTCGGTGACCATGTTGGCAATATCAACCAGTGCGGCGTTATTTTGCTGACAATAATCCACACAAGCGTCGACGGTTTGGCTGGTGGTATCCATATCTGCCACCGCTGACTGCGTCTCTTGACGTAATGCGGCAATTTTATCGCGGATACTTTCGGTCGAGTCTTGGGTACGTGAGGCGAGGGTGCGTACCTCTTCGGCGACCACGCTGAACCCGCGGCCTTGCTCGCCCGCGCGCGCCGCTTCAATCGCCGCATTCAGTGCCAACAAGTTGGTTTGCTCGGCAATGGCTTGAATCACATCCAGTACGGTACCGATTTCTTCGCTCTGTTGCGATAAGCGACCCATGGTCGCTGTTGCAGCATCCATGCTCGATGACAAGGTGCGGATTTGCTCAACCAGGTCGTCACCAATTTTTGAGCCCGTGTTGACGGCTTGCGTGATGTCATCAGACGCGGTGGAGGCTTGGTCTGCATATTGGGCAACGTCCGTGACGGAAGTGGCCATTTCTGTCGCTGCCGAGGCAACTTGATGGGTATGCTTGACTTGGTCGGCGACCCTATCGCGCATAGTGACCACGTCTTGATTAATGTCGTTAGAGGCTTGGCCGAGTAACCCAGAAGCTTGGTGCGCCTCTTGAATCACCTGTTGGAAACTGGCGAACATGTCATTGAGCGAGCGGCCGAGCAGTGCCATTTCATCTTTACCGCTATCAGGTAAGCGTTGGGTTAAATCTTTATTTTCTGCAATGGTTTTGATCCGTGTAGTGACCGCAATCATTGGTTTGGCAATATTGCCACCGAGAATATAGGCAATTACGATCGCCACGCCAACAAGTACCAACGAGGTAATAACCGTCGCTTTTAAAATAGTGTCTTGCATGGCAGCGACTTGTGATAGCGCCTCTTGCTGACTGATTTGATTGACCAGTGCCCAGCGCTTGCCGAAGACATCAATCGGTGAGTAAGCGGTATAGACGGTTTGGTTGCGATAACTCTGCTCTTTGCCAGTGCCCGTTTCGCCGGCCAGTGCTTGCGCAATGCTTTGGGATGCCATCGGCATTTGGCCCGCTGCGGTATCGGTGAACTCAATGCGGCGAATCAAGTCGGGTTTGACGCCATTGGTGCGCAACAAGTGTAAATACTCAGATTTGTCCTCTTGTAAAGCGCGCGCTTCGGTGCGGAGGACTTTATCAGGCCCCACCATAAACATTTCGCCGCTTTGTCCAAAGCCTGCGGATTGCCATTGGCCTTGACCGCTGATCACGCCACTTAAACGCTGAATCGGCAATTTAAAGATAAGTACACCCTGCGTTTCGCCGTTTTCGACGATAGGGGTGGCGATAAATGAGGCCGGTTCATCGTAGCTGGGAAAGTAAGGGCGATAATCAACAAAGCTGATGTCACCGGCTTGCGCGTCAATGGCTTCTAAGAAGGCATCGCCCATGCCGCTGGTAGCGTAGGGGCCAGCAAATAAGCTGGTTCCAAAGTCAATCTCTTTGGCCACTGAATAGACGATACGGCCATTGGCATCGGCTAACACGATGTCTTGGTAGCCAAACGTTTCGGCAAAGCGATGGTAGTTGGGATGATATTGAGTGTGCACCTTGTCATACGTGGAGCCATCGTTGGTTGTCACCAACTTGTCTTTCTCGCCCAAAGGATGGGGGCTGCCGCTGATATAAAATTGCTGCAGTGTCCGCGTGGCAGGGGCTAGCGCTGCGAGGTTGGAGCGTGCATTGGCGTTGGTATCATTGCGCGCTTTGTAAACATCGCCGAAAGTGTCGGTGTAGTAGTCTTGCAGCGCGCGCCGGGCCGCTCTATCGGTGCGGACTTCACGACTGTAGCGTCGATAAGCTTGGCTAAAAGAGGTCACCGCATTTTCGGTCATGGTGGAGTCGGCCATTGAGGTTAATTGCTGGCCGATAAATGAAAAATAACTGGTTAATTCAGAGTGCTTGGCTTCGCGTACGGCTTTAAGCTGGCTAATCGCCTGCTCTCGCATTTCATCGCCAAACAGTGYGGTGGTTCGGTTTGCCAACACCGCGGCGGTGGCGACAATACAAATAACACAGGCGGAGATGATCGCCGCAGAAACCTTGGTGCGAACTTTCATACTACTAAACTCCTGAAACGTCGTTATGACGGCATCAAATCAAGGCACCTTACTGGCGTAAAGTGGAGGTGGGGGCTTATTCGATAGGGAAATAACATGCTCAAACCGTTAGGTCGCACTCTAGCATTGCCACACTGTGGTATTGGCCAAATTTTTCACCGACATCATTTAGCTGTCCAACTTGTTGGAAGCCAAAGCGACGATGCAATGCCAATGACGCTGGGTTGGGTAGCGTGACGAGAGAATAGGCGCGGCGCAGGGCCTTATCGCGCATTCCGTCAAGCAAGGTTTGCATTAATGCCGAGCCAACCCCACGGCCACCGGCATCGGGGGCCGCATAAATGGTGATTTCTGAGGCGATGTGGAAAGCCTGCTTGGGATTGAAAGGCGTATTGTAAGCAAAGCCAAGGATTTGTTGGTCTTGCTCTGCCACCCAGGCTTGATAGCAGGAGGACGGATCAAACTGAGCGAACCATTGTTTACGTTCAGCTAATTGCCATGGGCACAAGTCAAACGTAATGGCAGTGTGTGTAATGTAATAATTATAAATCGTATTGATCGCGTCACAATCACGCAATTCCATGCGTCGAATAAGCATTTTCGCTTCCTTTTCGCTTTTTTTGCGCGACATAAGATAACGAAGTTCACCGCATTCGCCAAGTGTTGGTGATAAATTAAACACTTGTCGTACATTTAACACCCAAACAGTGCTGTCCTTTGCGCGAAAACAAACGAACGCACTGTTAGGCTAACAAAATGCTCGATAAGGCATTGAGGGTGGCGGGAGATAGGATTAGCATGATAGCTCCACTTCTCGGCATAAAGGATCCGTTTTGTCAGAGTTTAAAGCGACATCTATTTCTCCGGTCGGTCCGTTTTTCTCGCCCATGGTGCAAGGTTACTGGCGACTGGATGATTGGCAAATGACACCGCAGCAGCGTTTAAGCTTTCTTAAGGCGCATATCGATTTGGGGGTGACGACGGTCGACCATGCGGATATTTATGGTGACTACCGCTGTGAAACACTGTTTGGCCAAGCGCTGAAGCTTGATCCCAGCGTGAGGGACGATATCCAAGTGGTGTCGAAGTGCGATATCAAGTTGGTCAGTGAAGCGGCTCCAAACCGCAAAATCAACCATTACGATACCAGTTACCGGCATATTTTGGAGTCGGTAGATAACTCATTGTCTCGTTTGGGCGTGGAAAAACTGGATGTGTTACTGATCCACCGTCCTGACGCGTTGATGGATGCGGATGAAGTGGCTGAAGCATTCACCACGTTGCGTCATCATGGCAAGGTGGCTCACTTTGGCGTGTCTAACTTTACGCCTGCACAGTTCGACCTGCTTCAGTCTCGTTGGGATGAATCCTTGGTCACCAACCAAGTTGAAATCAACCCGCTACGTTTTGATGTGGTCCATGACGGGACCCTGGAGCAGTTGCAGCGCTTGCGTATTAAACCGATGGCGTGGTCTTGTCTTGCAGGTGGTGAGATGTTTAACGGCGAGTCTGAGCAGGCTGTGCGGGTACGTGATACCTTGCATGCTATTGGCGAAGAGCTCGGTGGTGCGACGATCGATCAGGTGATTTATGCTTGGGTGATGCGTCATCCGTCTCAACCTTTGCCGATCATTGGCTCGGGCAATATTGAACGTGTCAAAGCAGCCAAAGCGGCTTACGACCTCAAACTCACGCGTGAGCAATGGTATCGGATCTGGGTAGCGTCAAAAGGACACAATGTACCTTAAATAACAGCGTGTAACCGACTGACTCTCAATCCATAAGGCGGCTATTAGCCGTCTTTTTTTGTTGATTGTCTGGAGACGGAATAGGGGCAATATGGCGCATTGATAACGGATGAGTGGAAACTGCTATACGGTAAATGGTGCGACTGGGTGTCGCATGCAGAGCCAGTGCATGACTGATGGCGACAAAAAGCGAACGTCCTTTGCTTTTAATACGCCACTTTCTTTTAATACGCCGTAGTAGGCAGGTGGACCGGTGGAGACATCCTGTTTACCCGCCGGAGACCATTATTTTTTTGCCTGGAATTGCGAATTATGTGAGGTGAGGGCAGACACTTCTAGCATCGGTGCCGCATCAATATCATCGGCGTTCATCATCGAAGAGATACGTTGTACCGATGACAGCAATAACGATTGCTCCCACTCATCTAAACTTTGAAAGCGTGAAATAAAGTTTTCTTGTAGGGGCTTGGGTGCTTGTTCTAACGCCGCTTCCCCTTGCTCGGTCAAGTGGGCATGCACTTTACGCTTATCAAGCTCACTGCGAACACGCAAAATCAACCCGCGCTTTTCTAGACGATCAAGAATGGTCGTTGCCGTTGCCTGACTCATATTGGTATGGGTCGAGAGCTTACGAATGGTCACTTGGCCCAGCTCTTTAATCGCACGCATTAGGACAAGTTGGGGGCCAGTGATCCCGGATACTTTGTTAAGTTTTCGTGAATGCAGGTCTATTGCGCGGATGATTTGCCGCAGCGCAACCAGTACTTCTTCGTGTTTTTCCATTTACTCACCTCCACCAGAAAAAATCGCCAACGAAACTTACAATACCCGCGGTTGGAGTGCAAAGGCATCGAGAGAAAAATCGACTTTTTATGGTTTTTTTCACTATCAAATAATCAATGTGCTTTCAGTCTATTATAACCCTTAGAGTTCAAATTAAATCTAATTTATTGTTATTTTTAGCTGTTTCAGTGAGCAGGCGCAAAAAGTGCCACATAGTCATCAATTTAAGCAGTCAAGAGGTCGGATCAGCGTTGCAACAAGTTGCATTAAACCATGCTTAGAGTGTGGAGATCACAGCTTTGATAATAGCCTCAATTCTTTGTTGCATTTAGTAACATAATGCTTAGAATCTCTCGCATACAAACGATAATAGTTCTCATAACTGTTCATATCAAAGCGAAGGACAAAGTACTATGGAAATGACCCCTTTTAAGCGTAACCTTATCGCGCTTTCCTTATTTGCCGCACCTCTGGGTGTTAATGCGGCGACGCAAGAAGACGTTGTTGAACATTACGCTGATATCGCGCATGCGGTATTCGCAGACTCCCACGCGACAGCGGTCGCGCTCGATGAGGCCATTGAGGCTTTTACTGCCAGCCCCTCTCAAAAAACCTTTCAGGCAGCTAAAAAAGCATGGTTAGACGCGCGAGTCCCTTATCAGCAGTCAGAAGTGTTCCGTTTTGGCAACGCGATTGTTGATGATTGGGAAGGACAGCTGAACGCGTGGCCATTGGATGAAGGTTTGATTGATTATGTGGCAGACGGTTACCAAGCAGAGCTGGGGAATGCCGGTGCGACAGCAAACATTATTGCCAACCAGAGTATTCAAATTGGTGCGACCGATTTAGACGTGGCTGACATTACGCCAAAACTGTTGGCAAGTCTCAATGAGGTAGGTGGGTCAGAAGCCAACGTTGCTTCCGGTTATCATGCGATTGAATTTTTGCTGTGGGGGCAAGACTTAAATGGCACTAACCCAGGTGCGGGCGAGCGCCCATACTCTGACTTTGCTTACGGGGAAGACTGCACGAACGGCCACTGCGACCGTCGCCGCGAGTACTTGAAAGCGGCCGCTGATCTTTTGGTGGATGATTTAGCCTGGATGCGCGACCAGTGGGCGGAAGGTAATAAAGATAACTATCGCGCGACGCTATTGGCGGATTCGAGCGAGAACGGTTTACGTAAGATGCTGTTTGGTATGGGGTCACTCTCGTTGGGCGAGTTGGCCGGCGAGCGCATGAAGGTGGCATTGGAAGCCAACTCGACCGAAGACGAACACGATTGTTTCTCTGATAATACCCACAATTCGCATTTTTATAACGAGCAAGGCATTTATAATGTCATGATGGGAACCTATCAGCGTGTTGATGGCAGCAAATTGACCGGGCCATCAGTGCTCGACTTGGTCAAAGACAAAGATACTGACGCGGCAAGCGCGATCAAGACAAGCTTTGACCAAGCGCGTGAGCAAGTCAAAACGCTGGTTGTGTCAGCGGAAGAAGACAATGTGCATTTTGATCAATTGATAGCGGCGGGCAACAATGACGGTAACCAACTCGTCAATGCATCCATTACCGCACTGGTTGACCAAACCAAACACATTGAGAAAGCCGCTCAGATCATCGGCATTGATAATCTCAACCCAGATACCGCGGACCATCAATTCTAATTGTCCGCTAATGATGTTAAGCCCCGTGCCGCGGGGCTTTTTGCTTTGTCAGGATACAACATGAAGTCCAAAGTCATTGTTTACCTCGGTGCAATCGGCATCAGTGCCTTGGTGAGCGCTTCAGCGGTTGCTTTTGAACGCACCTCTGGTGGCCGCACCACGGTGATTAAAGAAGGTGCCAACGCTTTCTCCCAACCTGCCGCTAACCTACCCATGAGCGAGCGCATCGACTTCAGTGTCGGGAACAGTTTTTTTCGTAACCCCTGGGTGAGTTCGCCGGCTTCAACCGATGCGCGTGATGGGCTTGGCCCTTTGTTCAATACCAATGGCTGTCAAAATTGTCATATTAAAGACGGCCGTGGGCATCCGCCTTCTCCTGGCGATACCAACGCCGTGTCTATGTTGGTGCGATTGAGTGTGCCGGCAATGAGCGAAGCAGAGCGGCAGAAATTGATCCAATATGGCAATATTCCCGAGCCAAATTATGGGGGTCAGTTGCAAGACTTTGCACTGCCAGGCGCGAAGCCAGAAGGAAAGGTCGCCATTACCTATTCTGCGGTCCCCGTGACCTTTGCCGATGGTGAGACTGTCACTCTGCGTAAGCCACGTTTAACGATCACCGATCTTAATTATGGGCCGATGGCAGAAAATGTTCAGATGTCGGCGCGGATTGCGCCTCCGATGATTGGATTGGGGCTGTTGGAATCCATTCCTGCGGAAGACATTTACGCCCTGGCTGATCCTGATGATGCCAATGGCGATGGGATCTCAGGACGACCAAATCAAGTGTGGGATATCGAAAAACAACGCACTGCGCTTGGCCGGTTTGGTTGGAAAGCAGGGCTACCCACGGTTAACCAACAAAACGCCGCGGCCTTCAATGGCGATGTGGGATTAACCACCTCCATGTTTCCTCATCACAATTGTATGCCGTCACAGTCTGTGTGCGACGAGATGCCCAATGGTGGTGATCCAGAAGTCAGCGACAATATCCTCGGGTTTGTAGAGTTTTACGCCCGTCATTTGGCTGTGCCAGCACGTCGCAATATGCAGGATCCGGCAGTGAAAAAGGGACAAGATACCTTCGTTCAAGCCGGCTGCAATGCGTGTCATGTGGCGTCTTTTACCACTGCAAAGCGTCCAGCGCTTCAGGCGCTCAGCGAGCAACGTATTCACCCCTATACAGACTTGCTTTTGCATGACATGGGAGCGGGGCTAGCGGATCATCGTGGAGAGTTTATCGCCAACGGCAGAGAGTGGCGCACACCGCCTCTATGGGGCATTGGGTATACCAAAGAAGTGAATGCGGATGCCACCTATCTACACGATGGTCGCGCGCGTACCCTCATGGAAGCCATTTTATGGCATGATGGCGAAGCCGCCAGTGCGAAACAGCGTGTGCTGGCGATGCCGAAAGCTGAGCGTGACGCCTTGATCGCGTTTTTACGTTCATTATAACAACAATATGCTGGAGTCTTGTCGCATGCGTTTTCGACTCAATCCTATCGCCGCGCTCTCTCTGAGCGCCACGGTATTACTCGGTGGGTGTTTATCTCAAACTGAGACTGGGCCTAATCACGGCCTATGGCAACTACAAAAGCAGCGAAGTGAGCAGTTTCTTTCTGCGACCACGGATCTGGCTAAGACCACGCAATCGGTCTGTACTCAGGGTACGCCCATTGATGATGCGCGCCAAGCGTGGAAGACGGTGATGGCCAATTGGATGCCGTTACAAGGGGTAGAAAAAGGGTCTGAGGACGCCTTGGCGCAAAGTTGGCGTATTCAGTTTTATCCTGACAAAAAAAATACCACAGGGCGAAAAATTAATGCCTTGCTGGCCAGTGAAACACAGTGGACCGCGGAGGCATTGGCCGAGCAAAGTGTGGCCGTGCAAGGCGTCGGCGCGATGGAGTGGTTGCTTTATGATCAGCAAGCTGACTTAAGTCAACCGAAACACTGTGAAGTGGCGATGGCGGTCAGTGCTCGCTTGCAACAAACGGCATCTGCGCTCAATGCGGCTTGGCAGCAAAATCCTTGGCATGGCATGCCGCCTTCGATGGCGGTATCAGAAAAGCTCGGTGCGTTGACCCATCAGCTGGATTATGTGCTGAAGAAACTGTCTGGCCCTCTGGGTAAACCGGGCTTTCCTAACCCTTACCAAGGTGAAGCGTGGCGCTCACGGCACTCTCTCACATTGTTACGCCAAAGCATCAAAGCGATGCAAACCCAATATCACGCTGAGGGTGGCATTGAACAATCCCTCCGTGAGCGAGGTTATGATGAGGTCGCGGATCGTGTCAGCGAGCATTGGCAGTTGGCATATAACAGCGTGCCACAAGATGGTGAACCCTTATTTGACAGGCTAAATAGCGTCGCAGGGTATCGAGACATGCTCACCGTCTACAACAATCTAGAATATCTCAAATTGGTGCTTGGCGGTCAGGTCGCGCAAGATTTAGGTATTATCGTCGGGTTTAATGCATCAGATGGAGACTAGTTTAAAGCGACGCCGTTTATTAAAAGCGGCACTGATGGGAGCGGCGCTGCCTACCGTGGTGAATGCGTTGAGTGGTTGTCGTGGCAACAGCACGTCAGCGCGTTGTGAGCTACTCGGCTGCGCGCTGAGCAGTGATGGAACGTTCGCGGTTGTCGGCGCTGACCGTATGGGACAGCCCGTCTTCCGTCTTCCTTTACCCGCGCGCGGTCATGGTGTCGCCGCCCAACGTCGCGAGGTTGGGACACTGGGTGTGGCATTTGCGCGTCGGCCCGGTCATTTTATGCAGGTGTTTGATTATCAACGTGGCGTGACGTTATCACAGGTAATGGCCAGCGCAGAACGCTACTTTTACGGCCATGGTGTGATTTCTGATGATGGTCAATGGTTATATACCACTGAAGGAAAACGTCAAACCAGCGAGGGCGTGGTCGGTGTTTATCGACTGAGCGAGCACGGCCAGGTGAAAAAAGTGCGTGAGATAAGCGGCTTTGGGATTGGTCCTCATGAAATCGCGCTGGCGGATGCGAACACACTGGTGGTGGGGGTCGGTGGCATGCATACCGATGGCCGCACCGTGCTAAACATTGATTCAATGTCACCGGCGTTGGTGTACATTGACATCGACACGGGTGAGGTGGTTGAGCGTGCTGAATTAGCCAATAAAAAGCTGAGTATTCGTCATTTGATGGTGTCAGATGAGGGCTATGTGGTGACGGGGCAGCAATACCATGGTCAGGATAATGCCCCCTTGGTGGCCATTCACCGTCGTGGTGAGCCGATGAAAATGCTCAATGCTACCCCTGAGCAATGGGCTCGATTTAACAACTATGTGGCGAGTATCGCGACACTCAATGGCTGGGTGGTGGCGACCTCACCCAGAGGCAATTGCTACGGTGTCTGGTCATTAGACACGAAAAAAATGATAGGTTTGCATCCATTAGTGGATGCCTCTGGTGCCAGTCGTGACGGTGATGTGATCAACTTAAGTTCAGGGGGCGGCAAAATGGTGACCCTTGATAGCGCACATCATCCCGATTATCAGATGACGCCAGTACGATGGGATAATCATTGGATAACGCTGGTGTAATGAAAGCATGGTAGCGTGAAAAGCGGTAGTCTGGAGAGGCTGCCGCTTTTTGTTTCATTGCGGGTTGGGGGGCGAGAAAAAATCAGGCGATGATTTTGTCGAGACGGGGGCAAAATTTGCCATAATTAAAGCATGGATGAGGAGGGGCGTATGGTGAGAAGGCACGGTGCCTGGTTGGCTAACCTTCTGATAGGATATTGTTTTTGGGTAAACCCCGTTGTGGCAAATGAGGCGATCGAGGCCGGTGGCATGCGGTTTTTGGCACCATCCACCTTGGCGCATTCGGCCTCAGATCAAGCGGCGTCGGCTGAGCAAGCCCTGTCGGCTGACGATCATCGTCAACGCGCCTATCAGTATGCGCGCGACTGGCTGGAGTCGGCCGCCCCCGATGCCACTGTTTTGGCCTATCCCTCAGCGCTGACTCAAGACTATCTCGATAATGGTTTTTCTTTGCTTTGGACCCAGGATGCAGCGCGGGACGAGCTTGCAACGCAAGTTAATGTGATTTCATTAGCCAGCTTCAGTCCGGAATTTGAGTGGCGCGCGTGGCAACTTCGCCAACTCCGCCAGCAGGGTAGCGACACCGCGTATGATATTTTTGCTACCGACACCGCGTATGCCTTGATGAGTTACCTGGATGCGGTGTCCGATAAAGGTATGCGTTGGTTTTTTGGCTCTTTGCATCACACGCCACTGCCCGAGCCCTCCGAGTCTCAGCGAGCGTCCTTTTTTCAAGCAGGTTTGGGGCCGGCGTTGCCCGCTTTTCTGCGCAAGCTTCGGCCACAGCATCCGCAATATACCGCGCTGATTAAGCAGATTGTTCGCTTGCAACGTCAAGCCCGCTCAGTGTGGCCCAGCGTGACCAGCGATGGATTGATTTACCCTGACCAAGCGGTAGCGATCCCCTTGGCGCTCAACTTAGTTGATAATCTGCGGGTGCAGGGATATTGGGGGGACAGTCAACGGTTAGAGGCACTGGATGGTAAAACGGTGCAATATGGTGGCGATCTACTCGATGCCGTTAAACGGTTTCAGTTACAACACGGACTGAGTGTGGATGGCATCATTGGCCCATCAACATTGAAATGGCTTAATTTAGATGCGTCGGCGCGGATCCGGCTGCTGGCGCTTAATGCGGAGCGGTTACGGTTATGGCCCCAGCAACAACCGGATCGCATTGTGGTCAACATCCCGGATTATCGTATGCGCCTGTGGTCTAACGATCAGAATGTGTTCGAGAGCAAAGTGGTGGTCGGACGCCAATCTAGACGCACGCCCTTGTTCTCGTCACGACTCGACTCTGTGGTACTCAATCCAAGCTGGAATGTGCCTCGGAGCATAGTGCAAAAAGATATCCTGCCCAAGCTGGTTGATGGGCACGAGTATTTGTCTCAGCATCAATATCGTATTTTGCCCAATTGGCAAAGTGACACCCAGATTGACCCTAACTCGATTGATTGGCAAAAAGTGTCAGTCGACGGGTTTCCCTATCGGCTTCAGCAGGCACCAGGTCGAGGCAACGCCCTCGGAAAATACAAATTCAACACGCCCAATCGTAATGCTATTTACCTGCATGATACGCCAGCGCAAAGCTTATTCAGCCGGTCACGGCGTGCATTTAGTTCCGGCTGTATCCGTGTCGAGCAAGCGGAGCAACTGGCGGACTTATTATTGGATTTATCGGGTAAGCAGCTGACCGACTACCAGTACTATATTGATAAAACCCAGACCAAGTGGGTACCGCTCAAAAAACGTTTAGCGGTACAGACCATTTACCAGACGGCTTGGGTCACTGATGAAGGGGAATTGGCCTTTCGTGATGACGTGTATGCCTATGATGTCCCTGCAAAACGTAAGATCACCACACAAGAGCCCAGTTATTTAACCCAGCAGCGTCATTCTGTGCAGATGCAAGCGCAATAGTCACCAGGAAGCCGCGTATAACCGCGGCTCTCTCTTCATGTCGGTATAGGCGAGTCACGCCATTGTCGTTAGCTCAACGAGATGTATCAGCGTTAGGCTGGTGGCTCAGGTGAGGGGCAATGTAGCGTTGATAACGTTTGGGTTTTAAGCGCTTAAGATCGACCAAAACAAGACCATCAATACAATCGGCAAAGTCAGGATCCACGCCGAAGTCCAGGAACTGGACACCACCTGGTTCGCATAACTCACTATACTGTTTGTACAAGGTGGGGATCCCAACGCCTAAGTGATCGAGTAGCATTTTAAGTTGTTTAAGGTCTTTGGCGTAATCGTTCCCGCAGAAGTGACCCAGAAGCTCACTTTCTTTACTGTCTGCTAGTTCAAAGGGGCGTTTAGAGCGTGCACACTCGCTCTCGCCAGTAAAGTAGGTACGGTAAAAGAAAATGAGCAATTCTTTAGCCGCCTGTGGCATGGCGTTGCTGATGGTGACTGGACCAAACAGATAACGGTACTGTGGCTTCTGCGCGAGCAAAGCGCCAATACCAAGCCATAAATAGTCCAAACTCCGTTTACCCCAATATTTAGGTTGCACAAAACTACGTCCCAGCTCCAGCCCCTGTGTAAGATACGGCTGCATGCCTTGCTCAAAATCGAATAAGCTCGCGCTATAGATCCCATCAAGCCCTTGGGCGGTGAGCGTCGCTTGGGTGTCACATAAGCGGTAGGCGCCCACAATATCGAGTTCGGCAGGATCCCAAAGGACCAAATGCCAGTAATGCTGATCATATTTATCGAGATCACGTCGCTGACCTGTGCCTTCTCCCACAGCACGAAAAGCGACTTCACGTAATCGTCCAATCTCGCGCATGACAGGGGAGTCTGCTTGATAGTCGAGTAAATAAATCAACTTACCATCAGGTGTTTGTCCGAGTTGCTGGCCAGCATTGAGGGCTTGTTTAAGCGCTAAACGAGGCTCGGGAGAGGCGATGGCTGTCTCTGTGGGAAACAAGCCAGGCTTGCGTTTGGCAATACGATACAAGTGCTTATGGAATAACTTAACGCGTGTTTTGACGGGCAGGGAGGCAGTAGCACTGTAACTGTGGTGTGGGATTAATTCGCCGACGGTAAAAGCAATGGTATTGTTCTCTTGGCGAAACATTTCCTCGACGAGCAACAGGGTAGAGAGCGGCTTATATACCATGGATGCGCCATAAAAACGGGCTGAATTACGGCCCTGGACGTGAATCGGGAGAATGGGCGCTTTTGATTTGGTTGCCATGCGTAAAAAGCCAGGGTGCCAGGCGCCATCACGGATCCCGGTTGGCGCCACCCGTGACACTTCACCGGCGGGGAAAATGATGATTGCTCCGTCATTTTCCAGCCACTGAGTCATGTTTTGTAGGTTCTGTTTCGGGGTATATCCCCCCATATTGTTGACGGGCAACAAGCAAACGTGGAGCGGTTTAACCTGCATTAATAAATCGTTAGCAATCACTTTGACGTCCGGTCGGACAGAGCGCACCAGTTTTAACAGCGCCAGTCCATCCAGCGAGCCGATAGGGTGATTGGCGATAATCACGACACGTCCTGATTCGGGAATCCGCTCTTTCTCGCGATCACTCACCCGATAGCTAAAGTTAAAGTAGTCGAGCACTTGTTCAACAAACTCAAACCCTTGCAGATGAGGATACCGCTCAGCAAAGGCTTGAAACTCCTGCTCATGAAGTAACCGTTTAAGGGTTCTACTGACGGGACGTTTTAGCCAGTCACGCTGTTCTAGTTGGGGATAATGAGACGATAGAACTTTATCAACATCTAACATAAGCAACCCTGCATGCAAAAATGCGCATCTGATTTATCCAGATATCCTGACGTTAGCCTAGATAGTAAAAGTGACACCTCCTTGGCAGCATAGTTGCAAACTGATGACAGCGTGGCATAGTGAGGCGCATATTGACGATTCAAAACCTGAGGGCGTGTCACGGATTACGTGTTATTGCGTCACTGAACAGACAAAGAGAAGGTTAACTCCATGGCGTTGCATTATGAAATTGTGCCAGTCACGGCATTTCAGCAAAATTGCTCCATTATTTGGTGCGACCAAACGCAACAGGCGGCTGTCGTGGATCCCGGTGGGGATATTGCTAAAATTCGCCAAGTCATTCATTCGCTCGAAGTGACGGTGACGAAAATCCTCCTAACGCATGGCCATTTAGATCATGTTGGCGGCACTGTTGAGCTTGCTAGCGCGTTAAATGTCCCTGTGGTGGGACCGCACAAGGAAGATGCTTTCTGGCTACAAGCGTTGCCGGCACAAGCCCAAATGTTTGGTTTCGCGCACGCTGAGCCGTTTGACCCTGATCAGTGGCTACAACAAGGTGACACCGTGTCCGTGGGTAATAGTACGCTCTCGGTGTTGTTTGCCCCTGGACATACCCCTGGCCACATTGTGTTTGTCGATCTGGAAGGGCGAACCGCTTGGGTAGGAGATGTGCTGTTTAACGGTGGTATCGGGCGAACTGATTTTCCCAAAGGGGATCACGCCACCTTGATCAACGCCATCAAACACACCTTGCTGCCGGTTGGGGATGATGTGACCTTTATCCCTGGCCATGGCCCTACATCGACCTTGGGTCACGAGCGGAAAACGAACCCCTTTTTAACGGGAGCGTTCTAACCTACCGTTGAGAACAGCCGGCCTTTTGCTGCTATCTGATGCTAAAGGCTAGTCTTTAGTCATCACCGCTGGCAGCGGCCAAATAGCGCCGGGCGACGCCAACAAAGTCCTCGAGGGGTCTATCGAGCAAGTCTTCGCTGACAAACAAATCGTACCCGAGTAACTCTCTGGTATAGCGCATACGGTTTGCCAGCATGGCCATCAACCCTTTGTATAGCACGCCGTTGCTTCCCCGATACGGCGTGTCATCAAACATCATGTCTTCTAGCGGTTTACTGGGTTTATGGTCTCCACGCCGATACGCAGTGATGAGTAATGCGCGTTGCGTCATAATAATGTGGGTTACCATTCGCAAGCTGATACTGTCTAAGAGCGCATCGTAACGCTTAATTTTTATTCCAACCCATGGAAGCGGTTCACCTAATCCTTGCCGGTGGAGGTGCGGGATGCCAATGGCTTCAATGTTTCGCCACTTAAGCGCCCAGCCACCACGAAAACTATGGTGCTGTAAGTGCATAAATGACAATGAAAAAGAGAGCTGAACACGTTGAAGCAACTGGTTAACGGCATAAAAAATGGCAATTATGGCCGCCAAGCCCAATAAGCCCTGGCCAAGCGAGAGCGTCGGTTGGACGAGGAAAAAGCAGATCAAAAGAAACGCCACCGCCATGGCGGCTAACATGCTCCAGCGCGCCGCTTCAAATTGAGGAGGATAGATTTTGATCGTCTTTAAAGCATCCATGATCATCCATTCTTCGCAAGAGGTGGCAAAACCGCCCCGTCTTTTTTACAAACTACCCGTTAAATATACGCGCATAGTGTCTGATTAGTTTGCCTAAGAATCACTGGATTGGTAAACATTTATCGCTGAATATCACGATCTTTGCGCCTATTAGGGGGCGGTTACCTACAAAAGTGGCTGGAAATTTGGTATAACACGCGCTTTGTTTTTCACCCGCTGCATTCAGCAAGCCTGAACGTAGTGCGTCGGAGTAGGATGATTGAATGAAAATCTCTCACAAGCGTAAGGTACAACTTAAACTCAACAAGCGTGTTAAGGCATCATCGCCAGCACGTCAGCGTCCGGTTAAATCAAAACCGGTTGCCGCTGCGAAACCAGCAGCAAAACCAGCCGCTAAGGCACCGGTGGCGAGCTCAGCCTCTTCATTGACGCCAAAGCAACAGCAAGTACTCGAGATTGTTCAAGCAAACCCTGACGGCATTAATCCAAAAGGGATTGGCCTTGCGGCTGGTCAAGAAGACACGAAAGCGGCTTCTTGGGCGACAGGCGCATTGAAAAAATTGACTGAAGAAGGCGCCGTTGAGCGTGTTCAAGTCGCCGCCAACAAGGTGATTTACAAAGCTTGTTGATCCCTTTGCGCATCCGCTTACGTGTTTGATGATGGTATTTGATACGTAAGCGGATGTTCACTCGACTCACCAATATTCTTGTCTGATTTTCTCCCCGCATTGTGATGCTAGGGTAAACAAACTTTTCTATTATCAACTATTTGTTTTTATTGTGTTAATAAAGTTTGTCTTTATTGCGCATTCCCTTAGCTAAAGCATGATCAAGCGCAAAATACTGTACGATCTTCCAGACATACGTTTAAAACTGCCTATAGTGGGAGTGTCTATTTCATTTTCTGTCTGGAGGTAAGCCATGGATGTGCTGTCAACCCAGCTGAAAGCGCCCACAGAAGTCGTTTTCGACTACACCCACTTTTTGTGTGAGAGTCAGCAACCAAACTGGACGTTTACCGATATTTTTCGCAGTTTATTACCCATCTTTACGACTGTGCTTGAACATCAAGCCAGTGATGGAGCGTCTCCGCTTTCTGCACAAGAGCAGCTATACCAGCAAGCCACTCGCGTGATGTCGGTGCGTAACACCGATACGGCCAATTTGGTGCAGCTGGCACGTCTTGCGCGTCAACAAGGCATTGAAGAGCTAACGATTTTAATGCCTTATGCCCTTGAATATCGACAAATGGAGGCGATTAGCCAGCAAACCGATGCGCAAATTGAGTACAGCAATGAGAACCGTGAATGGGTTCGTCTAACGCTACCCTCAGGTCTTAATCCTCAATCCTAACCAGCCATGATCCCAACTTATTGATACTGCGTGAATTAGTGACGCTGGATAAAGGCGGGATCGACGCGCGCGATCCCTTGTTTGTTTTGCTCACAGTAATTGAACGGCTTGTCTGTTGGGGTAAAGGCGATAATGGCACATGAGGTGTCAGCCGCTAACGCCGCATCAATAAGCGCTTCATCATCGTACCCTGCTTGGCGATGGACCACTCGTACTTGATTCGCATTAATGCCCCAGAGGCTAAGCTGTGCCGCATTTAAAGCGCGAGGTGGATTAATGATCGTGACCCACTTGGGCTGGCGTGCTTGCAGTGCAATCGCGCGTAAGGTCGCTTGCCAGTGTGCGTTTACCTGTGTGGCGGCGGTAAAAGCAGCATGATAGCAAGATGATGGCGTGACACGCGCGGGAGACTGAACCTTAGCTTGATTTGACACATTAGACGTCACGTACATAAAAAACCTGTATATATAATCAATACTGTATGTTTAAACAGTAATGTTTTGTGGCGTCACTCGCAAGTCACTTAGTGGCTAGTTTGTGATCAAGATCGATAATAGCGTCTAACGCGCCTGAGTCTCGACGTTAGTGAGTTTGGGGAAATAACTTGCTAAAATCACCGTTTTCATCACGTTGGAGAGAGCATGGAACAAGCGTTCTGGCATCAGCGCTGGGCTGAAAACCAAATAGGCTTTCATCGCGATACGGTACACCCGATGCTTATCCGCCACTGGTCATCACTGGCCCCACAAAGTGACGAAACGGTTTTGGTGCCCCTTTGCGGAAAGTCGATCGATCTCAACTGGCTTGCTGAAAAACATCAGCATGTGATTGGCGTCGAGCTTAGTGAGATCGCAGTGCGTGCGTTTTTCTCGGAAAACTTATATACCCCTCAGGTTTATCGCGCACCGTCAGGGCATATGCACTATTGTTTTGATGAACTGGAGCTGATCAATGGCGATTTCTTCACCGCGCGCCTGAGTCCTATGCCATTGATTTATGATCGCGCCGCCTTGGTGGCCATGCCGCCTGCTATGCGCGCGCAGTATGTCAGCCATATTCGAACCTTGCTGGCACCTGGAGGGCGTTTGCTGCTGATTACCTTATTTTATCCGCAAACGGATGACACGCCGCCATTTTCCATTGATGCGTCGGTGGTAGAAGAGGCGTTCCAAGGCTTAGACATCAGGTTGCTCGAGACACACACGGAACCCGACGGCGAGCGTGGTGAACAAGTGTGGTTAATCAAAGCAGCGGCGTCGTAGTGGCCGATGTGGGTGAGAATGTGTCAAGGGGCCATGACGGCCCCTTTTCTTTGACGTCGCACGCTCTTTGACGGCGTAAGCAGCCATCTTAGTGGGCAAGAAAGCGTAGAAACTGGCAAACCGACTACGCGAGCTTATTTTGTGCCTGCGTGTATTGGCGTGATTCCCAGTGAGTAATAAAAAAGACCGCTGCAATAATAATACCTGCCCCTAACCACAGTCGGCCGGGTGGAACCCAACTAAACACCAGCCAACCAAAGAGGACGTTAAGAGGGAGTTTAGCGTGATCAAAAGGCTGCACAAAAGAGGCATCGGAAACAGCATATGCCTTGGCAATGGCCCACTGTGCGAGGGCGGTCAGTATGCCGGCGCCAAATAACATCCACCAAGCAGTGGATGTCTGAGGGAGCGTCCAATCAGGCACGGCGAGTAGCAAATTAAAGGGCGTGATCAACAAAAGTAGATATACCACCATGGTGGTGGGCGGGTCATAAGCGGATAAACGTTTCACCATCAGCGAGTAGGTGGCCCAGAAAAACGCCGCACCAACAGGCAATAACGTTGCCCAAGTGAACGCATTTGACCAAGGCTCGAGGATAATCATGGCGCCGCAAAACCCAGCGAGCGTCGCAAGACCGCGCGCGATCCCCACTCGCTCTCGTAAAAACAGCCCAGAGCCTACCGTTGCGAATAGCGGTGAGGTCATTAATAGCGCAATCCCTTGCCAAATGGGCACTGGGTAGGCCAGCGCCCACAGCCACAGTTGAATGCCAATCACGGAGACAAACACCCGCAGACAATGCTGACCAAGGTGTTGGGTTTTGAGTGCTTGACGGATCCCGAGTTGCTTCAACCAGGGGATCATCGCAACCAAGGCGATGGCGTATTGAATGAAGGCAACCGTGGTAGAGGGTAAGCCCATTTTAAAACTAACGTACTGAGACAGGCTGTTAACGAGGGCAAAACACAGGCCTGCGGTCAGCATCCAGGCCGCACCTTGGAGTGGATTATGAATCTGTTTCATTGCCGTGACTATCCGAAAAAAGACGCACGGATAGTAGCGCAAATCCGACCTCAGGGCGACCTGAAATCCCCTGAGGGCCGGACAAATAAGGAGGGCGCTTAGCGGGTTGAATACACTAAGGGAATATCTGGGTCAATGGCATCCAGTGTTGCCTGGGTATCGGCAAGGTGACTGACTGTACTCGTTGCCATTTCGGCCAACGCAACAGAGCGAATGTCTGTCCAATGGTAGCCCGCCATATTGACCGCAATTAATGCAACCTGAAGAGGCGGAAGACTTGGGTTAAAAGCCGCGTTCTCGGCATACATGCCAGAGAAAAATTCGCCATCATTGGTTTCAACCGCTGCCCCGCTATAGTTACCTGAGTAGGGCGCGTGACTGCGGTTAGCGGCGTCAGCGGCGGCTTTTAGCAATGGGATATCGATATCATCCGTTGATAATTGATTGGACTCGTCAGTCAATAAACGAGAGTCAATCCCCAAATCGGCAGGACCAAACGGCTCGGGTAGATAGGTGTGCAAATCTTTCGGATCGGATTGTGGCAGCTGGATGATCAAGGACTCAGCGCCATTGAGCTCATTCATGAACTGCCGACAGTGACCACATGGGCTGTAATTGATCGTAATATCGGTGAGGCGTTTTGCCCCTTTTGTCCAAGCATGGCTGATAGCGCATTGCTCGGCATGCACTGTCTGCCCTAGCTGCACCCCGGTGAATTCAATGTTTGCGCCTAAATACAGGGTGCCACTTTCATCACGGACAATAGCACCAACATTAAACTGAGAAATGGGGGTAACCGCATAGGCCGCCGCCAAAGGCAATAAA
Organism: Salinivibrio sp. IB868; assembly: GCF_001995655.1. Lineage (NCBI taxonomy): Bacteria > Pseudomonadati > Pseudomonadota > Gammaproteobacteria > Vibrionales > Vibrionaceae > Salinivibrio > Salinivibrio sp. IB868. Next base: position 78,538 of record NZ_MUEW01000001.1, read on the forward strand.
GCAAGACGCAGTGCGGCGCCGTTAAGGCCACTGGCGGATTCCATCTGCGCCACCTGCTCTGGTGTGAAGGTAGCACCAAAGTTTGCGTCATTTATCCAATCAGAGACAACGCTTTGTAGGGCGTCGGGTAATTGTGTCAGTGCGTCAGTTAGTGCGGTTCGCATAGCATCTCTTCTTTATCGTTAACGGGAGGACAGTGTAGAGAAGCCTTTTCAATAATTGTGTGAGTAATGTCACGCATGTTTTGCAAGAGCGGATTTGTTGCTGAAAGTTAGAGTGACATCAATATTTTTATGCCTCTTAATGTGGCCATCATGACGACGTGCGTAGGCAGACACGTCCGCGAGCCGAAAGACGGTTGATGCATTATGGCTGCCAATCGACATAGGGGCGATGTACCTTACGATACTCACGCGTGAGATCGCCCTGGTCACGCAAGCGAGTAATCAGTCGTGTGAGATACGCATCGATTTCTCGGCCCGCTTCGCCTTTAGGAATGATGAAGACATCGTGGAAGTCAGCAAAGTGTGCGCGTTTGATCATGGTTAAACCTAGCTCTTTAAGTGCCATGTCAGCTTCCTCTTGCGCCCAAACGAAACCATCAATTCTCCCCGCGGCCAAGCGCAACAAAGATTGTTTAATACTGTGCGAGCGTTGCACCTTAAAAGGCATATAGTAGGGGACGGCTTCAATGGTATAGCGTGAGGGGGTTGCCCACAGCGCTTTGACCGAGAGCGGGAGCGCTTTATTGGTGTAAAGGACATGCGTGACCTGGCCAAATGACACCTCGCTAAAGTCGAAAGGCAAGGTGAACACTTCCCGCGTCGGACGCACCGCGGGTAAACCAAAGTCGGCTCGCCCTTGTGCGACACTGTTTATCGCGCGATGAATAGGGAAAACCTCGATAATAATCTTGGTGCTAGGGTCTTGCGCATCAAGGTAGCGGACGAAATCGACAAACGCGCCGCTACCGTCCAAATTGATCAAGCCAGGTAGTTCGCCAAGGTGTGCGACATAGGTTTGTTCAATGGTGGCTCGGGTAGGGGTGGAGAGGCTGAGCAGCGTGATAAACAACAGAAGCGGTAAATAGCGGCGTGGCATTATCTCTCTCTCAGATTTTAAAGCCGATGGACAAAGCAAAAACGACGACCTAACACGACACGCCCGTGGCGCACCACGGGCATCAAACACGCTAAGCTTGAGTCAATAATGCTGTCATGCCAATAATGACCGCCGCTGCCGTGACCAGGATCGTGAGTGGTTTAGCGATACTAAACGACGACTCTTCAATGGTCGTTGAGTGCGTTAAAGACGGTGGAGGCGTCTGTGATGCAGCGTTTGCTGCTCGTCCTGGACGCTTGGCAAGTGTTTGCTGCGGAAGCGACACACGAAAACCAAATTCACCGACTACCTCAAAGGGAAGGCACTTTTTGCCGTTGCGGTAGGATTTGGCCATTAATGATGTCACCACACTTTGATGCTGGGCAAATGAGCTGTCGGGCAAGGCCACTTGTTTGAATAAGGTGCGGCTAGAGAGTACCTCTCCGGCATAGTAGCAAAGCATCTCGAGTAAACGAGACTCTTCGTAAGAGAGAACCGTGATCGTGTCATCGGCCCAATATAACGTACGGCTTTCTGGTTCAAAATCAACCTCGGGAAAGCGGTAACAGCGCGTATCTACTTTTGTTGTCATCATTGCCCACACTCCAAACAACATCCTTTTTAAAAGTGTGGACTCAAATCACAGAACTGCAACTGGTCAAGCTATCTTTTTTTTGGTAGGACAAAGTGGGCAGTGTGTCAGCATTGCTAGTTAATAACTTAAAAAACATGACGTTAAAAACAAAAGGCGACCAAACCTGTCCACCACCGCTACCTGATAGGTAGACTAAGGTCGGAGTGATGGTCGGTCGCCTTACTGACCGGACGGTGTATTCGCGATGCGTCTTTAGCAACCGTGCCAGTGTTAGCCAACCAGTGATTCCACATAGTGGTAAATCGCTTTTAAAACGCGAACTTTATCCTCCTCAGCTTGGTGCTGTTCAGCGAGATGCTGCAAGTTATCCATATAAGCAGGAAGGTGTGTTTCAAAGTAATCACGTCGATGCATAAACCATTTTTGCTGCTCGGCTTCGGTGAGCGTCCATGGGTAATTGCGCGCGCGATAACGGAATAACAGCGGCTTAATGCGCCAGTCATCAACACTGAGATCCAGGGCTGCAAGATTCTCAGGATCGCGTGCACGGATGATGTCCATCGCACTGCGGTCGCTTTTCGAGAAAAAGCCCGCATACAGGGCCGTATCCACGTCCTGATCGTTGAAAGGCTTGGCATCGGCAAACACGGCAACGAGCTTTTCGCGTAATTCTGGCGCGGCTTTCAATGCTTTTAGGTGTTGTAAGCACGCTTCGCGATCCACACCGAGTCGGGCAGCATCCTCTGGTCGTAATGTTTTTGCATCGGCGAGAACGGGGCATTTATTGATATGCACCAGTTTAAGTGGTGCCGGTAACTGTCCTTCCGTGAGGTCGTGGTGCGGGGTATACAGGCGCTCGCGTAACGTATCAGCGTCCAATTCAAACAAAGGGGCCGGGTCACGGGCCAGATCGACAGTAATCACGGCATTGGGGTTATCAGGATGCCAAACAACGGGCACAATCCAGCTGGTGTTGCCTCGCTCGGTGCCGAACATGCCAGAGACATGCACGAGAGGCGTCATATTCACCACATCGATCAGGTGCTTGATTTTGTTTTTATTCCGATGTTTTAACAAATAATCAAATAGCCGTGGCTGTGCCGCCTTAACCTTTTTCGCCAGCTCTATGGTCGCGTGCACATCCGCCATCGCATCGTGTGCGTCGCTATGTTCTATACCATTGGCAACAGAAAGGTTTTCTAGTTTAAAGCTGGGTTTACCGTTGTCATCGTGGGGCCATTCAATACCATCCGGACGCAGTGCGTAGCAGGCGCGCATTACATCGAGCAAATCCCAGCGCGAATTACCGTTTTGCCAACTCCATCCGTATGGGTCAAAAAAGTTGCGGTACAGCGTGTAGCGCGTGACTTCATCATCAAAGCGCACGTTGTTATACCCGACAATGCAGGTATTGGGTTGCGAGAAGGCTGTATGGATCTGCGCGATGAACTCCGGCTCGGATAAGCCTTTTTTCAGTGCCAGCTGCGGTGTAATCCCGGTGACCAAACAGGCTTCCGGAGCCGGTAAGTAGTCATTGGGTGGTTGGCAGTACAGGACTAAGGGTTCACCGATGACATTAAAGTCACTGTCGGTACGAACGCCAGCAAATTGGCAAGGTCTGTCTTTACCTGGATGGGTGCCGAATGTTTCAAAGTCGTAGAAAAAAAAGCTTGGCTGGTCGGCGTCTGTCACAATCGAATCCAACTTGGTCAATAAGAAAGCAGGCGCAAAATCCTGCGATAAACCAGTATGGTAACACTGGCATCGCGTATCACCAATCCTGAGCTAACCGGCGCAATATTGAAGCGCTGATGCGTATAAAAACAGGCAGTCAGCAGTGAAGATCGATAATGAGAGCCTGCACGCAGGCAGGCTATCGTGATAAGGCAGGTGGAAAGGTCGGTTCGTTCACGTCGCGCGAACACTCAAAAGCATGCGTTATCCGCCGCTAAGACGCTAAGACGCTAAGACGCTAAGCGTTTCAGTGTTTGCTTGGCCTCATCAATGGCTTGGCTTGCAGTGTCTTCGCCCATTGCCAGCCCCTCGGCGTAAACAAACTCGACGTCGGTGATCCCAATAAAGCCAAGTACGGTCTGCATGTAACCCGTGATATGGTCGGTCGTGCCCCCTTTGTGCATCCCACCGCGTGTGGTGACCACAATGGCACGCTTGCCTTTCAGTAGACCTTCGGGACCATTTTCAGTGTAACGGAAAGTCACCCCCGCACGGGCAACGAGATCAATCCAAGCTTTGAGTTGCACGGGGATAGTGAAGTTGTACATAGGCGCAGCAATCACTAGGGTATCGCTTTGCTGAACTTCTTCAATCAACTGATCTGAAGCTTGCTGCACGTGCTGCTGGGCATCAGTGAGTTCACCTGTACCGCGTAGGCCGCCTACATTGTCCCCAGTGAGAATCGGCAATGGGGTAGAAGCAAGATCGCGCTCAATCAGCGTGTCTGGAGACAGCTCATCCACCACACTGTTAATCACAGCGTTTGAGCTCGAGTAGGGGCCAAGAATACTTGATTTCAGTACCAGCGCTTTCATGCGTCTCTCCTTACAGTTTATGGCGTTTTGCCCATGAGGTTGTTTTGTTGACTCGATGTAGTCTAGAGACTTTCACAATGAACACCAGCGTACAGATTCGTTAAACTTGTTCAAAATTTTTGTTGATGTCGCTGCACGTGGCGTGGTCAGTTGCGCTGCGTGAGCATGGGCGTATGATAGCGGCCGATAGTCGTTCAAAATGTAAAAATAATGTTATAATGCCCGTTGTGTTGGCTAGGGATCCAAGACAAAGAACGGCAAAGCGCCAGATCAAATCACAAGTCGGTCGCTTGTGGGACGCAACGGGGTTTGAGGAAATGCGCGTGAAAAATTTATTTATGTTAGACGTGGATGGCACGCTGGTCGATAGCTGCCAAATGGACCACGAGTGTTTTAGTCAAGCTGTTTATGAAGTCACCGGTTTAACGGTGCCGGATGATTGGGGTGGCTACACCAATGTCACCGATGCGGGGATCATTGAAGAGCTGATTGATAGTCATGATCTTCAGCGCGAAAAGATCATGTTGTTTCGAGAAATTAAGCGCGTGTTTACGCATAAACTGGCCAGCGCAATTGCTAACCACGGATTAAAGCCGTTGCCAGGTGCGGTAGCATTTATTGATGAGATGCGTCATATGCCGACCGTTGCCTTGGCGATAGCAACAGGAGGCTGGGAAGAGACCGCACGGATGAAGCTTAAAGCCGCTGGTTTTAATATTGACGGTATTGTTTTTTCTTCGTGTTCAGATGCGATGAGTCGTAGCGAAGTGATGGCATTGGCTGCGTTCCGTGCCAAACAAGATTACGGTGTCCATTTTGAGCGGCGCATTTATTTTGGTGATGGGGTGTGGGATAAACAAGCCACACAGTCGCTAAACTACGAATTTGTCGCCGTGGGCGATAAAGTCGAGCACGACGTAAGCGTGAGCAATTTTGTCAACCCGCGTGCGATTTTAGGCAAACTGGGTATTGATGAAGCGCAGCGTCAATACGCCTAATCGTTTTATGCGTAAACGCGATGCAATGCGTGAACGCGAACAATGAGCAGAAAAGAAAAGCCGACGCGTCGACACGTCGGCTTTTTTATCCGCTGTTCAACTTCTTAGCGAGTCGCTAATCACTTTCACTGTGCATCAACAACGGCGTTGTTTTCTTGGCTCGTTACATTGGTTGCGCGAGTCCGGTTGTCTAGTGTGGCAAAGTAAGCTTGGGTTTCCGCAATGACCACCTTGCGCAGCAGCAATAAACCAATCAAGTTAGGAATCGCCATTAAGCCGTTGACGATATCGGCCAGTATCCAAATCGTATTCAATTGAATAAAGGCACCGGATGCAATTAAGCCGATAAAGAATAGCTTATAGATATAAATGGCTTTTTTGCCAAACAGGTACGCGACGCAGCGCTCGCCGTAATAGTGCCAACCTAAAATGGTGGTGAAGGCAAAAAACAGTAGGCCAATGTTGACCAGCACCGGACCAACACTGCTTTCCATCCCTACCGCAAACGCATGTGAGGTCATGGCGGCGCCTGCGAGCTCCCCAGACCAAGATTGCGTTAGGATCAAGGTCAGTCCTGTCATGGTACAAATCACCAGCGTATCGATAAAGGTGCCAGTCATTGATACTAAGCCTTGCTCAACACAGGAGTCCGTTTTTGCTGCGGCCGCGGCGATGGGCGCACTCCCGAGGCCTGATTCGTTAGAGAATACCCCACGTGCAATACCCGATTGAATCGCAAGCATCATGCCGGCACCCGCAAAGCCTCCGGTTGCGGCCATGCCGTTGAAAGCAGATTCAAACACCAGGCTGACTGCTTGTGGTAGTTGTGCGGCGTTTGCCACGAGGACCCATAAGCACGCGCTTACATAAAGCACTGCCATAACAGGCACAATTTTGGCGGCGACGGCGGAAATGGATTTGACGCCACCCAAGGTGACTGAGGCGACGAGCACGGTTAACAGGGCTGCAACAACGGCTGTTGGGATATTAAATAAGTGGGTCGCCGCGCTGCTAATCGCGTTCACTTGTGGGAAGGTGCCTATGCCAAAGCATGCCACTCCCAGTCCAAATAAAGCAAAGAGCTTGGCGAGAATGGGTTTACCGGCACCTTTAGAAAGGTACATCATGGGGCCACCAAGCATGTTGCCTTTATGGTCGACCTCACGGTATTTCACCGCGAGTAGACACTCGGCGTACTTAGTCGCCATGCCCAAAAAGGCGGCGAGCCACATCCAAAACAGTGCCCCTGGGCCCCCAAGAGAAATGGCGGTGGCCACGCCGATGATATTTCCGGTACCTATGGTTGCGGATAAGGCTGTACACAGTGCCGCAAACCCTGAAACATCCCCTTGGGTTTTGGCGTTCGACGGCTTAAAGATTTGCTTGAGCGCAAACGGCAGGCGACGGAGTTGGAGTAGCCCTAACCGTACTGTAAAAAAGAGCCCCGTACCGGTGAGTAGCAAAAGAAGCGGTGGCCCCCATATCCAGTCGTCAATGGTGGCTAGAAGTGTTTGTATATCTGGTAGTTGCGAAAAAAATGGCATTCATTCCCCCTTTAAACATCAAAGGAGGAGATAGACCACACTAATATTAACAAAAGTGCTACATATTGGGGTGGGTATCTCCTCTGTCCTTTTGCCTGAGAGTTTCACTTGAAAACAAGCTTGCTCCTTCGGCGCCCGAACTAACGGGTCTCTCCAGAGTCTCCTCCAACAGCAGTCCATACAATTAAGTGCCTGAAAGATTTACTTCTTCGGCGGATGGCGTCAGCCACCTCTCTCCTGCTGTCTTCATCGGAACGTCGTCATGACGGAAAGTATGATAGATCACAGAAATATGAATGCAATGCAAAAATCAGTGAATGGGGAATAATTCTTTCTTAATGGCAAAAAACACAAACTTTTAGTATTTCTTTCTAACAACAGAGATGTCGACGCATGCCTTCGCCGAGTTTGTTAACTTGAAAACAAGATGAAAGGGGTTAATTTTTTCCCACATTGGCCGATAAATTGGCTAATCTGGACAGGCAACGAGTAGGATAACGAGCAGCAGCATGACCACGTGGAACGAACTTTTAGGCGTGAACGCTGGCGACAATGCCGAGCAAATAAAACAGCGCTATAAGCGACTTTCTAGCCGCGTACATCCAGATAAAGGAGGCAGTACGGGGCTAATGCAGCTGGTCAGTGAAGCCTATCAAGCGGTTAAGTCAGGTAAAGGCGAGGGCAGTGCGCTGGGTCAGTCGCTAAGTGGTGCCAGTCAGGCAGCATTGCGTAGCCAAATTGCGCATCTACAAAAAGAACTGGCGGCGCTACAACAAGAAAATCGGACATTGAAGTCTCGCCAAGCCAATACTCAAATCCCCGCACACTTGACAGCCAAAATTGCCAAACTCGAATTTGATAATCGCCAATGGCGCGAGCAATACCAAAAGCTTGAGCGACAGCATCACTCATTGGAATCTCAGCATCACGCGTTACAGCGCGAGCAGGACCAACGTAAAAAAGACCTGGTACAGGTGAACCGTGAGTTAAAAGAAGCGCTATCGCGCGCAGAGCAATTGGAAACTGATCTCACTCGCAAAGCGACACCAGTGACATTAAAGCCAGCCAAACCTGGTTTATCTTGGCGCTGGGTGCTTGTGTCTTGGGCCATGATGGCGCTGCTGATAAGCCCATTGGGCCAATGGCAGCAATGGGTTGACCGCTTTTGGGGGCAAGATCAGGACCAGACCGCACAACGTGTACGTATTATCGACCCAGCGCCCTCAGAGTCTCAGCCCACGCAAGCGAATAATGAGCCTCAGCCTCAGGCGGCGCCTGCACCAGCGATACCCGTTGCCCCTATGATTCAGCTTAACCCTGACGCGAATCAGTGGCACATCAATCAATATGCAGAGACCGCACGGCCTTACTTGGCCTTACGCAGTGAGCAGGGGTCATATGTGGTCGCGAATTGTATGGGCGAGTTTTATATCTACCTTAATCAGGGCTATCAGCCGCTTCGTGTGCCACCAAACTTGGATTACGTAGCACAGCGTCAGCACTTTCATGTTTATGCCATTCCTTACGGGCAGGGGGCGTCGGTGGATAGTTGGCAGTTGGCACGTAAGGTACAAATACTCGAACACACCTTCGTTAGTGCTGACTTGGCGCCCAAACTCAGCGCTTTTGAACAATCCTGTCGACAAGTACCAGGTTTAACCGCGGTAAACTTATAAACAATATCGTGACTAGGCACGCATCTCACATCGCTTTAATCATTGCCTCGCACGGAAATCGATAGCGAGATCGCAGACCGCGAGTGGACACGCTCAAGATATCAGAGCGGAAAACCGTGAAATAGCGTCTGATTTCACGCACATGTATTACACTGATCAATAAGTAATAAGCGTGACTGATGAGGCCTGTGTACATGCTCGATCAAGCGATGTTTGCGCACCCGTTCGATCCACCACGTCAAGACAGCCTAAATGGGGTATTTCGGCGTTATAAACTGGCAGTTTCCCACTCGGTGTCTGTTGAGGAACATGTCGCTGGTATCGGGATCCCCTCATGGTCTGAGGGACGCACCGCCGCCAGCCAAGACGCTGCGGTTGTCAAAACCATGATGGCCCAGGGCGCCAGCTTGATTGGGCAGCTGCAAATGGATCCTTTAGGCTTCAGTATTACCGGTTTTAATCCGTTTTATGCGGAGCTTCGCAACCCTCACTTCCGCCAATACCGCGTCGGAGGGGCAAACGCAGGTATCGCAGTGGCGGTGGCAAAAAAGCTGGCGGATTTGGGCATTGGTAACGATGCATTTGGCGGCGTACGGATCCCTGCTGCACACTGTGGACTGTTCGGATATCGTCCCACGCCAAGCCTTATCGATACCCAGGGGATCATCTCTGTCGCAGAAACCTTTGATAATGTAGGTGTGTGCAGCGCGGCACTTGGCCCGCTAAGTCAGTTCCAAGAGTTGGTGGCCAAGCCGTCCTCCGCCGTGACGAATATCCAAGGCGTGGTCATCGCCGAGGCGGTTTTTGCGTTATTCTACAGCGATGAAGCGATGGCGCAGGTCTACCAGCACCTTGAGCATTTAAGCTTACCGCAAGAGTCGACGTTGACCATGAACAAACTGGTGCTGTCGCGGCTTGAAAATGCGCAGGTGTCAATTGCCAGCCAAGAGTTTCTGTTGATGTACGGCGCATGGTTGAAACAGGCCAAGCTTGATTTGCCCACCTCAACGCAACAGTATTTAGACCGCTTACAAGCTGTCGACTACAAAGCGCATTATCAGGCGAAGAAAACCCGCAAGCAGTTGAGAGATACCGTTTGTGCCATGTGGCCAAGCGATAAGGTATTACTGATCCCATCCACACCGGGCGCCATTTTACCTCGTGATGCGGATGCATCAGACGGTGATGCGTTTAATTTATCCCAGCGACGACTCATGGCGCTGGCGGATGTATGTGGCTTACCCCAGCTCACTATCCCGTTATTTGAGCATCAAAACACACCTTATGGCGTGACATTATTGGCTCACCCTTTTAAAGATAAGTTATTGATGGAAGTAGCACGCCGTTGGCTCGATTAACCGTATGGATTGCACCTTTATCCGCCCAGCCGTCAAGAATTTTCTATAAAAAACCGTTTTTTGTGTTTAAAGTTCTGATAATAAAATAAAAAATAAGTTTATCGTTCCGCGTTTACTATCAACAGAAACTGTGGATAACCGGTTGGATTAGTCGGTGTTTAACTTGGTAAATTATTGAAAATAAAGATTATAGTATGGGCCTGTTGAGCTTGGGACGGGGTGGGTGAGTGTTACAAGAAAGTGACAAATTGGCTGTCACTTTGGTTTAACACCGCGTAGAGACTGTATTCGCCCATATTCCGATGCGGTGATGCTGTCACTTATCGTCAATATGGTCACTTTTTGGCGGCTTTAAACTTGTATTGTGTCTTACAATGGCTACGCACCACGCTCCTGGAACGCAGGGCTGTGTGCTTGGTTTTGCGACCACGTGTACGCGTACGCCATACTTTGAAACTACGCGGTTTTAATTCACGTCGCATTAAAGCAATCACATCATCTTGGCGTAGCCCATAGAGTGCTTCAATCGCCTCAAACGGGGTCCTATCTTCCCACGCCATTTCAATGATCCGGTCTAAGTCACCAGGCTCAGTCAGTCGCATAGTCTCCTCCTCGCATTGGACTAATAATTACGTATACGTTGAGCAACGCGGATCAATAAGTGGGGATGCCTAAACCCCTTATGACCCTTATTTTTTGACTTTTTAAAAATAAACAATAAATACAGCTAGTTAAGAAAGGCCATTTTAAACAAGGGTAAAAGGCCATTTTTATCCTAACGGCCTGTTGTTCCGAGCTATTATTACGTTATTCTATTGTTCACTGCCGCACAGGCAGCTTAGAAAGTCAGTGGCAAGGCCACACAGCGACGCTTTCTGTTCACTGCCGCACAGGCAGCTTAGAAATTGAAGATGATCCCCCGGCTATCGAATACCGCGTTCACTGCCGCACAGGCAGCTTAGAAATAGGGTTGGGATTTCGTAACGAGCGCCCGAAAGTTCACTGCCGCACAGGCAGCTTAGAAAGGCGCGATGCTGTTTATCGATGACGCGCATAAGTTCACTGCCGCACAGGCAGCTTAGAAATCGCTGAAAGGCATCCTCGGCCCTGGCGCCGAGTTCACTGCCGCACAGGCAGCTTAGAAATTGCGCACTTTGCCTGCGACAATCGGGTCGATGTTCACTGCCGCACAGGCAGCTTAGAAATTTCGCCATTTTCTGGACCATCTGCCCCGCGTGTTCACTGCCGCACAGGCAGCTTAGAAAGTGAGCCTCAGTGTCGTGTAGTAGCTGGACATGTTCACTGCCGCACAGGCAGCTTAGAAATAGACAATCAGTGTATTTTTACTCGGTTGGTAGTTCACTGCCGCACAGGCAGCTTAGAAATGGCGTTGTCGACCTGGCCACCGCTTCCGGCCGTTCACTGCCGCACAGGCAGCTTAGAAAAGACGCAGACAATGGTGACGCGTCAAGATATGGTTCACTGCCGCACAGGCAGCTTAGAAAATGTGACAGCGGATGTTGCTATCGGTGTATGCGTTCACTGCCGCACAGGCAGCTTAGAAAGTTTGCGCTTGCTCAATATGACATTGTTCATGGTTCACTGCCGCACAGGCAGCTTAGAAATTGGCGTAGTTGTTTTGCTTGTAGTACTCCAAGTTCACTGCCGCACAGGCAGCGTAGGTGACACAAGCCCCAGCACTATGTTGGATAGGRGACATTGCYAACGGGCGCCTRTCACGATCGAGRTTAATCGTTGGCGCCGATGTCGGAGGCGCGCAGKCYGCTTGGRTAATAGATGGCTGACATTGCACTGGCGCTTGTCCGACCTACGCACAGGCAGCGTAGGTGACACAAGCCCCAGCACTATGTTGGATAGGAGACATTGCCAACGGGCGCCTGTCACGATCGAGRTTAATCGTTGGCGCCGATGTCGGAGGCGCGCAGKCYGCTTGGGTAATAGATGGSKGACATTGCACTGGCGCTTGTCCGACCTACGCATAGGCAGCGTAGGTGACACAAGCGCCGGTACGGTGTTGGATAGATAAAAACTGTCAACGGGCGCCTGGCTCGATTGGCGCTTATATCAAACGATGTAAATGCACCATGCTAGTCTTGATGTTGTGACTTATTAAACAATGAATATGTTGTAATTCCTTAAATGACAACTAATATGTTGTATATAGACTATAGTACAACATTAAAGTTGTTTGAGGGTGTGATGGTGTCACTAAAAGATATAGCGCGTGCATTGCAAGCGCGTCGCAAGTCACTTGGGCTAGAGCAGTCTGACATGTACATGCGTATTGGCATGAAACAACAGCAGTACCAGCGAGTAGAGGCGGGGAGTGATGTCCGGCTATCGACTTTGCTGCGTGTGCTCGAAGGGCTCGACCTGACATTAACGCTTACGCCCAAAACGTCTCAGACGATCGATGAGCCGGTAAACCTCGGTCGTTATAAAGATGATGATAACGACGATCTCGACTTTTGGTTAGGGACGGAGCACAGCGATGACCAAAACCAGTGAAAAGGTTGAGGGACTAAACATTCAACTGCATGGCGTTGACGTAGCGATTGTCACCCACTACGCGGGTGGGAAGAATATTCTCACGTTTAATCCGGCGTTTATCGCCACCTCTCAGCATGAGCGTTTAACCTTTTCGTTGAGGCAACGTCGCGATTCGCAATACTTACGCACACCACAAATTCGCACGGACAAACTGCCGCCAGTGCTCTCCAACTTGCTCCCAGAAGGCGCATTAAGAGATGTCGTGTCAAAGGCGTTACAGTGTCATACAAACAATGAATTCGCGATACTGGCATACATGGGTAAAAACCTGCCCGGTGCTATTGTGGCGACGCCAATTAAAGCTGGAGAGTTACCGCGTTGGGCATTGGCGCAAAGGCTTTCAACCGCGCCGCAGCAGATTGATGTTAAGCATGCTGATAGCAAATTCTCATTAGCCGGCGTACAAATGAAGTTTTCTTCATCGCACTGTGATGGGCGATACCATATTGATCACGACGCCAATGAAGACTCATGGATCATAAAAACGCCCTCAACCGTGCATAAAGGGGTGCCTCTCAACGAGTTCACATGTATGACGCTCGCTGAGCAGGTCGGTGCCGTGGTTCCCGAAAGACGTTTGATTAATGTGGCTGAGTTAGAGGGTTTACCCAATATTCAGCTGCCAAATGAGCCTCTTGCGTATGGCATACAACGCTTTGATCGCGGAGCCGACGGCCGAATACATGCGGAGGATTTTGCACAGGTATTTGGCTTATATCCTTCAGATAAATATCAAAAAGTGAACTATGAGCAGTTGGGAAAAGTGTTATATCGTGAGAGCGCTAATGGACGAGAAGACATACAGCAAATGGCACGCAGGTCGCTGATTAATATCTTGCTCGGGAACGGCGATGCGCACTTAAAAAATTGGACGATCTGTTACCCCGACCGCATGTTGCCGCGTTTAGCACCGCTTTATGATGTGGTCTTTACGCAGCCTTATATTGAATATGACAACATTGCGTTGAAAATGGCGAAAAGCAAGCGTTGGTATGATATTGGTTTGAGCCATTTCGAACGCTGGTCGCAAGATGTGGGTGTGCCGTGGCAAATGATCAAACCGCACCTATTGGATACGATCAACCTGGCGCGAAATATGTGGCCAAATCAACTTAAGCAATTACCGATGTTAACGGAGCACAAAGCGATGCTACGTGATCATTGGAAAGCCCTGCACGAGGACTTCACCATCGGTTCATGATCCAGCCAAACCGGGCGCTAAATCGGCGCCTTCTTACCCTTATTTTTTGGCTATTTAAAAATAAACAACAAATACAGATAGTTACGGAATCCCCTTTTAAACAAGGGTAAAAGGCCATTTTTATCCTAACAGCCTGTTGTCACTGACGATTATTAAGCTATTCTATTGTTCACTGCCGCATAGGCAGCTTAGAAAGCCCAGGAGAAGGGCCGCGAGTTCACCGACTTGTTCACTGCCGCATAGGCAGCTTAGAAATGCGGCTTGCGGTCGTCGGTCAACTTGGCCGTGTTCACTGCCGCATAGGCAGCTTAGAAATGTGGCCGCTGTGTGGTCGCAATGACTTGGATGTTCACTGCCGCATAGGCAGCTTAGAAAAACCCGCTGCGCGTATCGGCCACCACTGCGCCGTTCACTGCCGCATAGGCAGCTTAGAAATTCGGCGACATTACGCGGCGGGACGACTTAAAGTTCACTGCCGCATAGGCAGCTTAGAAAATTCGAAAAGCTGCTGATCTGTTTTACCCTGCGTTCACTGCCGCATAGGCAGCTTAGAAAAGACAAAGACAAAAAAGTATCGGCGCGTTGTTGTTCACTGCCGCATAGGCAGCTTAGAAAATGATGTACACCGCGCCCTGACATTCCGTGGTGTTCACTGCCGCATAGGCAGCTTAGAAAAACATTACACGGTGGCCGTTATAAAACGCCCAGTTCACTGCCGCATAGGCAGCTTAGAAATGTCTCGCTCGGTGATGGGGGTAGCGAATTACGTTCACTGCCGCACAGGCAGCTTAGAAATTCAGTCGCAGCGTAGTACCGTGTGATGTTCGGTTCACTGCCGCACAGGCAGCGTAGGTGACACAAGCCCCAACACTATGTTGGATAGCGGACATTGCCAACGGGCGCCTGTCACGATCGAGGTTAATCGTTGGCCTTAATGTCGGAGGCGCGCAGTCCGCTTGGGTAATACATGACAGACATCGCACTGGCGCTTGTCCGACCTACACACCATTTTAATATCGGCGGTGCCATTGGCGTACATTGGTTATCGGAATAGCCACTTTTGGCCCGATAATACCATTGGCGTAGGTGACACAAGCCCCAGCACGGTGTTGGATAGATGCACATTGCCGACGGGCGCCTGTCACGATCGAGGTTAATCGTTGGCCTCAATGTCGGAGGCGCCAGTTGCACTGCGCGCGGTGCAAATCACACCTAGCTTGTACGATCGAGTTAGCGCTTCTCCGACATACGCACAGGCAGCTTAGAAAGGATTGAATGAGAAGTCTTATGTGTGCTGCTATATACCTAACGTTGTTCGGCTGAATCAATATGAGTCAAAAAGTTGGGAGTCACTTACAAAAAGCGCTATATTCATTATTCATATTTATGAATAAGTGCGATAATTATGGCAACAACAAGTTTAAGCTTAGGGGAGCACTGGGAAGTGTTTATTAAAAACGAGGTAGCAAGTGGCCGGTACGGCTCTGCTAGCGAGGTTGTTCGTGATGCATTACGCACGCTTGAGGAACGCAAAACCAAACTGGATGTGTTGCGCGCACATCTTGATGAGGGGGCTCAACAGGCAGCCAGTGATACGTTTGTCGATGACTTTTCAATGGATGAACTGATTAACGACTTGGACACAGAATCTTGACGGCGAGCCAAACAAAAAAGCAGGTTCGTATTACGCCCAGAGCACGTGATGATCTTAAAAATATTGGTCGTTACACTGAGCGTAAATGGGGAAAAGCACAGCGTAACACTTATTTAAAGCGCCTAGCTACGCGGTTTAACTGGCTAGCAGAGAACCCGCAACTAGGCCAGCATAGAACAGACATTGAAGACGGATACTATTGCTTTCCTGAAGGACAACATCTTGTCTTTTATCTTATCCGACGCCATGCAATTGATATCATTGGTGTTCCTCATAAAGAAATGGACATTATTAACCATTTCACTATTGGTTAGTGCGCACATTGTGATTGATAACTACTGACATACGCACTACTAATGCGATCTTCCTTCAAATTCTTTGCTATGTTCACTGCCGCACAGGCAGCTTAGATACTGAAATAGTTGTTTTTTTTGATGCCAGTTCATTGTTAGTGGTCGTGGCATCGAGGAATTAGGGGATGGTTAAAGGTCAATAAAAGCGTATGACTAGTAATGACCATATACGTCAATTTAACGCATGTTTATAGCCAAAGTTAAGCTTGCAATTGCATGCTTTTGCATAGCTAAGCAGGGTTTTAAGGGTTGGATTACCTTTCCCTTTTTCAAGTCGAGAAATATTGCCTTCTTTCGTCCCCATACGTTCTGCAACCTGCTGTTGAGTTAGCCCGGCCTGCTTACGCATACTGAGTAACATATCGATCAACTCAAACTCAGGCGTCAATTCATCGTATGCTTGTTTCACGTCTGGGTTTTGCAATGCTTTCGCTTTTAGTGCTTGTAGGCTATTCACTTTTCACCTCTTTCATACGCCCTGTTGCCAATGCTAAGTCGTTCTTTGGTGTCTTTTGGCTTTTCTTCACAAATGCATGAAGGACATAGATGTTGGGGCCGTCTAAATAGCAGAATAGACTGCGTCCGATCCCTTCTTTTGCTTTGGCACGAATTTCAAACAGGCCGTTACCTATTGATTCTGTGTGAGGAGGACCTAAGTTTGCGCCATGTTTTTCTATTAGTTAAAGCAGCTTGAGCATTCGCGCTTGAATCTTAGGAGGCATGTTGAGAATGCTCTCTTCCACGCCTGGGTAAAAAACAATGTTCCAGTTCATCTTTTACTTCTTTTTATCATATATGATAAGTTTTTGTGGGTCAAAATCCACTTATCATACCGAGTAATCTCGAGCAATCTTGGCTGATTAGTGTTATCTGGTTCGCATAACAATCGCACAGACAGCAGAATGCGATCTTCCTTCAAACCCTAAACTGTGCCTTGTTTCACGGGCATGCATTGCTATTTTTGTTACCTTTCTTGCGCTTGTGAGTGATCTGTTTTGTCACTCGGGACAACCACGAAAGGGACACCCATGGACGATCTCTCGCCCTCGGATCTTAAAACCATCCTTCATTCCAAACGCGCCAATATGTACTACCTCGAGCATTGCCGTGTGATGCAAAAAGATGGGCGTGTGTTGTACTTGGCGGAGGCGAAACGCGAAAACCTTTACTTTAATATCCCCATTGCCAATACCACGGTGTTGTTGCTCGGGACTGGCACATCAATCACTCAAGCGGCGATGCGTATGCTCTCGCAAGCGGGCGTGCTGGTTGGCTTCTGCGGAGGTGGCGGTACACCACTGCATATGGCAACTGAGGTTGAGTGGTTTACACCGCAAAGCGAGTATCGACCTACTGAATATCTGCAAGGGTGGTTGTCATTTTGGTTTGATGATCAAAAGCGATTGGACGCTGCGCGAACTTTTCAGCTGGCACGCCTGAGTTACTTAAAGCAGGTCTGGCAAGCGAGCCGTGAGCTCAAGCTTGAAGGGTTTGATGTGGCCGAATTGGCCGGCGCACTCGATACCTTTGTGGAGCGAACTGACAAAGCCAACAAGCCGGCTGATTTATTGCTTACCGAAGCGCAGCTCACCAAAGCGCTTTACAAACACGCGGCGAACCGTACTCAAAAAAACGGTTTTAAACGTCAGCATGAGGCGGACGATCTCGCCAACCGCTTTTTAAATCATGGCAATTACTTAGCCTATGGCTTGGCGGCGAGTTGTTTATGGGTGCTTGGGATCCCGCACGGATTTGCGGTGATGCATGGCAAAACCCGTCGCGGCGCGCTGGTGTTTGATGCCGCGGACTTAATCAAAGATGCCATCGTGCTGCCTTGGGCGTTTATATGCGCTAAAGAAAACGCCACCGAACAAGAGTTTCGCCAGCAAGTTCTGCAAGCCTTTATTGAACACAAAGCGATGGACTTTATGTTCAACACCATCAAAGCCATTGCGCTGCAAAACGACTCCGACGATGAGATGACGGAGCCGCAACGATGATGGTGACCTTTATTTCTCAGTGCGAGAAAAAGGCACTGAAGAAAACTCGCCGCGTGCTTGATGCCTTTGCTAACCGAATTGGTGATAACACCTGGCAAACACTGATCACCGAAGATGGCTTAAACACGGTGCGAAAACTGCTGAGCAAAACCGCCAGCCGCAGCACCGCGGTCAGTTGTCATTGGGTTCGTTCGAGAACCCACAGCCAACTCGTGTGGATTGTGGGTAATCGCCGCAAATTTAACTTAGAAGGCAATGTGCCGGTTAATCGCACTGAGTTGGACCTTAGCCACAAAGAATGGGAGCAGGGCTGGCAGCTTAATGAGGTGATTGTGCTGGCAACGGCCATGGCGGGATTGTTTCATGATTTTGGGAAAGCCAATGCGTTGTTTCAGCAAAAGCTTCGCGGCCAAACAGTACACCAAGGTGAACCGTATCGCCATGAGTGGGTGTCGTTGCGTTTATTCGAGGCGTTTGTCAAAGGCAAGGCGGATCAGCAATGGCTTGATGAACTTAGTGAGCTTACGCCTGAAACCGCCGTCGAGCATGAAGCTGCGCTACTGGCGCGACTGTTTACCGAAACGGACGGCTATCAACCTGTCTTTGATGACTTATCGCCATTTGCACGTATCGTGGCTTGGCTTATTGTCTCGCATCATCGGTTGCCCGTGAACTATGATGTCGACAAGGCTCCAGTTGAACTCTCGCAAATCGACCAATGGCTTCGCCGTTGCTTTGGTAGTCACTGGAATGCGCCCAACGCGCTCAACCTTGGTAAATATGACCCGCCAGCACTTGCCAATAACTGGCGTTTTCCCGATGGCACGCCGTTTTTAAGCCAGCCTTGGCAACAAAAAGCGCGCCAATTGGCCCAGCGTGCCCGCCAATATCCATGGCACTCTCATGGACAAATTAATTGGTTATCACAGCGGTTTGTCAGCCATATGGCACGTCTATCATTAATGCTAGCGGATCATTATTACTCGTCACTGCCACTGGAGAAATCCAAGCCCAAATGGCGCGATCGCCATTACGCACCGATTGCTAACACAGACCTGTCTCAAGGCAAATGCAAAAACGCGCCGCCTAAACAACAGTTAGATGAGCACAATATCGGTGTAGCCATTAATGCGAGACGCTTTGCAGAGAATTTACCCTCACTTAAATGGACATTACCAGCGATTGCTCAACACCGCCGTTTTAGCCAAGGCGCCGAACAAGAAAAGTATCGCTGGCAAGATATCGCTTATCGGAAAACCAAAACTATAGCTACTCAGTCGGAAACACAGGGATTTTTCGGCATTAATATGGCGTCGACAGGTTGCGGGAAAACCATCGCCAACGCGCGCATTATGTATGCGTTATCGGACCCTTGGCAGGGATGCCGTTTCTCGGTGGCGCTGGGGCTGAGAACACTCACCTTGCAAACCGGCGATGCGTATCGCGACTTGCTAAAACTTGGCGATGACGAGTTGGGCGTCCTCGTTGGTTCGCAAGCGATCCAGCGCTTACACGAGGCGCAAAATACGTCACATCAGTCTTCCGGTGGCAGTGAGTCTACCGAAGACTTTCTTGAAAAACTGTTTATTAGCTACGAAGGGCAAATATACGATGGCCGGTTGAAACACTGGCTAAGTAGTCAGCCTAAGCTGGAGAAATTGGTCAGTGCGCCGGTATTGGTGAGCACGATTGATCATCTGATGCCCGCCACTGAAAGCCTGCGCGGCGGCCATCAAATTGCGCCCATGTTGCGTTTGCTCAGTACCGACTTAGTGCTTGATGAGCCCGATGATTTTGGTCTTGAAGACTTACCGGCGCTGTGCCGCTTGGTAAATTGGGCAGGCATGTTGGGGTCACGGGTGCTGCTCTCATCGGCGACCTTGCCGCCTTCGTTAGTAAAAAGCTTGTTTGATGCCTATCGTGCGGGCAGGGCGCAGTTTAATCATGCCCAGTTTGGTGACAGCGCGACGACAAACGGCGCTGACGGTGCGCCTGTGATTTGCGGCTGGTTTGATGAATTTACCAGCGAGATCCAAACGGTGACGAGCAAAACCGATTACGTGACTTACCACCGTGAATTTGTCGCCAAGCGCGTTAAGCGATTAGAGGGCGAGCAACAGGTGCTACGCAAAGGGAAGACGGTAGACACCTCCGCGATTACCTCTTTAGTAGTCCCCCCAACACCCAGCGAACCTAACCTCGATTTTGGGCCGCTAGCGCAACTTATCCATACCCATATTCATCAGCTGCACCATGCGCATCATCAAAGCCATGCATCCGGCAAAACAGTGTCGGTAGGTGTGGTGCGCATGGCCAATATTAACCCCATGGTGGCGCTGACTCGGGCGCTGGTACAAATCTCGCCGGAACCGGATCATGCGCTCTTTATTTGTCCGTACCACTCCCAGTTTCCGCTGGCATTACGTTCTTATCGAGAAAGTCGTCTCGATGCGGCGTTAAATCGCCATGATGAAGCGGCGATTTTCGAGCAGCCAGAGATTCGCGATGCCATTTCGAACAGTGATGCCAAACATCTGATATTTGTGGTGGTGGGTACCGCAGTGGTGGAAGTTGGGCGTGATCACGATTACGACTGGGCCATTGCTGAACCGAGTTCAATGCGTGCCTTAATTCAGTTGGCGGGGCGGGTACAACGTCACCGTCAGCAACCGCCGACAAGCGCCAATATTCATGTGCTCGATCAGAATGTCCGTGCGCTAAAAGGCAAGCATCCCGCTTATTGTAAGCCAGGCTTTGAAAGCGCTGCTATCCCGCTTGAAAAAGGTTACAAGGTCACGCTTGATGAAGGGCTGACTGCCATTTCCGCCACGCCGCGTATTCAGGAAATCCCCAAGCTGGAAAAATCTGCCTTTATATTTGCTTCGTCGGCAAAAAGAGCGGCCAAGCCGGTGAGCCACTGGGGCGTGCAGGAGCACCGTGCGTTGCGCTTTACGTTAGAAATCACGGGCGGGGAAAAGCATCAGCCTGATTTTTTCCGAACCGGTAAGGAAGCCGAGCTTTGGTGGAATGAAACACTGATCAGTCAAGCTGCTGGACTACGTTACCCCGGTAAACATGCTAGCTGGAGCGGCGAACTGATCCGGCGCACTCCGTTTCGTCACAGCCAGCCCCAAGAAAGCTTTGTGCTGGCTTATAACGACGATGACACGCTGGCTTGGCAGCAGTTAGATACCTCACGTTATCCCTACCAATACGCCGATCACTCATATCGCTTTAAACCCGTCGAGATATCGCTAGCAGCCGGTTGCCATTGGTGGTTTGACGTTGATCCGGAAGCTGTTTATCAGCACTTTGCTGACCAAATGGGATGGTCGATTAAAAAAGCGAGCCAGCATTTGGGCGAAATACGCCTCGCGGCTGAGCGGGAAAGCCAAAACAGCACTTGGTGTTGGCACCCACAGCTGGGTGCTTATCGGGAGTAAAAAATTTAATGGAACAAATAGGATAAAAGGAAGCGCTTATGGAACACAGACTATACGATGCGCTGCTGGCATATATTGAACAGCGCAAACAGGCGAAGCTTGAGCCTTTGCAAAAGGCGCGTGATAAGGCCCTAAAAGCCGCCGCCAGCCAAGAGCAAGAGGCGATCGCCAATGCCGATTACGCAGAGAAAGCTGCTCCGATCGAAGCGAAGTTTGAGCCAATTCATTGGATCACAGACGCTGCGACGCGAGCCAAGCAAATCAGCCTCGCCACGCATTGCCCTAAATTTACTCACGGCGATGCTAAAGCAACTAGTATGCTTGTCACTGAGGTCGATAAGAGTGAGTCTCGCTACCTTACTAGCTATTCGCTGACCGATAAAGCCATTGATGCGGATTGCAATGCGGCTGTGTTGGATGTGGCGCGTTTTTTAAAAGTCACTGTGGAAGGTGAGTCGCTTATTTCGCAGTTGCAAGCCGGCCATATCAACGCGCTTAAGCCACTCATTGATGACGCTACCTTGCTAGAGACTTGGCGTGCGGGATTTTCACTTGCTTTGAATGATCAGACGTTGTCAGCCCATAATTTAACTAAGCAAACCTACTTTCCGGTGAATGAAGGTGAGTACCTCCTGCTGTGTCCGCTATATTCATCCAGCCTTGCGCACGCACTGTATAACAAGGTGCGTGCGACACGGTTTGGGGAGAAAGTTAAAGCGATTCGTGAGGCAAAGAACAAACAGTATTATCATCCGGAGAGATGGGAAATTTTTCCGCACACTGTTAAACAAGCTTTTGGCGGAACAAATAAACAGAACATCTCACTCTTAAATAGTAATCGCCAAGGCGAGGGATTTTTACTCAATGCCGCCCCGCCAAGCTATCAGCAGCAGCCGGAGGATCCGAGCAAGCAAACCAGCATCTTTAATCTCCGTTTAGCCTACCAAGCCAGTCATTTGCTTCACGACTTTCGCGCCTTTCTGGCAAGCCTTACCGAACGGGATCGTAACTTTGCCACCCGTTATCGGCGTGATCATGACTTTATTCTGCCACTCACTGACTTGGTGTTTGACTATGCCGCGCGGGTTCAGCAGCAAGTTCCAGCCGGTTGGAGTCAAGGCACTGATGATCAAGCATGCCGACTAAAACGTGAACATGCAATTTGGCTGGATGTGCACAACCCCGACGATCAATTTCAGCGAGAGCGTGACGCACAAGCGTGGCTGGACACTGTTGCCTCTGATTTTGCCGCTTGGTTACTGCGCCAGCTTGAGGACAAACAACACTACCTGCTTGGTGATACGGAGTTCAATTACATCCGCAAAGTGTTCCTAACCCAACTCAAAGCGTTTGAGCGCGACACGCCTCAATTTGAGGAGAACCGATAATGGCACAGTATTTATTGCTTAAGCACATTGAGGTGCAAAACGCGAATGCGGTCGCAGGGCTGACTTATGGTTTTCCGGCGATCACGCACTTTCTTGGCTTTGCCCATGCGCTATCACGTCAACTCCCTGATGCCTTGGGGTTGCGATTAGGTGGCGTGACCGTGGTTAGCCATAAAAACAATGTTCATGTGCGGCAGCCCACAGGGTGGGGCGACTATGTTTTTGCCTTAACCCGCAATCCGGTCACCGCCAAAGGAGAAACAGCGCCGATCAATGAAGAAGGACGCATGAACATGCAAGTCTCTTTGCTGATCGAGGTTGAGGGACTGATTGCTGGTGATAAAGCCGCGGCAGCACAGTTGATCGCGGAAGTGAAAGATTTGGCGCCTCAGCGACGGCTCGCGGGTGGGCAAATCTTAACCATTGGCGAGGTTGATTTGCTCGCGGATGCAAGCATGCAGAAAAAAGCGTTGCGCCGCCTCATGCCGGGCTTTGTCCTTTGCGACCGACATGATTATCTCGCCCAGCATCATCAACAGCTATTGCAACACAATGCGCAGGCCAGCTTGTTTGATGCGTGGTGTGAGTTTGCCATGTTGTCGTACCACGCTGTCGCCGATGATGAACACGTGCCTGACGACGATAACCAACCGATTCCGGCGCAATGGCAACGCGAGTCCAAACCTAAGCCAGGATATTTGGTGCCGATCATGACGGGCTACCGCGCGATTTCCCCGTGTTATGCCGCAGGTGAGGTCGCCAATGTGCGCGATCCGGAGGTACCGGTAAGCTTTGTGGAAGCGGCATACAGCGTAGGTGAGTGGCGCAGCGTCCACCGCCTTAAGGATATCGACGACGCATGCTGGCGTTATCACGGTGAGCATCCTTGGTATCTTGCCCGTGTGACGACAGCGACGCATGCCGAACCCATTGAACCTGACGTTGTGCCCACAACCGATGACGACACTGACTTTGACCCCGACTTTTTGTAATTAAGGAGATTTCATCATGGCTGATAAAAAACTGACTAACCCTTCCGTGTTTGCTTTTGAGGCGAAACTTTTACCTTCCGATGCACTAATGTATGCGGGTAATTGGGAAAAAGGCGATTGGCAACCCATTCAAGTGGGAGAGAAATCGGTGCGAGGCACGATTTCGAACCGCTTACAAGCGCCTACCGCCAATGATCCCACCAAGCTGGATGCGGAAGTATCTAAACCAAACCTACAAACGGTCGATATTGCGGCACTGCCGCATGATACTGATACGCTCAAAGTGGCTTTTTCGCTGCGTGTGCTCAGCGGGCTGCATGTGCCGTCAACCTGTAACAATCCAGACTATCAGCAAGCACTGGCTGATAAAGTGCGTGACTATCAATCAGAAACCGGTTTTAAAGAGCTGGCGCAACGTTACGCGCACAACATTGCCAATGGGCGTTTTTTGTGGCGCAACCGTGTCGGTGCCGAGCAAGTCAAGGTGGTGGTCATCGCAGGCGAGAAGCAATTTAGCTTTGATAGCTACGAATTTAGCTTGCATGATTTTGACGCGCACCCAGATGTCACTGCGCTAGCAGAGGTGATCCAATATGGCCTGACAGAAGCGCATGCACTTATTCATGTTGAAGCCTACTGCCAACTGGGCGAAGGGCAAGCGGTCTACCCCTCTCAAGAGCTGGTGATGGGCGGTGGTAAAGGCGATAAAAGCAAGTTCTTATATCAATTAGATGGCCAAGCCGCGATGCACTCACAAAAAATCGGCAACGCGCTGCGCACCATTGACACCTGGCACCCCGCCTATGACGAAGTGGGTGCAATTGCCATTGAACCTTATGGCTCAGTGACTAACCGCGGGGCGGCGTATCGTCAGCCAAAAGAAAAGAACGACTTTTACAACTTGCTCGATGGATGGATGTTAAAAGACAAAACCCCAACGCTCGAGCAGCAGCATTACATTATGGCGATGCTGATCCGCGGCGGCGTGTTTGGCAAGGGTGATAAAAAATAGGTGACGGGAATGAACTACTATCAAGAGGTTACTTTATTGCCAGATGTAGAGATCGCAGTAGGCTTTCTCTGGCACAAGGTGTTTCAGCAAGTGCACATTGCCTTAGCGGAAAACAAAATCGGACCGAATCAATCGGCCATTGCGGTGGGGTTTCCGGATTACCGCCAAGGTGATTTTCCACTCGGCCATCGGTTGCGCCTGTTTGCGCAAACTGAGGTGGCATTTGAGCAGCTTAATATTCCGCGATGGCTGTCACGCCTGACCGATTACGTGCATATCAAAGCCGTTAAGCCGGTGCCAGACGGGGTGCAAGACTATGCCTACTTTAAACGCTGGAACTACAAATCGCCGCAGCGACTGTATAAAAATGTCGATCGGCGTGCGGCCGCGATTGCCAGCAAAAATGGTTACGATGAGGAGGAAGTAAAGCGTCGTTTGTTGGCAAACATTAAAACGGACGACAAACGCTGGTCCCTGCCTTTTATTCAAGTGACCAGCCTGTCGAGCCAAAAACGAGCGGGGCAGCCAAATACCGAGTTCGCCTTGTATATCGAGCGGGAACTCACCAAACAGCCGCCCAATAATGGCCAACCATTCACCTGTTATGGGTTAAGCAGACGAGAGCCCGACCAGCAATGTGCGGTGCCGTGTTTTTGAGGGGGCAACCCCTCTTTACCCCTTCTTTTTGGCTCTTTAAAAATATACGGGAAATACAGTCAGTTACAGCAGGTGCTTTTTAACAAGGGTAAAAGACGATTTTTATCCTAACAGCCTGTTGTACCTGACGATTGTTAGGTTATTCTATTGTTCACTGCCGCACAGGCAGCTTAGAAAAAAAAAATGGAAGCGCGTGAACACCTAGGAAAGTTCACTGCCGCACAGGCAGCTTAGAAAGCCAATTAGGCGCAATCACGCCATAAGCGGCCGTTCACTGCCGCACAGGCAGCTTAGAAATGAGTATCCGGCTGCGCACTTTGAGAAGAACTGTTCACTGCCGCACAGGCAGCTTAGAAAAAAATCCGCAACGGTTACACTCAAAGTCGCAAGTTCACTGCCGCACAGGCAGCTTAGAAATGTTCGTCATCGTGCACACCTGCGGTCTTACGGTTCACTGCCGCACAGGCAGCTTAGAAAGTGCTGTGTGTGCATCACGCCGGTTTCTTTCTGTTCACTGCCGCACAGGCAGCTTAGAAAACTTGGCCAGCGGGGCCAGGTTGGTGCCCTCCGTTCACTGCCGCACAGGCAGCTTAGAAATATGAAATAGCGTTGCCACAGTATCAACGCGGGTTCACTGCCGCACAGGCGGCTTAGAAAATGCGATGCAAGCGCAAGCCGTGCAAAGCTCGGTTCACTGCCGCACAGGCAGCTTAGAAATCGCGATGGTGATGTATCCATTCAGTGGATGAGTTCACTGCCGCACAGGCAGCTTAGAAACGACGAAACCACAGCAAAAGCTGGCAGCGTGGGTTCACTGCCACACAGGCAGCTTAGAAATATGACAAGGGTAACATAAAGGAAACTAACCCGTTCACTGCCGCACAGGCAGCTTAGAAAGCACGGCTAATTGATACCCCCCCGAGTACGCTGTTCACTGCCGCACAGGCAGCTTAGAAAAACAACGCACTTTAAAATCAATTTTGAATCACGTTCACTGCCGCACAGGCAGCTTAGAAATTTAGTGGGGTTCGAGCGCTCACTGTTCAGAAGTTCACTGCCGCACAGGCAGCGTAGGTGACACAAGCCCCAGCACTATGTTGGATAGGGGACATTGCCAACGGGCGCCTGTCACGATCGAGTTTTATCGTTGGCGCCGATGTCGGAGGCGCGCAGTCCACTTGGGTAACAGATGGCTGACATTGCACTGGCGCTTGTCCGACCTACGCACAGGCAGCGACGGTGACACAAGCCCCAGCACTATGTTGGATAGGGGACATTGCCAACGGGTGCGCGTCGGCCAGGTACCTATAACTCACATCATACTGGCGCTTGTCGACCTACGTGAACGTTAACGTCGGTGGTGCCATTGGCGATGCTGCCTGTCTGGGTTTTTCATTGAAATGACTAGTTTAATGTATCTATGAGCCACTTAACTTTATGGCCCTACATTAATCGTTGCGTTTATTTTTATCGAGTAATCAAAAACTAATTGATATCGAGACTTTTCCTGTCCAGCTTTTTTTAATTGATGGCGAGAATCTATTCTACGATCAAACGGTAGTGGCATTTTGGTCGATGTTGTCTGTTGTTGAGTGGCAGGAGTTGGATATGAACATCAATAACACCATGAAGTTAGTGTTCTTTATTATTGGGGCAGGGATTGTCGTTAGTTTTATAACTATTATTCAACTCAACGGCCTGATGAATAAAGTCGATGAAATGGCTCAGGTGCGATATGAATCGTACCAAACGGCCGATGAATTAAGGCAAAGCTCTGATGACTTGACCCGCTTGGGTAGAACGTATGTGGTGACGGGAGATGAAAAGTACGAAAAGATGTACATGGATATCCTCGCTATTCGCAACGGAGAGAAACCTCGCCCTGAAGATTATCACACCATTTATTGGGATTTAGTATTAGATTATGGGCAAAAGCCAAAACCTGATGGAGAGAAGATCGCGTTAAACCAGCGTATGCAGGCGCTTGGTTTTACGGAGAAAGAGTTTGATCTTCTTAAAAAAGCTCAGGCTAACTCTGATGGATTGGTGAATATGGAAGTGAAAGCCATGAATGCGGTCAAAGGGCTTTATCCGGACAGTAGCGGTAACTATACCGTTCGTGGCGAGCCAGATAGGCAAATGGCGATCGACTTGTTACACAGCCCGCAATATCACCAAGAAAAAGCAAAGATCATGAAGCCTATCGAGCGTTTTTTTGTGGCATTGGAAACACGAACCAATGCGCAATTTAATCAGGCGGCGGCTAGCGTGAAAAAAACCGTTCTCATTGGCAATATTTCGTTGGCCGTTGTGGTTGTGATTGCTGTACTGGGTTATGTGGTCACCAAGCGTAATGTTGTTAACCCCATTGATAGAATGGCATCTATCCTTAAAAGCGTTGATGACAACTCAGATCTAACGTTGCGTGTTGATGATAGCAAAAATAATGAAATTGGCACGATTGGTAGCACGGTAAATAAAGTTATCACTAGCTATTCGTCGACCATTGAAAAAATCAATACTGTTAACCATATGATTTCCCAGATCACAGATAGCTTGGTGAACATCACGGATAAAAACGCTAAGGTGTCGAGCCAGCAGAATCAGGAATTGGAAATGGCTGCGACCGCGATGGAAGAAATGACCTCTGCATTATCAACGGTCGCGGAAAATACGTCGATGGCGGAAAAATATGCGGGCAATACCGAGCAAGAAACTGGTTCGAGTAAAGAGGTGTTTGACAAAACAATGCTAGAATTCGGTAGCTTGGAAACGGAGTTCAAGAAAACCTCGGAAGTCATTCAAGAATTAGCTGATGAGTCGACCAATGTCGGTAATGTTTTGGACGTGATTAAAGACATCGCTGAGCAAACAAACTTGTTGGCCCTGAATGCGGCTATCGAGGCGGCACGTGCAGGTGACCAAGGCCGCGGCTTTGCGGTGGTGGCGGATGAAGTTAGATCACTCGCACAGCGCACGCAAAAGTCGGCTGGCGAAATAGAGGAAATGATCGGTGGTCTGCAAGGTAAAGCCGAGCAGTCGACACAAACTATTCGTATTAATGCTGAAAAGATCTCATCCACGCGTGAGAATATGACCACGGCGAATGACGCCTTGGGGACAATCAAAGAGTCGGCAATAGAAATACATCGCCTCAATACCTCGATTGCCTCAGCGACCGAAGAGCAGCTGTCTGTCAGTGACGAAATTTCTGGCAACTTATCGAATATAAAGAACTTGTCGAGTGACATGAATGAGGAAATTGAGCAGTTAGGCCCGATTGTCTCTAACTTGAAAGAGAATGTTGACTCGCTCAGTGGCGCTATTCGACATATTCGCACGGAATAACCGCACTTTAGGCTGCTTGCCTGGGGCAGGAAAGCAGCCATTCTCCCCGAGGGAGTACGGTGTTTATGTAGAGCGCGCTCTCACGGTCATCTGATTTCTAAGCGGGCGCGAAACTAAACACTCGCGCGTCTTCGAAAGAGACGATGCCCCATTGCATTGAACAACGCGCCAGCGACAATTAACCCGCCACCGATATATGTCCAGATCGAGGGCACTTCGTTAAATATCCATACCCCAATTAATGTCGAGAACACGATTTGAATATAGGCGTAGGCAGAGGCTTGTCCCGCTTGTTGGGTTTGCATCGCTTTAGTTAAGCCGTATTGGCCAACTTGGGTAAAGACGCCGACTAACACCAACAGCAAGGTCAGTGACAGGCTGGGCAGTACAAAAGACGGCCACATCAGCACGGTGGAAACCGGTAAGGCGATCATGGGGAAATACAAGATGATCACTGAGCTGTCTTCGGTGCGACTGAGTTTGCGCACAATCACATAGGCAATCGAGCTGCCGAATGCGCCCATTAACGCCACTACCACGCTAAAGGTAGGAAGTGCATCGTCAATGGATGCATTGAGGTTAGGTTGCACCATAATATAGAGCCCGGTTAAACACAGGGCGATACACACTAACGTCGCCCCTTGTAAACGCTCTTTAAGCAGCACGAGCCCTAGGATGGCAGTAAATACTGGGTGGGTGTATTGCAACACGGTGGCTTCGGCGAGTGGCAGCATCGTTACCGCATAATACACACACATCAATGCCATAGTTCCCAACACGCCGCGCAATAAAAGTAGCGGTTTGTTGTTGCCCCAAGGCGATAGGCCTTTGCGCCTGACATCGGTATAACTGATGATTAGCGAGACCAAGGCTCGCGATGCCACAATCTCAAACACTGGGATGCCGTTGATGCTGACATATTTCACACAGGCCGACATGAGCGCGAACCCGAGTGCAGAGAGGAGCATATAGCGGATCCCGATGGGGATCGCAGAGAGAGAAAAGGTAGGCATAATCACACGGCGTTGAACAACAAGGCGGATATGATAACGCGTCTCGATGCTTTTTTCTTGCCGGTTTGTTAAATAAACACGCGACCCTCAAGGCCGCGTGTGGAAAGCGAGTGTGAGGTTAGGGCCAAAGTTGGGTAAGGGAACTGAGCAACCCTTGACTGGCACCTTGTTGCCCAAGGTACTCAAGCACAATGGGCACAAATTGTTGAAGCGTTGCAGGGTCAATCCCGAGTTGCTGTGTGACGTCGTATAATGCACTGATGGAGCCAATGCCGCTGCTGACGCCTGAACCGCCAAGTAGCGAAGACAGTGATGTTAAATCGGGGCGGAGATTGGCAAGCTCTTGTTGGTTGTTACCGGTGAGGTTATTAGCTGCCATCGCTAACAATGCAGTAGCGCCGCCGGCGGCTTGCGTTGAACTTACATCCACTTGGTCGGTAATCGACTGGACAAGGGGAGATTGGCTGGCCTGGTCATCCGCGAATTGCGTCGCCATTTGCGTCATCACATCGGTCGTTTTATCGCCTTGGCCGAACAGTGCGTAGCTTGGTGTTGCGAAAATAAGACTTGAGAGCGTCAGAAAGGTCGCCGCGTATTTCATCATGATCATCCATTAAGCAGAAAAGAGAACCGTGATCTAGGTATAGCGAGGATCGCCGCTGAAATAAAGCACCTCAGCGGCAAAGTGTTGGCGAGTCTCAGCGTTAAGCCACGGCACGCACTTTTTCTAAATGGGCGAGGTACTCATCGTAACTGCCATTAAAGTGGATCAATTGCTGATCTTTTATCTCAATAATGTCGGTGGCCAGTGAGGAAACAAATTCACGGTCGTGGCTGACAAAAATTAAGGTGCCAGGGAATTGCTCTAGCCCTTTGTTGAGAGATTCGATGGCTTCCATATCCATGTGGTTAGTCGGCTCATCCATCACAATCACATTGATATCTTGCATCATCAATTTGCCAAACATCAGGCGGTTTTTCTCGCCCCCTGAACAGCTTTTGGCTTTTTTATTCACATCATCAGCCGAAAACAGTAAGCGGCCTAAAATGCCACGAACCATCAAATCATCGTGCTTGGCCGTACGCCACTGCGACATCCACTCAAACACGGTGAGATCGTTATCAAACTCAGCGCTGTTATCTTGCGCACAGTAACCAATGGATGCGTTCTCTGACCATTTGATCGTGCCCTCGCTTTGCGCAAGCTCACCGACCAAACAGCGTAGCAGCGTTGATTTACCCACCCCGTTTTCGCCAATAATGGCGAGACGCGAGCCGGCTTCCAGTAAGAAGTGGCCACCGCGGAACAGGGGCGAATCGTCAAAGGCATGGCCTACCTCGCGCAATTCGACCGCTTGACGATGCAGCTTTTTACTTTCAGTAAACTGGATGTAAGGGTGCACGCGACTGGATGCTTTGACTTCATCAAGTTGGATTTTTTCCATGCGTTTCGCGCGAGAGCTGGCCTGTTTGGCTTTGGAGGCATTGGCCCCAAAACGGTTAACAAAGTCTTGCAGCTCACTCAGTTCGGCTTCTTTTTTGGCATTGCTGGCCAGTAATTGCTCGCGTGCCAAGCTAGATGCTGCGACAAAGTCATCGTAGTTGCCGGGGTAAACACGAAGCTCACCAAAATCGATATCGGCCATGTGTGTGCACGTGGCGTTAAGGAAATGACGATCGTGAGAAATGATAATCATGGTGCACTGGCGCTGCTGAAGCTCACCGGCCAACCAGTTGATGGTGTGAATATCCAAGTTGTTGGTTGGCTCATCCAACAGCAAAATATCAGGATTGGCGAACAGCGCTTGCGCGAGCAGCACGCGTAGCTTCCAGCCCGGTGCGACTTGCGACATCAAGCCAAAATGCAGCTCTTCGGCAATACCCGCTTGTAGCAGAATGTCGCCCGCGCGGCTCTCGGCGGTGTAACCGTCCATTTCGGCGAACTGGCTTTCTAGTTCCGCCACGGCCATACCGTCTTCTTCGCTCATTTCCGGCAGAGAATAAATGCGCTCTCGCTCTTGCTTGATCTCCCACAGCTTGCGGTCACCCATCATCACCGTATCAATCACTGAATACTGCTCATAGGCAAATTGGTCCTGGCTGAGCTCGCCCAAGGTTTGTCCTGGTGTGACGGACACATTGCCTGCGGTGGGCGTGAGGGCACCACTCATGATTTTCATCAGGGTTGATTTGCCACAACCATTGGCACCGATTAACCCGTAGCGGTTTCCGTTACCAAATTTGGCAGAGATGTTTTCGAATAGCGGCTCGGCACCAAATTGCATGGTGATATTGGCGATTGAAATCAAAAGAGTTTCCTAGCGACTGTACTCAACCAAGGCCCGTATCGTTTATGACAAGCGATAAATTCACGGCCCAGCGAGGAGGGTGTAAAGATAAATATGACTGAGCGCGCATTGTACAGAAATGTGATGGAATTAACAGATTAACCTGAAGAAACCCAAGCCAGCTGGGCTGGCGTGGGGAATGTAGAGAGGCTTACAAATACCGCCCTTGAATGTAGTCGCGAAAGTGGGCGGGGTTAAGGGCTTCGCCGGTGGCGTCTTTGAGTAGGTTATCGGTTGAGGTGGTGCTGGCGCGTTGCCAGATATGTTGGGACAGCCAATCAAAAATCGGTGACAGATTGCCGCTGGCGATAATGCCATCCACGTCCAACTGCTGGCGCATCGCTTGCATCAATTGTGCGGCATAGAGGGCCCCCAGCGTATAGGTTGGGAAGTAGCCAAAGCTGCCATCGGTCCAGTGGATATCTTGCATGCAGCCGTTTTTGAAATTCCCGGCGGTGCTGAGGCCAAGGTATTGCTGCATTGCGTTGTCCCAGCGCTCAGGGATATGCTCGACCTCCATCTTGCCACTGATCAGATCGCGTTCAATGTCATAGCGCAGCATAATGTGCGCGGGGTAGGTGACCTCGTCGGCGTCGACGCGGATATAGCCAGGTGATACCTGAGTGAGCACGCGGTGGAGGTTTTCGACCTGAAACGCGGGATCGTCTTGGCGGTTAAAGGCCTGCTTGGCTTGCTGACAGATTAATGTTGCGAAGGGTTCGCTGCGGGCGAGCTGCATTTCAAAAAATAGGCTTTGACTCTCGTGTACGCCCATTGAGCGTGCTTGGCCAACCGGTAAACCGGCTAGGTCTTTAGGTAGCCCTTGCTCATAACGCGCATGGCCGGTTTCATGAATCACACCCATCAAGGCGGAGGTAAAATCTTGCTCATCATAGCGGGTGGTAATCCGTATATCGGAGGGTACGCCGCCACAGAATGGGTGGGTGCTGACATCAAGGCGACCATGGGCAAAACTAAACCCAAGCTGCTTCATGATTTGCTCACCTAGGGCTTTTTGTTGCGCTTGCGGGAAGGGGCCATTAGGCGTGATGGCTGGCTGCTTGGCTTGCTTGTCGACCACGGCTTGGATAGTTTCCGGCAGCCATTGTTTGAGTGCACCAAACACTTCATCAATACGCTCTGCCGTCATCCCCGGCTCATACAAATCAAGCAGCGCATCATAAGGCGAGCAAAGCTTTTGATCGGCACGAATATGAGCTTCTTCACGCGCGAGCGCAACCACCTCTTTCAAGTTTTTGGCGAAGCCTTGCCAATCGTTGTCTTGGCGCTGCTGGCGCCAAGCATGCTCGCATTTAGCCCCAGCCAAAGACTTCGCTTTGACCAAGGTGTCGGGTAACACGCTGGCCTGCTGCCACTCGCGCTTCATCTCTTCTAGACTGGCGTGTTGCGTCGTCGTCAGTGACGAGGATTTTGCGTCCACATCTGCAAACCAATCACCCAGCTCGGGTTGTGTCAGTTGGTGATGACAATACAGCGCGAGCTCTGCCATGGCTTCGGCGCGAGCCTTGTTGCCGCCTTCTGGCATCATGGTTGCTTGATCCCAACCGCAGATTGCGGCAAGGTGCTGAAAATGCGAAAGGCGCTTAAAATGTGCTTCCAGCTTATCGAGTGGTTCCATTATCACTTCCTTGTTGACAACATTGCCGGATATTCTGGCAATTTCAGTGAGAAAAGCAAGGCAGCGCCTCTGGTTCTGCCAGTGAATGCAATAAAGGAGTTTGCAACGTCATGTATCTATTTGGGTACGGCAGTTTGATGAATCCAGCCTCACGGGCGCTGACAGGCGACTCAGGGTGGGCCTGTCCGGTGACTGTCAGTGGACTTAGCCGCCACTGGAGCAATGTGAGTGAGGCATTTATCTCACCGCTGGTGGTGCTTGAAGGGGAGGGGGAATGCAACGGGGTATTGGTAAACATTGACCCACAATCACTGCCCGATTTTGATCGGCGCGAAGCGGGTTATCAGCGTTTACAGTTAGCCGAATCAAACATTGTTTTGCCCGAAGACGTTATCCTGGATGGTCCCGTGTATGTATACGTTGCTGATAAACGGCGTGCCCCAGATGCAGATAAGCCGATTGCGCAATCCTATGTGGATACGGTAATGGCAGGGTGTTTGCGCTATTCGACGGACTTTGCTCGCGCCTTTTTAACCACCACTCAGGGATGGGAAGGCGCTTATCATAACGATCGCTCAGCGCCAAGATACCCGCGGGTGGCGGGCGTGAGCGATCAAGACAGAATCGAAATAGACCGTTTGATGCAGAACCATTTACAAGGTGTTGTCGCGCCCTCCGTCAATTTTTAATCTCGCGAGCACAATGAAACAGGCCACCGCTCAAACGGTGGCCTGGTGGGCGTTTAAGTCATTTTAAGCGCGGGTGGCGTTAATTGACTTCCACGTACACGATCTCGGGCGAGGTAACCTCAACGCGGCGGTTTTGTGCGCGTCCTTCCGGCGTGTTGTTACTGGCGATGGGATCGGCTTCGCCTTTGCCTTCGACGGTGAGGCGGCTCGCATCGATACCCGCATCCAAGAACACATCTGCCACCGCTTGCGCGCGCTCAACAGACAGCTTCTGGTTATAAGCCGCAGGGCCTTTGCTATCCGTGTGACCCACAATCGTCGCGGTGGCTTGTTCGTGGCGAAGCAAGCGGTCAACCAGCGGTTGTAATGATGCCGCTGCTTGGTCAGAGAGTGTGGCTTTGTCAAAACCAAACATTTCGGTTTCGCCGGCTTCCGAGAGCACGATTGATTGTGGTTCAGCCACGGGTTGTGGCTCTGGTGCAGGCTCTGGCTCTTCCACCACTGGCTCTTCAACCATCGGCTCTGGCATTGGCTCGTGGTTAGTGCGTCCAAAGTGATACGTCATACCGACAGTGACCAAATTGTTATCGACGCTTGAGAAGTAGCCATCATCCATATCGTTGATGTGCTGATATTCAAGGCGAACGTTAAGTTTTTCAGTCGCTTGGTGATCGACACCTAACGCCCCCATCAGTGACACATCATCACGATCGCCGGCGTTGCTATTAAAGTCCCACATGGTGCCACCAAGCTTACCGTAAAGCGCCGTATCAGGTTTGAAGTGATAAGAAAACTTGGGCGCAAGTGTCAACGCAGTCAGATCGCCCGAGGCGCCAACAGTGGTACCTGATTGGTCAAATGCGGTATCAAAGCGGCCTAAGTAATCATAGGTGCCTTCGAGCGCAAACCAATCGTTGAAATCATACCCGGTGATTATCCCCGCGCCGAGCTCTGAATCTCCGCAATCGGTGTCAGTCACACAGCTATCTTCTAAAAACGAAGGACCAATGCGGCCACCCATATATAGGCCACTGTCTTGCTGTGCATAGGCGGTAGGTGCCACCGCGATTAATAACCCTAGGCTTGTCACTATTTTTTTCATGCCACTGTCTCCTCAGTAAGGATATGAAGAATTATTTTACGCATTTGCTGCTTGTTATAGGCTCACATTAGCTCATAGCAACTGGACTGCCAGCGGGCAGCGCCAATAGCCATTGATAACGTGACACTGATCCTAGGCTAGACGCCAGCGCAGTGTAACTCAACCGGAGAAAAGGGATTTAACCTTGATTTGACGAGGTTTAACACAGGTGTCTTATCGATGGGAAAGTGCTGACACAGGCCGGACATAAGCCGGCCTGTCACTCAACAAGATTATGACTTGTGGGTTCCCGTCAGACGCTTTTGAGGGCCTTGACCACTTACGGGACGACTGACTGAGATTTCACGGCCCTTTTTCATTCCACGCTCGTAGTCATCGGTCATGGCCGCCATGGCTTCTTTCAGTTGCTGCTTAAAGGTCTCGCGGTCAATATTGGCGAACTCTTTATCGATATAGCTTTTGATTTTGTCGTCGCTATCACGCGCGTCAAGCTGAGGAAGTTTATCGAGCGCGCCCTCAAGCCAGCCTGTGGTAAATGACTGTACGCGCCGCGTCACCTCTTGCGTACTGGTGCCAGTGCCTGCAAAGCTATTGCGAAACTGGCCGATATGTTCATTCATATCACGATAGACCACATCGAAGGCAAAGGCCGCAAAGATGGCACGGTCTGCATCACCAATAAACTCGGCCTGCTTTAGCCCCTTGTGATTGACGAGCACACACTCCACCTCAAACCGGCTATTGATACCGCGAATGATTTTTAAGATCGATTGGCCAATTGAAGCGGGTAATAGCTTTTCTGAGCGCGTTTTGCCCATGCTGATGAAGTCAATGTCGTCCTGGTCGAGGCCATGCTTACGCATCAGCCGCTCGGCCATTTTGATCGCCTGCGCTGCCTCATTCACATTGGCGGAATTGCTGAGCTCGAGACACTTAGCAATTTTTTTGAGCGCTTTGCTTTTCGGATCTGACATGCATACTTCCCGGAAACGAACAAACGCGTATTGTATCGCGTCCGCAAGAGACAACAAAGGGTTGAAAGAATGGGTGGCTGCGTTCGGTCTTGTTGAAAGAATCAGTAATAAGGTATGAGGACGAATGAAAAGAGCGAATCGTGTCATTGGCGCGTTAGTGGTGGTTGTGGTTGCGGTGATCAATGCCGAGGTGGGCCGCCGTGTGATTAATCAATGGATTGATCCGGCCAGTTACATTGGCCTTTGGTTGTTATCTGCCGCCGTCATGGCGTTGGTAGGGCAGCGATTTTCCCCGCTAAAGGACGTGGCCAACCGTTGGCAAGGGGAAGCTCTCGCCTCGCGTCAAATGCCGCCTTTTACCACATGGCGCCTTGCAGGCTTGCTTTTCCTGGCGGTGACCAGCGCGGTATTCGCCTGCCGATTACTTGATATCGCCACCTTGGGATTGGTCGTGGTGGCGAGTGTGCAAGGTGTCTTGGGGCTGGTATCCCGTTCAACGCATCAACATTGGTTGTGGATGGGGTTAATGTTGATTTTCGCGGGACTGGGATATTTACTCGCGCCGGGCATGTATGCCCCCAGTCCGTTAGGTATGGTGCTAGGGCTGATTAGTGGTGCTGCATGGGCGAGTTTTTGGCTACAAGTGACCCAAGGTGCTCATCAAGCCGACGTCATCGTGGCGACCAGTTTACGGATGAGTTTATTGTTGGTGCTGCCCCTAATCATCTTTACCTTACCCAATGGTTTTCTTTCGCTGCGCGGTGTTGGGTTTGCTGTCCTTGCTGGTGCATTTTTTGTGTTCGCTGTTGGGGTATTTTGGCGCATGATGGCATCAACCCAGAGATTGTTGGCACAACAGCTCATTTGGGTGGCCGTCTTGCTCGCCTTAATGAGTCTGGTGGCTTGGGATCAAAGTAGCATGATGAATATGCGACTCACTAGCGCGGCTGTGGTCGTGGTGGTTGGGGTAGTTGTCATTGGTGTTGCCGGGCGCGCTGAGGATCCCGACCAACTTACTTAGGGCTGTTTATCTATACAGTGGTTGGTGGGGTTTGTTACACTGAACGCATGACCTACACAATGCAACCGTGATAACGCCTGTGCCCTCACTCTCTTCGTCCTACATGCAGCAAGGCTTCGTGATCACGCGCCAACAGCGTGATCGTGGCCAAACCACGTCGATTGTACTGTGGCTATCGACGCCAGATGGTCCCGTAAAGCTGTGTATTGATGATCAGCAAAGCGTGTTTTTTGTGCCTCAAGAAGAAAAAGCGCGAGTGGATGCTTTACTCCCATCGGTTGACCCTCACGCTTACTGTAAAGCGGTGTCATTATCCACCTTTCAACACACCCCCGTGGCGGCTTGTTATTTCAGTAGTGTGAAGCGCGCGCAAGAGGGGCAGAGGGTGATAAGCGGGGCGGCTATTCCTTTGTATGAAGGGGATATTCGGCTCGCCGACCGCTATTTAATGGAGCGGTACATTTGTGGCAGCTTGTTGTTCACCGGTCAAGCACGTCAACGTCAAGGTTACCTAGAGGTGACGCAAGGCAAAGCGAAACAAGCAGACTACACCCCCGCATTGCATCATGTGTCTTTGGATATTGAATGCTCACAAAAAGGGCAACTTTATTCAGTGGGGCTCGCGAGTGAAAAAGACAGCCGAGTGATCATGGTGGGCAGCCCGCAAGACAATGCCCCTGATTGGATAGAGTGGGTCGATGACGAAGAAGCATTACTGAGCGCGCTAGAAAGATGGTTTGCCTATTACGATCCTGACGTTGTGGTGGGTTGGAATGTGATTGATTTTGACTTTCGCTTGCTTGTGAAGCGCGCCCACATCTATCAACGTGATCTACGTCTTGGGCGCGGCGGAGAGCGAGCTTATTGGCGGGATGGGGGGAGCAATAAACCTGGCTTTATCAGTTTATCGGGGCGGGTGGTGATTGATGGTATCGACGCACTAAAAACCGCGACTTATGGGTTTCGTTCATGGGCGCTAGAGGCGGTTGCACAAACGTTATTGGGAGAGGGAAAAGCGATTGATAATCCCCATGATCGCATGGCCTCCATCAATCGCATGTTTCATCACGACAAAGTCGCACTGGCCACCTACAACTTACAAGACTGTGTTTTAGTCAACCGTATATTTGATCACACCCATTTACTCGACTTTCTCATTGAACGATCGCGGTTAACCGGGGTGGAGCTTGACCGTGTAGGGGGCTCGGTAGCGGCCTTTACCAACTTGTTTTTACCACGCCTGCACCGATCGGGATATGTGGCGCCTAACCTTGCCAGTGAAGGGTGGATAGCAAGCCCCGGCGGTTATGTGATGGACTCAAAGCCTGGGTTGTACCACTCGGTGTTGGTCTTGGACTTCAAATCGCTGTATCCCTCTATTATCCGCACCTTCCTTATCGATCCCTTGGGGCTTATCGAAGGACTTAGAGCGCAAGAGGCAGGGCAGGACGCGGACACGGTGCCAGGCTTTCGAGGCGGCGTCTTTCATCGTGAAAAACATTATCTCCCCGCCTTGATTGATGATTTGTGGCAAGCCCGTGACCGGGCAAAAAAAGCCGGTGAAAAAGCCTTTTCACAAGCGATAAAAATCATAATGAATTCCTTTTATGGGGTGCTGGGCTCACAAGGGTGTCGGTTTTTTGATCATCGTTTGGCATCGTCGATTACCATGCGTGGCCATGAAATCATGAAAACCACCCGTGAATTGATTGAGGCGCAGGGCTTTGAGGTCATATATGGCGATACGGACTCGACGTTTGTGTCCTTGGGCGGTGAGCAATCGAGCGAACAAGCGGACCGTATTGGTCAGCAATTAGTGAGTGAAATCAATCGGTGGTGGCAAAGCCATTTACGCGACACATATGGGTTAGACTCGGCCTTAGAAATCGAATACGAAACCCATTACCAACGCTTTCTCATGCCCACCATTCGGGGTCAAGAAACGGGCAGTAAAAAGCGCTACGCCGGCCGCGTAGTAGACAGACAGTCTGGCGAGGCAACACTGGTGTTTAAGGGGTTAGAAACCGTTCGTACCGATTGGACCCCGTTGGCACAAACCTTCCAAAAACAGTTGTACCAACGTGTGTTTGATGGTGACGAAGTAGACGGGTTTATTCGCGACATCGTAGAGCGTACCAACCAGGGTGAGCATGACGATGCATTGGTCTATCGCAAACGGCTGCGCCGACCATTGGCAGAGTATCAAAAAAATGTGCCACCGCACGTGCGCGCGGCGCGGATGGCAGAAAGTGAAAACCGTAAACTTGGGCGTCCCGAGCAATACCAGCGGGGTGGCTGGATAGAATACGTGATCACGGTAAATGGCCCGGAACCCTGCGATTATTTGCGTAGCCCGATTGATTACCAGCATTATATTGATAAACAGTTAAAACCGATTGCTGACGGCATTTTGCCCTTTATCGGCAAAGAGTTTGATACGTTGGCGCTGCCGCAACTGGGGTTGTTTTAATCTAAATTTGCAATTTCGTTGCCCACCCGCTTGAATGAAAGAATCAGCAGGGAGGTCGACGTGGAACAGCTCGATTTTTTCGAGGTGCCGAACCCGTGTAAAGGCATCTGTCAGGTCAACAACAAAGGCTATTGCAAAGGATGCTTTCGCAGCCGCGACGAGCGTGTTCACTGGTATGCGTTTACCAACGAGCAAAAACGCAATGTCGTCCGCCTTTGCCATCAGCGCTACCTGCGCATCTTGCGCGCGAAAAGAAAACAGGCGCAAGACGCGGCTTTAGACGCAGAGCCCCTGCCTTACCAACCTTCTTTGTTCGATGAACTAAACGACGACTCCTCGTCTTAGTTATTTGCTTTCCCTCTCCCTTGATTGAACGGCATGTTCGCTGGCGAGTTGGCACGTCCTTTCTAAAATAGAAATAGGAGGGCGAGCGATGAGCGGTAAAGTATGTGGGTTTAAAGCGCGTAATGGGTGGCAATGTGATCAGCAAGCGGGTGAGTCCGGTCTTTGCTATTGGCATGATCCTAACATTGACAAGCGACACCATGACGTAAAAGCGGATGTAGAAGCGTGGGCAGCTTCGGGCCGGCCACTGGATGGTTTTCAGCTGGCGCGCACCAACTTGACTGACATTCATTTGGTCAATCGTGGTAACAAGCAAGGTTACTCGTGCCAAGGTGCGGATTTTTATCGTGCGAATTTAACCGAAGCCCATTGCTTTGGCCTGGACTTACGCAATGCGTCGCTAATGAAAGCGAACTTGCTGCGCGCCAACCTTAATTGTACCCGTCTCGATGGTAGCAATTTATTGGGGGCGGATATGGCGCGCACGGGGCTCGAAAATGTCGATTGGGGTGCGCAACTTAAGCAAGAGCGGTTGGCTTTTTTGGAAAAGGATCCGTCTCGGCGTCAATCTTTGTTCCAAGAATCGGAAGAGGTATGCCGCAACATCCGCAAACAATGTGAAAAACAAGGGCTGTTTGATGTAGCGGGATATTTTTTCAAAAAGGAAATGCGGTTTCGCCGTTATCAGATGCCGAAGCTCGGCTTTCAGCGCGCACTATCGAAGACGGTCGATTTGTTTTGTGGTTACGGTGAGGATCCGTTACGGGTAGTGATTTTTTCCGTATTAGTGATTGCGTCTTGTGCGCTGGCGTATTTTGCGCTGGGTACCACACAAGCCAACCCGATTTATCCGGATCTGACTGGCGTCGAAGCCCGCTTTTATGAGTTGCTGAATGCGCTGTATTTCAGTGTGGTGACCTTTACCACCCTAGGATATGGCGATATTACACCGTCTGGCTTTGCTCGCTTTATTGCTGCTTTTGAGGCATTTCTGGGGAGCTTTACCATGGCGCTCTTTGTGGTGGTGTTCGTGAAGAAGATGACGAGGTAGGGAAGGAAAAGCAGAGGAAGAACTCACAATGAAAAAGGCGCCGCGAAGGCGCCTTCTCTCATCTCATCATGATCGCAAATGCGATTAGATGCGGATGAAGTCCATGTGCTCAACTTTTGGCTTGAACGCGTGGCGCTGGATGTCTTGTGGCTTAACTTTTACTTCTTGGCCATCGATAACCAGGATGATGCCTTCGTAGAACTCAGGCTTGTCCATTTGGTTAACAACCACTGGGTGGTCAAGTGCGATTGATACAGGCTCTTGGTTGCCACCGTAAACGATCGCAGGGAATTTCTTCTGATGACGTAGGCGGCGGCTCGCACCTTTACCCTTTTCTGTACGTACTTCAGCTTCGAACTTAAACATAATTAATAACTCTCTTTAGAGTGAAAACACAGTACTGAGCGTAGCGACCTAACTCAGTACCCAAAAACGAGCGCGGATATTAGCACTGCTTGACCACTAAAACAAGCTTTATAGGCGGGATTCATCACCGCCCAAGCCGCCCACACAGTGCCTTTTGCTCGTGGAGGCGTCTTTGAATGGACCCTTAGTGCTTTCAACTCGCGTCGGATTCTGCGAAGGCTTGCCCTCGGCTTTGCGCTAACATGGCCGTTAGCCTGTCTTGGCCAATAAAGCGCTCCACATCAAAGATTTTCTGACGCAGATGCCAGAATCGGCCTTGTTTACGTGCAATCACAAAGTCGGGCGGACGAAATCGGTGCTGTGACGCGGCCACTTTGGTCGGGGCGGTGGCGTCGAAGGGGCGGTGCCGATCGACCAGGTGTGGTCGGACAAATCGTGCCAGGAAGTCTTGTTTTTGTTTTTTGCTGGCCAGCGGCCACACCTCGTGTAAATCGTTGCCCTCGTGGGTGTGATAGGTCACTTTAAGTTGTGGTTTTTGATAGCGGTTTTTGCCCGCGGTGAGGGTCATGTCGGTGCATGCGACCACGAGTGCATCCTTGAGCTTGAGTGCTTCACGGAGTGTTTTGTCTGGATCAATTAAGGGGGCGTCACATTGGTGACAGCGACGTGCGGCAATATCGTTATCGGCGCCACACTCATCGCAAAACTTGGCGCGAAAGCGGTAACCACAGATCTCGCGTTCGCCATCTTCATCCTCAAAATAGCCTTGGCACTGGCGGCCATAGTGTTCAATCAAAAAGCCATTGTCGTCCAGTTTTCCCCAAAAGCTGTTATTAAACCCGCATGCGGGGCAGGGAATCGTCACCAGCTCGCTGTCACTATCAGGTTTGGGCATGCCTATTTCTGGTTGGTACAAGTCGTAGACATTCCCGGCGTAGTCGAGAATCAAACAATCTTGCTTTCCTGGCGCGAGGCGAAGACCACGCCCGGCAATTTGTTGATAGAGACTGACCGATTCCGTGGGGCGTAAAATCGCGATCAAGTCCACATGAGGCGCATCAAAGCCGGTCGTGAGTACCGATACGTTCACTAAGTATTTGAGCGCTTTTTGTTTGAAAGCACTGATCAAGCGATCTCGCTCGATACCAGGCGTGTCACCCACGATCAACGCGGCGGAACCGTCCGGCAAATAAGAGAGAACTTCCTGCGCATGATTGACCGTGGCGGCAAAGATCATCACCCCTTGGCGTTCTTGTGCATATGCAATAATTTGTTCGACAATTTGCGGTGTCGCGCGAGGGGCATTGGCAACCACCTTCTCGAGATCCGCTTCCCGATAATAACCGTTCGCGGTGCGTGATACTTGGGAAAAGTCATAGCTAAGTAGCGGTGCATCCAGAACATGGGCAGGGGTAAGGAAGCCTTCATCAAGTAAGTGACTAATCGGCAGCTCAAAAACACAGTCACGGAAAAACCGGGAAGCAGTCGTGCGCACTTTGCCACTGGTATGGTATTGATAAATCCAGCCTTGTCCGAGTCGATAAGGGGTGGCAGTGAGTCCCAACACTTTGAGGCCAGGGTTGACCGTTTGCAGATGCGCAATGACGCGGCGATAACTACTGTCTTGGTTGTCAGGAACACGGTGACACTCATCTATCACCAGTAAGGAAAACTGGTCTGCAAAGGCATCCAAGTTTCTTACCACTGACTGAACTGACGCAAAAACCACTTTGTCGTCAGAGTCTTTGCGGCCGAGTCCAGCGGAAAAGATCCCGCCCGTTAATCCATAGCCTTCATATTTGGCATGGTTTTGCTCGACAAGTTCTTTCACATGAGCGAGCACCAGTACTCGACCTTTGGCGATACGTGCGAGCTCTGCGATCACCAAACTTTTTCCCGCACCGGTCGGTAACACGGCGACAGCAGGAGACGTATGGCGGCGAAAATAATGCAGCACGGCTTTAACCGCGTCAGATTGATAGGGGCGTAGGGTATACATAACGAAAAAACGGCCTAAATGAGGCCGTTTAGTTTACTGACTTGTGACGTCAGGTACAGAATTAAAGTCGTTTAGTCATAATGCAGTGCTGGCGGCGAGGCTGGTAATCGAACTGCTCATAGAAAAGTCGAGCGCCTTTGTTGCCAATATTGACCTCGAGGATGACGGCCACACACTCTTTTTCTTTGGCTCGCGCTTCAACGTGTGGGATCACTTGCGACCCCACGCCTTGCCGCCGCCATCTTTGTTGGATAAAGAATTGGTCTATCACACCGACGCTACCGCCGTTTTCCACGCTGAAGCTGTAAGCGACGACTAAAAAGCCAATCGTTTCGGTTTCTCCCTCATGCTCAACATCAATCAGAAAAACATCACCACGCTCGGGTTGTGAGAGCAAGGTGTTGAAAGTGGCCGTGACGGGAGTACGATCAAAGGGCAGCGCTTCGTGGTCGTGCTGTTCGTGTGACAGCGTCAATAAGGTTTCAAAGGCATCGGCGTCGGGGCGGCGAAGAGAGACAATCATGGTGTTTCCTTCTTTATCACTGATTGGTCAAGACGACCGTATCATACTCGCCAAATTGGCATGCTCAATCACCAACAATATTTTGATTAGCAGGTTGTGACAGACTCGGCGTCTCAGCAAAAAGCGTTGGGTTTTGCTTGCATTGTCATATGTCCATCACCTGGACGATGACAATCA
Source organism: Salinivibrio sp. IB868 (assembly GCF_001995655.1). Lineage (NCBI taxonomy): Bacteria > Pseudomonadati > Pseudomonadota > Gammaproteobacteria > Vibrionales > Vibrionaceae > Salinivibrio > Salinivibrio sp. IB868. The sequence continues at coordinate 122,695 of NZ_MUEW01000001.1, forward strand.
GTTTATCCTATCACGGCGTGTTTTTCCGTCAGATCTCGTAAAACTTGATCTGTGTCTGAGCCGCAATGTGACGTATAATCCGCGGCAAACAAAGGTGCAATAAGCGGTAATATGCGATTAGATAAATTTTTATGTGAAACCTTAGGGGTGACACGAAAGCAAGCAGGGCGTGTGCTTAAAAGCGAGCTGGTGACGGTTGATGGTGAGGTGATCAAGTCGGGTGCCGTCAAAGTGAGCGATCAAGTGGAAGTGGCGTTTGAGGGACGTGCCCTTACGTTGTCAGGCCCGCGCTATTTTATGATGCACAAGCCTGCTGGCGTGGTGTGCTCGCATGAGGATGCGTTTAATCCGACGGTCTTTGTATTGCTCGATGAAGTCAATGCGGAAAAGTTACACATTGCTGGGCGCTTGGATGCGGACACAACGGGACTGCTGTTGTTTACCGATGACGGTCAGTGGTCACATCGTATTACATCTCCTAAACATCAGTGCACCAAAACCTACCGTGTGTGGCTGGCTGATCCGATCAGCGCGGAGACGGCAAAAGCCTTTGAAGAAGGGGTGATGCTACGAGGCGAGAAGCAACCCACGCTACCGGCAACCCTCGAGAAAGTTGATGATTATGAGGCACTGCTCACTATTCAAGAGGGCAAGTATCATCAAGTAAAACGTATGTTTGCGGCAGTGGGCAATAAAGTCGATGCGTTGCATCGAGAGTCAATCGGTGACTTGGTCTTAGACGAACACTTAGAGCCTGGTGAATATCGTCCATTAACAGACGAAGAGATCGCGTTACTGGGTTAACGTAGGTGACTGGTTAGCCCCGTCATTGTTGGCGCTCGGTGAGTAACGGTAAGCACAGCATGGGCTGTGCTTTTTTATTGCTCATCGAGAGGCATGTGTTACGACAACGTGACCAAAAGAAAGACATTCTTTCCCACGGCGACACAATAAATTGTTACACTTTGACCACGCTCACGTTATTTCCCTTTGTCCTGTCTTTTACGTTAAGGAGAGTTATGTCGCAATCATCGGCTGTCACGTCGTCCCCGACTCAATTAAGCTGGCTTTTGATCTTGGTGCTTGGTGCGATTGCTGCGTTGACACCGTTAGCGATCGACATGTACCTCCCGGCGATGCCAGCGATTGCCGCGGATTTAAATGCACCAAGCAGTGCGGTGAAATCAACCTTGGTTGCGTACACGGCCGGCTTTGCCATTGGACAGCTTTTTCATGGTCCGATTTCTGACAGTTATGGTCGAAAACCGGTGATGCTGGCCGGTGTGGCACTGTTTTTCATTTGTGCCGTGGTCAGTGCGATGGCTCAAGATATCGACGTACTGACAGTTGTACGTGCAACGCAAGGGTTTGCCGGAGCCGCTGCCGCCGTCATTATTCAAGCCTTGGTCCGTGATATGTTTGAGCGCGAGGAGTTTGCGCGCACCATGTCTTTTATCACCTTGGTGATGACGATTGCGCCTTTAGCGGCACCGATGATTGGTGGCTATTTGCTCACTTGGTTTGATTGGCGCGCGATCTTTTGGGTACTGGCCGGTTGGGCGTGTTTTGTGATGCTTTGCATTATTGTCCGGATCCCTGAAACCTTACCTAAACACAATCGTCCGCCTATGCGTATTGGCGCGTCATTGCGTAACTATGCCCGCATGCTTAAAACACCGTTTGCCGTAGGAATGATCTTCTGCTCTGGGTTTTCCTTTGCTGGGATGTTCTCTTTCTTAACCGCAGGCTCATTTGTTTACATTGATTATTACGGTGTGAGCGCGAAGATGTTTGGCTACTTGTTCGCGTTAAACATTGTCTGTCTGATTGTGATGACCTTTATTAATGGCCGTTTGGTGCGCAAAATGGGCTCGCATTGGATGCTGCGCTTAGGTCTGGGATTGCAGCTGGCTGCGGGGATAGCCATTGCCGTGTTCCAATGGTTAGACATTGGGCTTTGGGGCACTGTGATTCCAGTGATGATGTATGTTGGGGTAATTTCAACCATCGGCAGCAACAGCATGGCTTGCTTGTTGGCCTGCTATCCGCAAATGGCAGGCACCGCGTCTTCTTTAGCGGGGACAATGCGGTTTGGTATCGGCTCGTTGGTTGGTGCAGGGGTTGCCGTTGCTTCAGACGGTACGCCCTGGGGGATGGTTGGCGCGATCGCCCTTTGTGCGATACTCTCTGCCGCTTTCTATTGGCTAATGGCAAGCAAAGAACCATGAGTTATGTCACCGAAATTCAAACTGTGATGGCCGCCGCCTTTGACGATCTCGCGGCAGCGATCGCCGCCAAAAAAGTGGCCGATGCGCCCCATGCGCGTGAGGCGTTTCTTGGTCGTTGGGTGGCGCAAGCGGTGAAGCAACAACGTTTTCATCACAGCGTTAAAGCGGACTTACAACGCTGGACTCAACGTGCCCGCAGTGCCGGCACGCAGGCGGGTCTCGGCGCTGAATTTGCTCAAATCCAAACAGTGTATGCCGAGTGGTTTCCGGTTGGCGAACCTGCCAAGCCTGTCTACAAATCGCAATTACAGCAGTGGATTGATTGTGCGGTTGAAGCGGGTTGGTGCGTGCATACACAAGATACGATTGACCGAAAAGTGAAAATCATATCAGGTGGGCAGCATTCAATGGCCGTGTGTCCAGACGCGATGCAATCGGCTTTTGATGATGAGCAGCGCTTGGTCTCACCACTGAGCGTTTATGTCCGGGGGCCTGAGCAGGCGGTAGTAGCCTGGGCGCATCAGGCATGGATAGCACCGACGAGAGTGACTGCCTATAAATCGATCGTCAAATACCATGCTGAGTACCGTATTTGGCCGAACAATCAAGCCGATGGCTTAATGGTGATGCCACATTAATCGGAATGTCTTCGCAGATAAGAAAACGCCCTCGGGCGTTTTTTTCTGTTTTAAAGGCACGTAAACTAACTAGGTTACCTATAGGTTGGAGTCGTGTGTGACCGTACTTTCCCGTCCTTTCTTTGATCCTGTGTTTTTAAAACGCTTACTTTTAATTGCGGTACCGATTGCGCTGCAAACCATGATGTTTTCGAGCCGCAGTTTGGTCGATATCCTGATGGTGGGACAGTTGAGTGAAGCGGATGTCGCCGCCATTGGTATTGCCGGTAAAGCGATGTTTGTCTCCTCCTTACTGATTCTCGGCGCCATGACCGGCGGCTCTATGCTGGTGGCACAATATTGGGGCGCGGGTGATCGGCAAGGCTTTCGTGAAAAAACGGCGCTGACTGTGACTTTAACCAATGCCACGGCGGCGTTAAGTGCGTTTGTCTTTTGGGCTTATGCAGATGTCATTGTGGGGTTTGCCAGTGATAATCCCACCGTTATTGCGCTGGGCCAAGACTACTTGCAAATTGCGGGTTTATCCCTGTTTTGTCTGGCCAGTGTATCCGGGTTGGCTGCCGGGCTTCGTGCCATGCATAAGCCAGGGATCAGCACCTTTTTTAGTGGGGTCGGGATCAGTGTCAACGTGGTGCTCAACTGGGTATTTATCTTCGGTAATCTGGGCGCGCCTGAACTGGGTTCGAAAGGGGCAGCAGTGGCGACTGTACTTAGCGGTATGGTTGAGGTTGTTGCCTTGTATGTCTATTTGTATCGCCGTCAACACTTGGTTGCCTTCTCTTTGGCTGATTGGCGTGCGTCATTAACGTTACTCGCCGTAAAGCGCTTTTTATCACTTTCGTTACCGACGGCATTTAATTTTTTAATGTGGTCGTCAGGCTTGTTCGTTTACCACGCGATTATCGGTCACGTTAACGAAGCAGGCTTGGCGGCTATTGCGGTTATCACGCCCGTCGAGTCACTTTCACTGTCGTTTTTGATTGGCACCGCCAATGCTGCCGCCGTTTTGGTCGGCAATAACCTTGGGGCGCAACAAACGGACACCGCTTACCACCAAGCCTGGCAGGTGGCGGTATTTAATTTTATCGCCGGCGTGGCAATTGCCTGTTTGATGTTGATGATTCAGCCCTGGGTGTTAAGTTTCTTCCCTGCATTAACGGGTGAGACCGCACAGATCACGGCTTATTTTTATTGGGCGATGTGTGCGTTGATTGTGGTGAAAACGATCCCCATGGCGATGATTGTTGGGGTACTGCGTGCTGGTGGTGATGTGCGCTACTGCTTGGGGCAAGATTTTGTTGCACAGTGGCTCATCGGCATTCCTGTCGTATTGGCCGCCGCGGCGGTTTTTGAGTGGCCGGTTTATTGGGTGTATGTGCTGCTGGGAGTGGAAGAAGTGGTCAAATGGATAGGGTCCTTGATTCGGGTGAAGTCAGGCGTTTGGCTAAATAATCTTGTTAATGATGGCTAAGGATAAACGAAATATAAATTGGGAAGCTGCCCATCGGTTTTAACGCTTTTCTCAGCCTCTTAATTGGGGTACATTGCCAAATTAATCAAACAGTGTGACCTAGTTCTCGTTTATTGCTGTTTTTAAGACACTATAAGGGTGTGCATTGGCATGTTAGCAATTAAAGGGCTGTGTAAAGGTTATCAGGATGGGAGCGATTTCCACCCTGTGCTGCAAGGCGCCGCGATGTCGCTGTCGTCGACTAGCCAATTGGCGTTGATGGGCGAAAGTGGGTCGGGTAAAAGTACCTTGTTAAATTTGATTGCGGGATTGGATAAACCCGACAGTGGCGAGATCTGGTTTGACGATACCCCCCTTCACCGATTGAGCGAGGCGGCACGCACGCAGTTTCGACGTCAAAACATCGGCTTGATTTTCCAACAGTTTAACCTGCTTCCCACCCTCTCTATTGCGGATAATATTCGCTTTTGTCGCCAATTAAAAGGCTTGAAAGAAGACGGTTGTCTGTGGCGACAAATTGTCTCTCAGCTTGACTTGATGCCATTGCTCAATCGTTACCCAGAAGAAGTGTCTGGTGGTCAACAGCAGCGCGCCGCCATCGCACGTGCGTTATATATGTCGCCCAAACTGCTACTTGCCGATGAGCCAACGGGAAGTTTGGATGAGCGTAATGCGGACGCGGTGATGCGCCTGCTTATCACGCTAACCGGTCAGCAGGAAGCTGGGCTGCTATTGGTGACACACAGTGATACCGTGGCCAGCTACTTGCAAGGTAGTGTGGGGCTACAAGGAGGCGTGCTCAGTGTTCGGGCCCGTCGCTAGCGCTTTATGGGGGCATTATCGCCGCCATCCGTTTCAAGTCTTTCTCGTCTGGCTTGGGTTAACCCTGGGTGTCTCTTTGCTGGTTGGTGTGTTATCGATAAACCAGCATGCGCAGCAAAGCTATCGCCAAGGTGCACAGCTTTTTAGCAATCCGTACCCGTTTAGCATTCATCATACCGAGCGAACACAGCGCGTGCCGCATGCTTTTTACATTGGCTTGCGCCGTCAAGGCTTGACGCAATGTGTGCCGATTGATCGTCTCGACGTTGTGACACCGTCACTTAGCGATATTCATCTGATGGGAGTGGATGCGATCGCGATGCTGCCATTTATCGCGAATCAGCGTACAGATGACGCCCCCTCATTGTCTCCCATGGATGCCATTTCAGTGCCTTATCCTGTCTATGTAGGAGAAGCCATGGCTGAGCACAAAGGCTGGGAAGAGGGGCAAATGATCGATTTGCTGGATTACCCGCCGATCGGCCCTTTGCGTATTATCGATAATGATGCGCTGAGTATGGGCACCTACTTGGTGGCGGATATGGCGCTACTGCGTAAGCTTTCGCCTCGTACTGGGTTTACCGAGGTGTTATGCGGGGATTTGTCTCAAGCGGAACGACAAACGATTCGTGACAATTTACCTTCAGCCTTGACGCTGACCAAAACCCAATCAACCCAACTAGGCCCACTCACCCGTGCTTTTCACTTAAATTTGCTTGCGATGGGATTATTGGCCTTTGTGGTGGGGCTGTTTATTTTTTATCAGGCGATTTCCCTTTCCATGACCCAGCGTCAGCCCTTGGTCGGTACCCTTCGGCAGCTAGGCGTTGATGGACGCCAGCTTTCTGGTGTTATGGCGACAGAGTTATTACTTTGGGTGCTACTTGGCGTGGTCAGTGGCAATGTGTTGGGTATGTTGCTTGCCAACCAATTACTCCCCGCGGTTGCTACGACCTTGTCTGATTTGTACGGCGCAGATATCACTTTAGTCATGCATTGGCAGTGGCAATGGGGACTCTACAGTTTACTCCTCGCTATTTTGGGGGCGGCGATGGCATCCGCTTGGCCGCTGGTGCGCTTAGTCAGCACCTCACCAGGGCGCTTATCGCAACGGATGACCTTGATGCGTGGCACACATCGAGAGTATGCCGTGCAGGCGATTTTAGCGGTGTTGCTTGGCGTGGCGGCGTGGGGCGTATCGTATCGGGAGACCAGCCAATGGCAAGGCTTTACCTTGATTGCCTTTACCATGTTAAGTGCTGCTTTAGCGCTGCCATATTTGTGTGGCGGGCTGTTTCATGCCAGCGCAGCAGCCTATGCGGGCGCGCGATGGCGATGGTTTTTCACCGATGCGGCGGCAAGTTTAAGTTACCGTGGTGTGGCGGCGATGGCATTTATGCTCGCGATTTCGGCGCATATTGGTATGGAAACCATGGTCGGTAGCTTTCGCACCAGCACTGAAACTTGGCTACAGCAGCGCTTGGCTGCGGACGTTTATGTTCGACCGAGCCATGCCGCTCTCAATGAGATGGAAACATGGTTGGTCAACAATAAAGACGTGGCGCAATTTTGGACCAGCTACCGGCGTGAGCTGACGGCAAACCAAGGGCGGCTTGAAGTGCTGTCGGTAGGAAACCGTCCGTCTGAGAAACAAACGTTGGCGATGAAGGCGGCTCAGCCTGATTATTGGGCACAAGTGCACCAAGAACGTGCCGTATTACTCAGCGAGGCATTAGCGGCTAAATTTGGCGTGGGCGTGGGGGAGAGCATTAACCTTCCCGCGCCGATGGGCGAGCGGTGGCAGGTTGCTGGGATCTATTACGATTATGGCAACCCCTACGGCCAGCTTGTGGTGTCTACACGCAGTGATGCGGGACAATGGCTAAAGCAAGGCCGATCATCACTGGCGGTGGTCTTGAATCAGGACACGCAAACAGAGCAATTCGTTGATCGCATCAATCACCGTTTTTCGCTGACCACCGGGCAGGTGCAAAACCAGGCGGATATCATGCGTTATGCAATGCGTATCTTTGATCGCACGTTTACTGTGACCGAAAGCTTGTGTGCACTGATGTTGGTTGTCGCGATATGTGGGTTGTTCTTTTCGACTTTGGCGACCGAGCTATCGCGCCAACGGCAATACAGCTTGCTACGTTACCTTGGCCTGTCAGGGCGTGAGCTCATTGCGCTCGGGGGAGGACAGTTAGTGTTGCTTGGTCTCACCAGTGCGCTGATTGCTATCCCGTTGGGGCTTGTGCTGGCGGGCATGTTGATCCATGTTGTCCTGAAAGCATCGTTTGGGTGGACCATGACCATGAGCGTCTTCCCGATCAGCTATGCCACCACGATCGGGCTATCCATGTTGGCGCTTATGGTCGCAGGGGCTTGGCCTGTTCATCGCATGCTAAAACGCACCGCGGCGGCGTCGTTGCGTGATGCGCAGTAAAAAAGAGGCAGTGAAGTGATTCAGCGATGGAAGCGGAAAATGATACGTTCATTGTTAGGAGGCGGAGTGATCATCGCGCTCGGCGCGCTGGTATGGTGGGGTCAGCAGTCCGCATCGTCTCCTGATACCAGTGGAAATTTTGCCGTTTTTGATTCGCAAAGTGGCTTTGCCCCTGTAACCCCAGACCATACGCCTTCCTATCCCCAAGACATGGCGGCACACTCAGACTTTGCCACTGAATGGTGGTATTTGACCGCGACCTTAACCGACGCTAATGGAAAAGCGTATGGCGTGCAATGGACATTGTTTCGCCGCGCATTAGCACCGGATCGTAAAGAAGGATGGGCGAGTCAGCAGCTGTATATGGCGCATGTCGCTATCACGAGCGATGATAAACAATGGGAGTCGGAGCGCTTTGCCCGTGGTGGGATTGATCAAGCAGGAGTGACGCTGTCACCTTTTGAAGCTTGGTTAGACGACTGGCAATGGCAGGGCGGTAAACAACCTTTTCCTGCCAATGTGCGTGCAATGTGGCCTGCGCAAGGTAAGCAAGTAGGCTTTACGTTGGAGGTGCGCGAAAATGGACAACAGGTCAAGCATGGTGAAGAGGGATATAGTGTCCGTCATGCCAGTCAGCCGTCGGCTTCGTATTATTTTTCTTTGCCACAGCTAACCGTCAAGGGTGTGCTAACCATTGCGGGTGAAACCATTCCCGTGACAGGAAAAGGCTGGTTTGATAAGGAGTGGTCGAGTGGTGCGATGGCCGCCGAACAAACGGGATGGGATTGGTTTGGGCTTAACTTAGATGATGGCCGTGCGTTAATGGTTACCCAAATACGCGGCACCGAGCCGTTTATGTTTGGTTCATTACTGTTTCCTGATGGCCGAGTCGTGACGCTGAGCCAGGATGATATTCGTATGCTGCCGGTCAGTCATGCCAAGATGGCGGAGGGCGCTAACTTGCCGATTCGTTGGCAGATCAAAGTGCCCAGTGAGGACATTAGCCTTATCACTCAACCACTTAACCCACAGAGCTGGATGGACTTGAGCTTTCCCTATTGGGAAGGGCCTGTGGAAGTGCATGGCAGTGCCACAGGCCGAGGCTTTATGGAAGCGACAGGCTATTAACCCAGCCCGACCCAGGCTTGTGTTTGATGGGGGCGCCAAATCGGTTGGCGTTCAACCGTGATAACCCCAGGATGGTTGTCTCCTTGCGCGGCCGACACCGCGAGACTGAGCGCCGCGTCGCTAATTGCTTCAAATTGTTGAGGGAGAGACTGCACGCCGAAAGGAAGAAAATCGAGGATGCGGCTATCACCAAAGGTGGCAAAATACAGTGCAGTAGGGGCGATACCTGTTTGCCTAATGGCGTCCAGCACCCCTTCACACAGCGTGAAGGACGTGGTGAGCAAAGCATCGGGTAAGTCACCAGCTTCAATCCACTCTGTCATGAGCCTTTGTCCCTCAGCACGGCTAAAAGCTTGGCCGTAACGCACTTGTCCATCTACGCCTTGTGCCGCTAATGCACCACGAAAGCCGTTCTCCCTGTCTTGTGAGATGGCCAGCGATGGGACGGCCCCAATCAGCCCTGCTTGATAGACATCCGTTGGGGCAATTAACATCTCGGTGAGCTGGTAAGCGCCTTTTTCATCATCACTCAGCACATTCGCGAATTGGTTGGCATCCAGCCCACGGTCAATGGCAATGATGGGAGTGCCTTGCTGTTGTAATTTGGGGTAGAAGGTATTATCTGCAGGCAAACAAGAGGCGACGATTAACGCATCAATTTTCCTGGAGACGAGGGTCTCAGCCACTATTTTTTCTCGTTCTGGGTCGTCATCAGAGCCCGTGATAATAACCTGATAGCCCTGATCGTGGGCTTTTCGTTCAAAGAGTTTTGCCAACGTGGCGTAACTGGTGTTCGCCAAGTCAGGAACGACTAAACCAAGCGTTTGTGTGGTGCCTGCACGCAAGGCTGTGGCGGCGCGGTTCGGCTGATAATTGTGTTGTTCGACCACAGCCATCACGCGTGCTCGCGTTTTTTCACTGATCCGATAACGGTCGGCTTTGCCATTAATCACATAACTTGCCGTTGTGCGTGATACACCGGCAAGACGGGCAATTTCATCAAGCTTCATAAAGCGATCCTTAAGTAGGCCGATCGTTACTGATGGCTTTGTGAATGCGATCAAAGTTTACGCACTTCAGATCCATAATTTATTTGCATTATAAGCTAAAACGATTCAGCCTTAAAGCTGAAAGGTTTCAGCTTGTGTCAATTATTGGCGGCTGATCTCAAGATGCTGGAAAGACGATGCGGCTTATCTCTTCCGGCACTTATAAGTGGAAGAGATTGACCAAACGCCGGGAGCAATGTCTATCGCTTTACCTAAAAGCTGAATCGTTTCAGTTTTTAGGTAAAGCGAATGTGGCAAGTCAAACGCGAACACGGCCAATGAACGGTGACTTGCGACCAACCAATATGTCCGCCATGTCTCAGTGATACTGATGTGGCCGACGACAACATCAACCCGTGCCGCGGCACTGAAAAAAGAGGAACGACCTCATGTTGGCACTTAACGTACACGATATTCATATGCAGCAACACGCGGCGTCTAAGCACGAGGCTATCAAAGCCATGGCCGCAGCACTCACCCAAAAAGGGCTAGTCGACGCGGGCTATCAAGACGGTATGCTGGCGCGAGAAGCCCAAACCAGTACCTATCTGGGCAACGGTATTGCCATCCCGCATGGCACAACGGATACCCGCGATCAAGTTAAACAAACAGGGGTACAAGTGTTTCATTTTCCCCAGGGTGTTGACTGGGGAGAGGGAAACCTCGCTTACGTGGCCATTGGTATCGCCGCTAAATCAGATGAACACTTGAGTATCTTACGTCAGTTGACGCGTGTGCTGTCACAAGACGGCATAGAGCAACAACTAAAAACGGCGTCGGCGGCAGAGCAACTGGTTGCTTTGCTCAATGGGCAAACGGCGGATACTCAGGCCTTCACGTTTAGCAGCGACATGGTGTTAACTGGCTTTCCAGCGTCAGATATCACCACCTTGCAAGCCGTGGGCGCGGGATTGCTCAAAAATCATCACTGTTTAAATAGCGATGGCGTAAGCCAAGCCGTCGCTGGCCAGCCGGTGCACCTTGGTGAAGGGCATTGGTTGCTCGGTGTGGGAGACGGTGTACTGCAGAGCGGATTGTCGTTGGTGATGCCTGCGACGTCATTGTCTCACCAATCCCTGTCGGTCAGTGCGCTTTGGTGTGTCGCAGCCAACAACCGTGCGCATCTTCCTGTGCTCAATACCTTGATGCAATGGAAGCTTGATAAACAACTGGCGGCATCTGGCCGTTACTCGCCACAAGCGCTGGTTGATGCGTTGTCTGCTGAACCCGCCCCCGTACAACCTCATACAGCGGCGCCGTCTGAAGCGCCCACCGCAGAGGGGCCAACAGGGCTGTATACGGTGACGAATGCGCATGGTTTGCACGCTCGTCCTGGGGCGATGTTGGTCAATACGGCGAAAAAATTCAGTGCTGATATACAGGTTGCCAACGCTTCCACCCAGTCGGCGCCGGTTAACGCAAAAAGCTTGATGAAAGTGATCGCGCTTGGGGTGAAACATGGGCACCAGTTACAGTTTTCCGCCCAAGGAAGCGACGCCGAACAAGCGATTGCGGCACTGGGTGATGCCATTAAAGATGGGTTGGGAGAGAACGCATGAGTGCCATTCTGACCGTAACCTTCAATCCCGCACTCGACATGACAGGCTCAGTCAGTGCGTTGCAGCCTGGTGATGTCAATTTGGTGCAAAACTATACACTGCACCCGGCGGGAAAAGGCGTCAATGTCGCTCGTGTTTTAACGGATTTGGGCGCGACGGTCGCAGCGTCAGGTTTTCTTGGCGCAGATAACCAAGACCCGTTTGCCCACCTTTTTACCGAACACGGCATTGCCGATCACTTTTTGCGTGTACCGGGCGTTAGCCGCACCAACGTCAAGCTGGTTGAAAAAGCGGGACGTGTCACTGATTTGAATTTTCCTGGTATGGCGGTTGAACAGGCCGATATTGAGGCATTGACGGCGCGGTTGCTTAGTCTGGCTGAGCACCATGAGTGGATCGTGCTTGCGGGCAGTTTACCTCCCGGCGTCTCGACCGAGCAGTTGACCGCTTGGATAACCACCTTGCGCGATGCAGGGAAAAAAGTGGTTGTTGATACCAGTCAGCATGCCTTACGCGCAGCCGTTGAGGCAACCCCTTGGTTGGTTAAACCTAATGAAGCTGAACTGGCTCAATGCCTCAACGCGCCGATTAGCAATGAGCAAGCCGTGTTGCTGGCGCGCGGTGAGCAATTGTTTAACCAGGGGATCGCGAATGTGGTTATTTCTCGCGGCGTCGATGGGGTGCTTTGGCGCGATAAGGAAGGCTGGCTTAAGGCTGTGGCGCCTGCGCAATCAGTGGTGAGTACCGTTGGGGCGGGGGATTCTTTAGTGGCAGGGCTGGTATCAGGATGCCAGGCCGGCCTAAGCAAAGAGGCGGCGCTGTGTCGCGCGGTCGCTATCTCTGCGCTTGCTGTCACCCAAGTGGGGGTCGGTGTGCGCAATCGTAAAGACGTGAACCAATTAATCGAAAAAATCAGCGTGTCGCCTGTTGAGCTGTCAGTGCACGCGTAATAAAACCAATCCATGAGTGGGGTAAAAGGTATGAATCTGGTGATTGTGACGGCGTGCCCAAGTGGCGTCGCCAATACCGTTATCGCGGCTGGGCTGTTAGAAAAGGCCGTGATGTTAAAAGGATGGACGGCACAGATCGAGTGTCAGTCCAGTGTACAACCAACCCAGGCGGTATCGACAACTGATATTGAAAACGCTGACCGTGTTCTTTTGGTGGGGGAGCCAAAAGAGTCGGACCGCTTTAACGGCAAGCCTGTCTATCAAGCAAGCTTGAATGAAGTGATGGCCGATACCCAAGCGGTATTGGATGCCGCCGCGAATCATGCACAGCCGTATCACGCGCAGACGCAAAGCGAGAGCAGCACCGTCAGCATCGTGGGTATTACGGCGTGTCCTACCGGTGTTGCGCATACCTTTATGGCGGCAGAAGCGGTTGAAGAAGCGGCTAAAGCGAAAGGTTATCAGGTCAAAATTGAGACACGTGGCTCGGTAGGTGCGAAAAATGCATTAACAGATCAGGAAATTGAAGCGGCGGATCTCGTCTTTATCGCGGCGGATATTGAGGTCGACTTGAGCCGATTTGCGGGTAAACGTTTATACAAAACCAGTACGGGCACGGCGTTGAAAAAAGCGTCGCAGACGATCGATGATGCGCTTGCTAACGCAGAGGTCTATCAAACAACGCAAGCGAGTTCATCGAACAGCAGTGCCAACCAAGGTGAGCGCTCAGGTGTCTATAAGCACTTGATGACAGGCGTATCACATATGCTCCCTCTGGTCGTCGCCGGCGGGTTGGCTATCGCGCTCTCGTTCGTCTTTGGTATCGAGGCGTTCAAAGAAGAAGGGACGCTTGCGGCGGCATTAATGCAAATTGGTGGCGGCAGTGCATTCGCGCTGATGGTACCGGTATTGGCCGGGTTTATTGCCTTCTCAATTGCAGATCGCCCTGGTCTGGCGCCCGGCTTGATTGGTGGTATGCTTGCCGCGTCTACCGGTGCTGGGTTCTTAGGGGGGATACTGGCAGGTTTTATCGCCGGTTACAGTGCTAAATTTGTGGCAGACAAAGTCAGTTTGCCGGCCTCAATGGAAGCCCTTAAACCCATTCTCGTGATCCCTTTATTAGCCAGTTTGTTTACCGGTTTGGTGATGATCTATGTCGTGGGCGGGCCTGTCTCTGTTGCCATGGAAAGTCTTACCAGCTTCTTGCAGGGTATGAACTCGACCAATGCGGTGATCCTTGGCGTCGTTTTGGGCGCGATGATGTGCTTTGACCTTGGCGGTCCCGTCAACAAAGCGGCGTATACCTTTGGCGTCGGCCTGATTGAGAGTGGTACCTATATGCCGATGGCAGCCATTATGGCGGCAGGTATGGTGCCGGCGCTAGGGATGGGGCTATCGACGTTCTTAGCCAAGCGTAAATTTAATGATGCAGAACAAGAGGCGGGTAAAGCATCGTTTGTGCTTGGGCTGTGTTTTATCTCGGAAGGGGCGATTCCATTTGCGGCCAAAGACCCAATGCGAGTGATCCCATCGTGCATCGCAGGTGGTGCACTGACAGGAGCGATATCTATGCTAATTGGTGCAAAACTGATGGCACCACACGGTGGCCTCTTTGTGCTGTTGATCCCGAACGCAATCAGTCCGGTGTTGATGTATTTAGCCGCCATTGCCGCAGGTACGCTGGTAACTGGTTTGGTTTATGCGGTGCTTAAGCCCGTCAGCCAACCGTCACCCTTGACGGCGGCTGAACAGTCTTAACCTCACATTGAGTGGCGGACACGTAATAAAAAAGGCCCATCAGGGCCTTTTTTATGGCGGTAAAACGGGTTAAGAAAGCGCTTCTGGCTCGGGAACCATCGGATAGCGTACTCCCATCATTTGTTCCATGCAGTGAACAACCTGGCAGCTGTAGCCAAATTCGTTGTCATACCAGATGTATAGCACACAACGGTTTCCCTCGGCGATCGTCGCTTGGCTGTCCACCACGCCGGCAAAGCGCGATCCCACCAAGTCACTTGATACCAACTCCGTCGACTGGGTAAAGTCTATTTGCCCAGAGAGTGGTGAGTACAAGGCCACATCTTGCAAATAGGCGTTGATTTCGTCTTTGTGAGTTGGGTTATCTAAATTCAGGTTGGCGATAGCCATGGAAACATTTGGCGTGGGTACACGTACAGAGTTCCCCGTTAACTTACCTTTTAGCGCGGGCAAAGCTTTCGCGACCGCACTGGCGGCACCGGTGGACGTGAGAACCATATTCAATGAGGCAGAGCGACCACGGCGATCGCCCTTGTGGTAATTATCAATGAGGTTTTGATCATTGGTAAACGAGTGAACTGTCTCAATGTGTCCGCCATCAATACCAAATTTATCGTGCATGGCTTTGAGCACGGGTGTGATTGCATTGGTGGTACAGCTAGCGGCAGAAATAATTCGATCATCTTCGTTAATCACATCATGATTAACACCGAATACGACATTTTTAAGCTCGCCTTTGCCCGGCGCGGTGAGTAGCACTTTCTTGGCGCCTTTGCTGTCAAGGTGTTGACGCAAGCCTTGTTCATCACGCCACATGCCTGTGTTATCGACCACCAGTGCATCATGAATACCGAATTGGGTGTAATCGACTTCTGTTGGGTTATTGGCATAAATGACTTGGATAAAATTACCATTGGCGATCAATGCATTGCGCGATTCATCAACGGTAGTGCTGCCATTGAATGGGCCGTGTACAGAATCGCGACGCAGCAGGCTGGCGCGCTTTTCCAGGTCGCCTTCTTTTCCGCCACGCACCACGATCGCGCGTAAACGTAAGGGATAGCCGGGACCGCTTTTTTCAATCAGTAAGCGCGCGAGTAAGCGACCGATACGACCAAAGCCATAAAGTACTACGTCTTTAGGGTCGACTCGATTACCCGTTCCCAATAAATGCCCCAATTGGTGATGTAGAAAATCAGGAATGCCGTTCTCACTGTCATGCTGTTGCCAGTAGGTCCATGCGAGCTGACCGATATCGATTTTACTGGGAGCAAGATCTAATTCAGCCATCACTTCGATCAACGGCAACGTTTGGCTGGGCGATAAGGTGCCCCCCGTATAGCGGCGCGCAACGCGGTGTGCCTTAATGATATCAATGGTGCTAGCGTTGATCAGTTGACGACCGAACAGTTGAATTTCAACGCCTTTTTGGCGGTAAAGCTGGCTAAGCAGCGGATACATGGTTTCAGAGTGAGTTTGACTGGTTTGCCAATCGAGTAGGTAGCTTTCTGGACTCATGAATCGACCTTTTTCACGAATGATAGTGGGTGGGCAGGGTGCCCAGTAGGGTATTTGGCTGATCGTCGCCAGCCTTTTGATTTTGCCGCGCAGTCTAAATGATGCGGAATTATTCACCTACTAAAAAAAAGTGGGCAGAGATAAAGACTTATGAGGGCGAGAGGTGGGGAAACGACGACCACAATATCTATCAAATGTGATCAAGATTGTAACTCATATGAAACAAATCAAATTGGGCACTTATAACTGTGAAGTGCTGTGTCCGTTGAATTGCCTTAATAATCGTCAAGAAAAAAGTAAGCAAAGAAGAAAAAACACAAGTTACACGCGTCTTTGCAGCGAAGCGTTACAAATCGATAGCAACTTGTGTTTATGTCTTAGCGACAGTAAGAGGGGGAGGGGTTAAATCCCTAGTTCGTCAAGTAAGTCATTACTACCGCTGTCTTTTTTGTCGCTTTTGTCGTTAGACTTTTCTTCTAGTTGGCGTACTGTTTCTGCTTCCAGAATGGAATCAGGATCAACCTCTTCCCCTTCTTCAAAGTCCTGAAGCTGAATAAACTCGGTACGCTCCATGGCAAGCTCAAGATAGAAGATATTGTTGTGCTCAGTGGTAAAGCTCACGCGGCGCGCCTGTGGCTTGTCGATGTTGCTATCGACTGACACCGTAATATTTTTGTTAACCGCCATCATCTTCGGCTGGTTTTGGGTGATAGAGGTTTGGATTGAACGCTTAATCTTACCGGTGAAATCGCCAATAATCTGGTTCATGAGCTCACCGAGCACATCGCCCACTTCATCTGCGGTGTGTAAGCTTGCTAACTCTTCTTCGGGGATCCCCATATGCTGCATGTAATTGCGGTAAATTTCTAACGCCGCGGCGGAGGAGAAGTTGATCACAACAAGGCCAGAGAAGCCACCATCAAACAGCACAAAACAGCCGAGGTCAGGCTTGAGGCTGGTTTTGGCAATCTTTTGTACCATAGCAGCATGGTGTACGGGAGAGTCAGTCGCTTTGGTTAATACTGCCGTGGCGGACTGACACAGTTTGAGCAGAATGTCCTCGGAGGTGACTACTTTGGTTTTTCTCATTATTCACTACCGTCATGGTTGATAAAACTTACTGTCAGTGTGGCACTGGATTGCGCGATTTGTACACCGATTTTCCGGATATCCGGATAAGGGATCACATTCATCTGTCTGTGACCGCGTATATTGGGTCATTGAGGATCACGCGGTAATACCTCCAGCAAATGATCAAGTACCGTGTTGATACGGGTTAATGCCTGAACAAGTGCTTCTGTTTGCTGATTGTTGGCGGCTTGTTCGGCCTCAAGACAGGCTTGGTGAAGCGCTGTCGCACCAATGCTGCCTGCGGCAGATTTCTGTTTGTGTGCCGCCTCTTTTAATGCTTGCCAGTGTTCAAAAGGCGGTTGCGATTGCGCGAGGGCGCGTAGGCCAGGGACGCTACGTTTGAGGAAAACATTCACAATGTCTTGATAGGCGTGTTGCTGTCCGCCATATAAGCGATCAACCACCGTTGGATCGAGTATAGATGGCGCGTCGGCGCTGGCTGTCACAGGGGGTGGAGTAGGTCGCGT
Organism: Salinivibrio sp. IB868; assembly: GCF_001995655.1. Taxonomy (NCBI): domain Bacteria; kingdom Pseudomonadati; phylum Pseudomonadota; class Gammaproteobacteria; order Vibrionales; family Vibrionaceae; genus Salinivibrio; species Salinivibrio sp. IB868. The sequence continues at coordinate 139,860 of NZ_MUEW01000001.1, forward strand.
CGTCGCGTGTGGACGGTTAATCCAATAGGTTAAGCGTTCGTCAAGCGGATCCAGCTCAATGGGCTTGGTAATGTAATCGTCCATGCCTGCTTCAAAACACCGTGTTTCTTCACCACTGAGCGCATTGGCGGTAATGGCGATAATAGGCACCCAACCCGATGCCCCTTGGATCTCGCGTAAAGCCGCGGTGAGTGCATAGCCATCCTTGTTGGGCATATGGCAGTCGGTCAGGACAAGATCCACCTGATGGTGTTGATACGCTGTGAGTGCCTGGTCACCATCATCCGCCATCACCACCTCATAGCCAAGATAATGGAGTTGCTGGGTGAGTACCTGTTGGTTCGTGGGGTTATCCTCTGCGACTAAAATACACCCGCGAGTGCGTTCGGGATCGCGTGCTTTGGCTTCTGCCTCGTCGGGAAGAGGCAACATAGCGTCAGATTCCGCCAACATACTGATATCGGGACTTTCAAGCCCAAGGCATACACGTAGACCGTGGACCAGACGACGATAGGTTAATGGTGAGGCAAACAGCTCTACGATGCGTTTATCAGGGTGGGTTGCCAGCGATAAGGTATGTTTGAGCGCAATCACATGATCGACCGCGCGTTCAGCGATTAATGTACTTGGCTCGGCGTGGGTGGTAATCAATAACCGGTGTGTGGCCAGTTGCTTGTCCACTTTCGACGGCGATGAATCATGGTGATAAGCGATATGCAAGTGCTCCAGATAGCGGCACACCGCGTGATTGAGTGCGTCTTGAGGAATATCCACTGCAACCGATAATTGTTGCGCATGCTCGCGATTAATCGGTCGCTCTGCAGGTTCTGCCAATGGGTTTACCGTATAATCGATACGCACGGTAAATCGTGTGCCGTTTCCCTGCTCACTCTCAATGTCAATCTCACCGCCGAGGAGATCGATAATATTCTTACAAATGGCTAAGCCGAGCCCTGAGCCTCCAAACTCTCGGGTGGTAGACGACTCCGCTTGGCTGAATGGCTGGAAGATAGTGTCGAGTTTATCTGGTGCAATGCCGATCCCGTTATCGGTGATGGTAAACACCAGCTGTGCTTTTTGCGCCTGTGGGTTATCTATCGCATCAATATTAACTGTTACAAAACCAGGCTGACGGTGATGGCCACCAGAGAACTTAATCGCATTACCAACCAGATTAAACAGTACCTGTTTTAATCGGTTGGGATCGCCCACCAGTTGATCGGGGAGGTGAGGGTTAATGAATAGTGACAGTGTCACCTTTCGCTTATTGGCATGATGGCTGACGGTGTCCATCACTTGCTCTACGGTATCGGACAAAGAAAAGGTGACACGTTCAAATTGCAGCTTTCCGGCCTCGGTGCGTGAAAAGTCGAGGATGTCGTTAATGATGGAGAGCAAAGAAAGAGCGGATTCGCGCACCGTGCTAATCAGGCTTTGCTGAGAGGGCGTTAACGACGAGCGACGAAGCATATCGAGCATCCCAATCACACCATTCATTGGTGTGCGGATTTCATGACTCATGGTGGCGAGAAATTGCGCTTTGGCGCGAGAGGCACTTTCTGCGCGCTCTTTTTCGGCCATTAATTGCTCTCGAGCCTGATTACGAGAAATGATATGCGCACGAAATATCACTAGACCATGGGCGATCTTACCGACTTCATCCGTCCGATCTTGAAAATTACTGGCCGGTGGGGTCATATCGCCAGCCACTAGGCGCTGCATGGAATCGGCGAGTTTGGCAATCGGCTGAGTGAATGTGCGGTAAATATAAAAGTACATCGCGCCACTGACGAACAAGATAAAAATCAGCAAATAGCCAAGGTTGAGCTGATTTGAGTGGAGTATTGAACGCAAATCAACCATTGAGCGGGTAACCACTTTTCCTGTCTGTTGTGCGAACGTTGAGAGCGCATCCTCAAGCGCTTGGTATTCTTGATCACTCAAGGTTCGCACTGCGGTCATGGCGCCGACTTTGGCACTGGGCTGATAGTTATTAAAAATGGCGATACCACTGCGCTTTAAACTGGTGAAATGGTGGCGGATGTTGGACAGTTTTTTCAGTGAGGCAGGGTCGTTGAGCTCGAACTGCGCCAAGGAAAGATAGCGCTCGAATGTTGCCATATCTTCCATAAAGCGTTGTCGGCTACTTTCTCGCCCATCTAGATATTGGTTAAGCTCAGTCAGCATATCGCCATTTTCATCGACCAGCTCATCAAGGTATTGCAACACGGCCAGGTTATCGGGCTGTGTGAGCGATTGTGAGGCCTTTAATTCGGCAATCAAGTTATCAATCGGTCGCACCACATCAATGGATAGTCGCATTACCTGTTTACGTGCCCATTGCTCAGCGACCGGATCAAACTCTGTTAAGACTTTTTGATGAGCGATACGTTGAAAGCGCTCATAAAGCTGGCTGATCAATGAAAGTCGCTGCTCTGCGTCGGGTTTTACCTCACGTAGGCGAGCCAGTAATTGTTCAAAATCTTGCTGACTTTCTAGAAAAACCGCGAGCGATTCATGACGGCCCATGACATATTTGAGCATGCTGGCATTCATATCACTGGCGGCACGCTGCATGCGCATGGTGATAATTGCACTCGGGATTTCTTGATGAGTAGCGCGGCCAACATCGCGGTTGACGCGCTCCTGCATGATGTAGCTCGAGACTGACAGGCCCAGCACCATCAAGGTGATGAAGGTCATGATCAACCCAATCTTGCTGACGATACTCTTACCAAATGGGCGAGGGTGATTTACCTTCATGACGATTCCTACATCCTTGTCAACGATTGATTTGGGCGTGATCCGTGTTAAATTGCGCGTTGTGTTGTTTGCTTTCATCACAGTGAAGCCAGACTATACTGCAAGGAGACTGGCGTCAGTCGTTTGTATGATTTGACGTTGTCACTCGGCCCCCTTATTTGAGCCAGACTGAAAGGGAAGAGGACGATGTGAGCAGACACCATGTCATAGAACGATGATCAGTTTATAGTATACAGTGCGCTAAGCACTGCGAAGCGTGACTCGCTTTCTAATTTCGCCTTCAATAGGCGCAAATAGCCGACGGGCACGGTACAATAGCGATAGTTGAATAGTCTAAGGACAAGTAATCATGGTAGTAGACTCAGACGGGTATCAAGCACTGATCGAACATTTTGCGTTTAATCTCTCTGTGTTTGAAAAACCGGGTGAAGCCATTGGCGATGATACCATTGCCGATATTGTGCACGATCTGGTCGCCTCTAATATTATGACCATTTGCGAGCAAAATCCTGGGCTTTCGTCTGCATTGCGCTTCACCATATTACGAGAGGCTGACCGTGTGGTTGAAGATATGGAAGAAGTGCTGGCGGGTCGGTGGGAGCAACCAGTGACCGCAGAGCAGGTAGGCTTTCTCGAAGAGTACGTTGCCTTGGTAAAAAACCTTTTTGATGGTGCCATGGTCGAGCTGCGCTAGTGACAAGCCCTGGCGGTTACCGTTTAATGCCTGTCTTCCTCTGCTTTTGTGATCTTGGCCGCGCGATACTGACAGCAAACCTCAGTTCGGTATACTAGGCGGTCCATTTACAACCTCAGATTTTACCATGTGCCAATCCGCCCCGCGTCACGCTATTCATGCGCTTTATTCCGCCCGTTTGGCTCGTGCAACGCGTCCCTATCTCGCACGTGGCGCCGGTGTAGACCGCTGCCCATCATGCATGTTAGTTCGTCATTTCTGTGTGTGTGAGTACCGAGCAGCGTGCCAGACCCATGCCGCGTTCATGTTACTCATGTACGATGATGAGGTGCTAAAACCCAGTAATACAGGACGTTTGATTGCTGACTGCGTCGCGGATACCTACGCGTTTATCTGGTCACGTACGCAGCCTGATCCTGATATGTTGGCGTTGTTATCCCGCTCAGCGTTTCAACCCTATGTTGTCTTTCCTGCTCAGTACACAACCCCGACGCGTATGACGGCGCCAGCACGTATCCATGACAGCGCGAAGCGGCCGTTATTTATCATCATTGACGGCACTTGGCGGGAGGCGAAAAAAATCTTTCGTAAAAGCCCTTGGCTTGATCACTTTCCGGTTTTAAGTATTGAACCTCAGGCATTATCTCGGTACCGCGTGCGCGATGCTCACGGTGAAAACCAACTGGCGACAGCAGAAGTGGCTGCGGAAGTGCTTGCTGTCAATCAAGAGCACAAGGCGGCAGATTACTTAAACCAATGGTTCGATGTCTTTCGTGAGCGATACCTCGCAGGCAAACGACAAAAACACCTTGCGGAAGACAATGCGTTGACGCGCTTTCTTGATGACGACCCCTTGTGAATGATGCCGACCCCTGAGTGAAAAGTCTGGTTGGAAAACAACGAAACTTGGGGCTAATCACGGACTTTTGCCTTGGTTTGCTGAATAATCTGGTTAAATAACGACAATTTAAGGTGGCTTAGCCATGTATTACGGCTTTGATGTGGGCGGCACAAAAATTGAATTTGGCGCCTTCGATAAACAACTCAATCGTGTTGCGACCGAGCGTCACCCAACACCAACGCAAGATTACCCCGCATTAATCGACACATTGGTGCGGTTGGTGGAAAAGTATGATGCGGAGTTAGGGCAAAAAGGAACCATTGGTATTGGTATTCCAGGCTCTCAAGCAGAAGATGGAACGGTGCTGACCGTCAATGTGCCCGCGGCAAATGGACAGTCGTTACGGGCTGATCTACAAGCACGCGTCGGGCGCGAAGTGCGTATTAGCAATGACGCCAATTGTTTTGCGTTGTCAGAAGCATGGGATGCGCAAGCGCAATCGGCGAAAACCGTGTTAGGGCTAATCTTGGGCACAGGCTTTGGTGGTGGCTTGGTGATCAATGGCAAAGTCATTAATGGCAAAAACCAAATGGCGGGCGAAGTCGGGCATATGCGTATGCCGATTGATGCCTGGCTAAGGTTGGGTGATAACCCGCCGATGTTTGCGTGTGGTTGTGGGAATAAAGGTTGCCTAGACAATTATTTATCTGGGCGTGGGTTTGAACAGCTTTATGCTCACTTTTATCAGCCGTTGTCAGCGATCGAAATCATCGAACAGTATCGCCAAGGTGAACCGGATGCGGTGGCATTTGTTGACTGCTTCTTTGATGTGTTAGCCATGGCTCTGGGGGGCGTATTAACCGCGTTTGATCCAGACATGGTCGTGCTTGGTGGCGGCCTATCTAACTTTGATGAGCTGTATCAAGCGATTCCTGAACGCTTACCGGCACACCTACTGTCTGCGGCTAACGCCCCTGATATTGTCAAAGCGCAGCACGGTGATGCGGGAGGGGTGCGTGGCGCTGCCTTCCTACACCTAACTTGATGCCAATAACAAAGCCGACGCAAGTCGGCTTTGTGGTGAGACATTTTATTCTGGTTTTTTATGCTGACAATGGCGGATGGCGTTGTCGAGTAATTCAAGTGCCGTTTTATCGGTTGGCGGTAACGCTGCGTCAGACTCAGCGATTGGCGTTGTACGCTCGCCCCAACGGATTAAGCCTGCGCCCCAAGTCAGGCCAGCGCCAAATGCCGCGGTGAGTAGCTGGCTATGTGGCTTGACCGCCCCTTGCTCAACTGCTTCGCACAAAGCGATGGGGATCGTGGCTGCTGAGGTATTGCCATAGCGCTGGATATTAATAAACGCCTTATCTAACTCGATGCCAGCGTGCTCACATAAGGTTTCGATAATCCGTTTGTTGGCTTGGTGTGGCACGACCAGATCAATACCGTCAGCATTGAGCTGATTCCGTGTTAACACCTGATTCGCCGCTGATCCCATGCCTTTAACCGCGCGTTTAAAAATGTCACGGCCGATAAAATCAAACGCAAAATAGCCATTGTCCGGGTCGAAGCGATCCATTGCGGTACCAAAGGCAGGGATCGCGAGTACATCACGGCCTGCTGGATCACAACCAAGTTGCGCGTCAAGTAGCCCCACTTCCTGTTCGCTTTTGCTCACCACGACCGCGCCGGCACCATCACCAAATAGCACGGCGGTATCGCGTTTGCTCCAATCCAAATACCAGGTTAAATGCTCTGCGCCGATAATGAGTGCATGCTGATAGTGGCCAGCTTGGAGCATCTTGGTTGCGGTTTCTAATCCGTATAAAAACCCGGTACAAGCGGCATTCATATCAAATGCAGCGGCACGAAGTGCACCTAAGTTGCCTTGCACTTTGGAGGCAATATTGGGGATCAGCGTGTCTGGTGAGCAGGTCGCTACAATCAACAGATCAAGCTGGCTTGCCTCAATGCCTGCCGCCGCTAATGCGCGTTGAGCGGCAACGGTGGCGAGCTCTGAGGTTTCTACATGACTCACTCGGCGCGCTTCAATACCTGTGCGTGAGCGAATCCATTCATCATTGGTCTCTAAAATTGTGCTGAGATCGTCATTGCTCAACACCGCGGGCGGAAGGCACTTCCCCCAGCCTGTAATTTCTGCAAATGCCATAGTTATTTACGGGTTGTTTAGCGTTGCGCTAGTGTAAACCTGAAACTCGGATGAAACAATTTTGATGGTTGATAAGGCGTGAAAAACACTACCTGGCGCAAACACCAGGTAGTGGGAGAGTGATTACCAGAACAGGCGAGTGAAAATCGCCAAGACAGCAATACAAACAATGTTGAGATATAAGCCAACACGCATCATATCACGTTGTTCTATATGGCCTGAACCAAACACAATGGCGTTTGGTGGCGTGGCGACCGGCAGCATAAAGGCACATGACGCGGCAATAGCGATCAGCGCAGAGAGTGCAACGGGTGACACACCCAATGCTTCGGCGATGGTAGCAAAAACCGGTACTAGGAGTGCAGCGCTGGCGGTATTACTCGCAAACTCAGTCAAGAAAATGACGAATGCCACCACGCCTAGCATAGTGAAAAACAGCCCAGATCCTGTCAGTGCATTGCTCAGGTGGTTGGCGAGAAACAAACTCGTGCCGGTTGCTTTGAGGACATTGCTCAAACAAATTCCCCCACCGAAGAGTAGCAGCACGCCCCAGTCAGCGGTTTTTTCGACTTCTTTCCATTTCACAACTCGCGTTGCCCCCAGCAAGACAATCGCGGATAACGCCACAATAGAGTCAAACTTGCTAAGGCCACCAAGCATGGCATTCAATGGTTTACTGAATATCCAGGCACTGACGGTCAGTGCGAAAATCACAAGCGTGATCACGCGAGGTTTGCTCCAGGTGAAGTCACGCTGATCCGCTTTAAAACTATGGTTAAGGTTCGGCTTGGTGAGCACATACAAGACGGCAACGGCGATGGGGAGCAATATCAGAGTGACAGGCAGGCCTAATTTCATCCAATCTGCAAAGCTAAGCCCAGCTTCAGCCGCCGCAATCGCATTTGGGGGACTACCGACAATGGTCGCTATGCCGCCGATGCTCGCGCAATAGGCAATACCCAAGAGCACAAACACATAGGTGCCATGATCTTTTTGATTATTTACCTTGTGCAAAATGCCTAACACCAGTGGCAGCATCATAGCGGTTGTCGCGGTGTTACTGATCCACATGGATAGAGCGGCCGTGACCCCAAATAACATCATGACGGCCACCGACATTTTGCCTTGGGCAATGGTGAGCACTTTATTGGCGATGGCTTGATCGAGGCCTTGTGCTTGCAGCGCGGCTGCCAAGGCAAAACCACCGAGAAAGAGAAAAATGATGGGATTGGCGAAATTTGACATCGCTGCCGGTGTTTCAAACACGCCAAGCGCGACGGCCATAATGGGCACCAGGATCGCGGTGATGCTGACATGAATCGCTTCAGTCAGCCATAACACGGCAATGAATATCAGTAAGCTTAGGCCGGTTGTGACATCTGTTTCAAACGGCAGGGTGTTGTACAAGATGAAAAACAGGGCAATGTCAGCAAACAAGATCCACGCTTTTCTATCCAGCCCCGACGCACGGGAGGAAAGGGTTTGCACATCCATAGGGCGTCCTTTTTTAAACGTTATTGAGTATTTTTATAATGTTTTGCTTTGAGTTTTTAGGTGCTTGATAGGGGTAGGGTTACTGCCATTTGGGCGACAGTGGGCCTCCAAGCGACGGCTAATATACGCCTAAATAGTCCGCGTGTTAATCGATTGCAGGCAGGTTTTTAAACAAATGATTAAAGTAATGTGAAAATTGTGATTGGGTCGGCACTGGTCGATATTGGGGTTAGTCGTTCGACGTTGAGACGCCACTGATTGGCTCTTTTGGGCCGGTAAACTTGGGTTTGACGTTGAGAATAAAGCTATCAAGTACCGCTTTGGTTCTTGCTAATACTTCACGTGCGCGAATTTTGACACCTGCCCAGCCTTGCGGACTCGGTACAGCGTAACAAATAGCATCAATATTGTTTACATCGGCGAGAAATAACGCACGCTCGCAATGAAACTGTTGGCTGATCACGGTGTAGCGCGCCAAACTGAAAACGGTTTTCGCGCGGACAACGGAGTCCAGCGTTCGAAAACCCGCATAGTCAAGGTGAATCGTCTCTTCCGGGATCCCTGCTTGACGTAAATCTCGCTTCATCGTCCAGGGCTCATTATACGAGCGGTGCGCGTTGTCGCCACTGAGTAAAAGGTGCTGAATCTTACCCGCATGATATAACGACTCCGCGGCTTCAATCCGGTAGGTATAATAGGGATTGGGTGTTTTACCAATATACTTACTGGTTCCCAGAACCAAGCCGACTTGCCGAGCGGGTAGCGTCTCAGCTTGTTGATAAACACGTCCTTTGGCATTAAGCGTGATCGCGATATCACTGGCGGCCATCACGATAGCGGTGACCACAGTAAAACCAATCAATGTGAAAATCGCCCGATGAAAAAGGCGCTGGAGAGCCATGGTGCGTTTTATTACCTTTGCGCGAATTAAGCCGCACTCGGGGTCACGTGTGCGGGCAAGTAGATGGAATAATAGCAAAAAAAGCGCCGGGATAGACGCTTTTTTCTGTTAGGCTCGCGTTAAAAAGAGGTCCGTTTGTAAGCACGATATTGTGGTGACCAGAAGCTCTCTTCAATACGCTTTTTAAGGGCCTCGTCAGACAGTTCTGAGGCAACCCCCTCAGCAATAGCCTCTTTCGCAACCGCAAACGCGATGCGTTTTGATACCTGCGTGATATCTTCCAACGACGGTAGTAGGGCGCCTGTGCCACGCTTGGCTAATGGCGAGCACTCAGCTAAAGCGCGCGATGAGGCCATCAGCATGCCATCTGTCACCCGGGATGCAGCAACCGCTAACACGCCCAGCCCAATGCCTGGGAAAATATAGCTGTTATTACACTGTGCAATAGGAAAGGTCTTGCCATTGTCTAAACGAACAGGTTCGAACGGACTCCCTGTGGCAACCAGCGCTTGGCCGTCAGTCCAGCGCAAAATATCAAAGGGCGTTGCCTCCACACGGCTGGTAGGGTTAGAGAGAGGGAAAACGATAGGACGTGGGCAATTGGCATGCATTTCTTTCACCACATCCTCGGTAAATAATCCAGGTGCGCCAGAGACGCCGACCAATACGGTCGGTTTCGCATTCCGCACGACATCGAGCAACGAAATGTTACTGTCTTCTAACTGCCAGTGGTTGAGCGCCTCGCTCTTTTGCACCAGCCGTTGCTGAAAGTCGAGTAAGTTAGGCATGGCATCGATTAATAGCCCCCAACGGTCGACCATGTAGACACGTGCGCGCGCCTCTTGATCGGAGATACCTTCAGATACCATTTGCGCGATGATCGCTTCGGCAATACCACAACCGGCTGATCCAGCGCCCAAAAATGTGATGCGTTGCTCGGAGAGCTTAGTACCTGCGGCTTTACACGCTGCAATCAAAGAGCCAACAGTCACCGCGGCAGTACCTTGAATATCGTCATTAAAGCAGCAGACTCTATCCTTATATCGCTCCAGGATCGGCATAGCATTTTTTTGTGCAAAGTCTTCAAATTGAATCAAGGCATCTGGCCAGCGGCGTTGAACCGCTTGGATAAACTCTTCAATAAAGGCATCGTATTCTTGTCCGCTGATGCGGGTGTGACGCCAGCCCATATACATGGGATCAGAAAGGCGTTGTGGGTTATTGGTACCGACATCCAACACAATAGGGAGTGTGTAGGCTGGACTGATCCCACCACAAGCTGTGTAAAGCGACAGCTTACCAATCGGGATGCCCATGCCGCCAATTCCCTGATCGCCGAGTCCGAGAATACGCTCCCCATCGGTGACAACAATCACTTTGACGTTATGACGAGAGGCGTTATTAAGTACATCATCAATGCGATCGCGGTTAGGATAAGAAATGAAAAGCCCGCGGCCTCGGCGATAGATATTGGAGAAGTTCTCACAGGCTGCGCCTACCGTCGGAGTATAGATGATGGGCATCATTTCGGTAATATGGTTGGAAACTAACCGGTAAAAAAGCGTTTCATTGGTATCTTGGATGTTGCGTAGATAAATATGCTTGTCGATATCGTTCTCGAAGCGCTGATACTGTTGGTAGGCACGCTCAGTTTGTTCTTCAATCGTTTCGATGGCGTCAGGCAATAAGCCCTCGAGGTTAAAAAACTTACGCTCTTCGACGCTGAATGCGCTTCCTTTATTCAACAATGGCGTTTCTAGCAAGGCTGGTCCCGCATAGGGAATATAGAGAGGACGTTTTTGGTTATTCATGAATGATCAGACTCGATGTTGTCTTTTAATTAGGTCGATGATGAGTATTGGGCGTTATCTGGTGCCTTCGTGGCAAAAATGATCCCTTGCGAAACGCTTTAAAGGCGTCAGTCTGCGATAGCCCATAATTACGCTGTAATTGGGGACAAAGTTTAGGCATGAATGGTGACCTAATTCAACTTTTTTACTTGATTGTGCGGGATCGGCAGAGGTATCTAAGAGAGCGTTTAAATTTGTTATCAGCGCTGAACGGCTCATTTTTTTCTGATTATTCAAACGTTTGTACATAGAAAAAACGGAAGTTAGATCACAACCTCCGGCAAAACTGCGCACGGGACATGGAAGCTGACTACACTAGAGGTGGTGAGCGAATAGTGACAAGGCCACGCCTTATCCTATTCAGCTTCTCCAATTTGGTATGAGCTAATAATAATAATGTTGGCTGAGCACATTTAATGGAAGGTTAAAAGAGGTAGTCCAATGAAGTCACTCATTGCCGCCAGCTTGCTGGTTTTCTCAACCACCACAGTCGCTGCAAACTTAGGCGATCTTGATTATATCACTGAGGTGTATCCGCCGTTTAACTATGAAGAGCGCGGTGAGTTAAAGGGAATTGCGGTTGATTTTCTCGAAGCTGCAACAGAAGCAGCAGGGGATCCGGTAAGCCGAGATCAAGTGAAGATTCAGCCATGGGCACGTGGTTATGCCACGGCACTGTCTGAGCCCAATACCGTATTGTTTTCAACCACACGGACGGATGAACGGGAAGATAAGTTTAAATGGGTAGGGCCGATTACAGACACAAAAATTGTTGTCTGGGCCCCTAAAAGCAAAGGGATCACTATCGACAATGCGAGTGACTTTGCCAACTATAAAGTCGGCGTTGTACGCGATGACGTCGGTGAGCACTTGTTACGCTCAATGGGTGTCGATGAAGGCGCGCTACGCCTCTCGCCAAAAGCGGATTTACTCGCCAAACAATTGGCGGCGGGTCGTGTTGATATGTGGGCGTACGAGGAAAACGTCAGTGCCTTCATTATGAGCCAAAACAATATTGACACTAGCCAGTTTGAAGTGGTTCATGTCTTGGATGAGTCTCAGCTCTACTATAGCTTTAGTAACAACACGCCAGATAGCTATGTTGAAAAGCTACAAGCGGGCATTGATCAAGCGACCGCCGATGGCACGCTTGAGGAAATCAAAAGCAAGTACAAGTAGTATGACGCGAGTGTTGTCACGAAAAAGCGCTTAGCGACTGACACGCGCTGCCGAATAAAACGGGCCTAAGTCTAACAGGCCCGTTTTTTTATGCTATTGATAACAAGTGCTCGGGGCTAGTCGCGAAAGTTTTCAAATTGGAAAGGCTGCTCAAAGTCACTTTCCTTGATTAATTGAATCACTGCCTGCAAATCATCCCGTTTCTTTCCGGTGACACGCACTTGCTCGCCCTGAATCTGGGTTTGCACTTTCATCTTGGCATCTTTAATCGCTTTGGTGATCTTCTTCGCGACAGGCGTTTCAATACCGTTTTTAAATTTCACCTGTTGATAAAAGGTTTTGCCAGAGTGAACCATGTCTTGGATATCCATTGCGCGTGCATCAACACCACGCTTGGCGAGATTACTGCGCAGCATGTCCATCATTTGGTTAACCTGAAAATCCGCTTCAGCCGTTACTTTCACGGTTTCTTTATCGAGTTCGAAGCTGGCCTCAACACCACGAAAATCAAAGCGAGTTGCAAGCTCTCGGTTGGCGTTGTCCACTGCGTTTTTTAGCTCAACGTTGTCAATTTCAGAGACAATATCAAATGAAGGCATAGTCTTTTCCTAATTGGGGCGTGAGCCAGTCACGCCGATAAATCGTCAGTCATTATGGGGTGTTGCGCGCCGCGACGGCATCAGCCAGTTGCTCGAGCAAGCGCTCGGTATCGGCCCATCCCAGACAGGGGTCAGTGATCGACTGGCCATAAACGCGTGATTGCTCGTCACCCATGGTTTGATTGCCTTCTTGTAAGAAGCTCTCAGCCATGATACCGGCAATCGCTTGCTCGCCATGGCGGATCTGATCAGCAATATTCGCGCATACATCAAGCTGGCGGCGATGCTGCTTTTGGCAATTACCGTGGCTGAAGTCTACCACAAGCTTACCAGGCAATTTGAAATCGCTTAGCGTTTGCGCGGCGGCTTTCACATCGTCGGCGTAATAGTTCGGCTGATGACCGCCGCGTAAAATGACATGCCCATCTGGGTTGCCTGCGGTTCGATAAATGGTCATGCTGCCATTTTTGTCGGGTGAGCAGAAAAGGTGAGACTCTCTGCTCGCGCGAATGGCATCGACGGCAATACGGATATTGCCGTCTGTGCCATTTTTAAAGCCGACAGGGCTGGAGAGTGCAGAGGCCATTTCACGATGAATTTGTGATTCTGTCGTGCGGGCGCCAATCGCTCCCCAGCTGATCAAGTCAGCGATATACTGACCCGTGATCATGTCGAGAAACTCGGTAGCAGTCGGCAGTCCCATTTTGTTGATATCGAGCAGGAGCTCACGCGCCGTAAACAGGCCTGCACGAATATCACCGCTTCCGTCAAGGTGCGGGTCATTGATAAGGCCTTTCCAACCGACAACCGTACGTGGCTTTTCAAAATATGTGCGCATCACCACCAATAATTGGTCGCTGTACTTATCGGCGAGCGGTTTAAGCTTGGCTGCGTAATCACGGGCCGCGTCGGGATCATGAACAGAGCAGGGACCAACAATCGCTAGCAGCCTCGTATCGTCGCCATTGAGAATACGACTGATCGCCTGTCGTGCGGCGGTAATATGGTGAGCAACATTGTCGTTGATGGGGTGGGCAGCTTCCACCTCTGCAGGCGTAGGCATGGTATCAACCACACGTGTTCGAAGCTCATCGGTTTTCAGTGGCATAGAGGACAGCCTTCCTCACATCTTATTCTGTTGCGAAGCCAGTAAGATAGCAAAAAACGCCGCCCATGAAAGCATCAATGTGACATCTGTTGGATTTTTCTTGTCAGAGCGGTGATCACCGAGGCGTATTTTAGTGAATTGATGATGAGCGCCTCAGTGGCAAATGACTCAGGCGCACGTTTAGGCTACGAGGAGCAGCTAAGGGTCATATCTTTCTCTTCATCGGCGGGACGCCGAGCAAGAGAGTCAAGCGCGGAATGTGACGCAAACGGGGAAGCCAGTACTGTCATCAAATTGTGAGTTGGCTGCATGTCACCTTGTTCTGCCGCCTCTATCGCCTGCTGGGCCAAATAATTACGTAAAATAAACTTAGGATTGGTTGCCTGCATGCCAGCGAGGCGAGTGTTGTCGTCATGATCTGCCACCCGTTGGTGGTATTCGCTTAACCAAGCCGTTAAGGCATCGGCATCTGATACGAGGTCGTTAAACTGGCTGAGTGTCTTTGCACTTAATAGCGCCTCTTGCTTGATGTCACTGAGCCTGCGAAAGAAAAGGGTGTAGTCGACTTGTTGAGATTCGAGCAATGAAAAAAGCGCGTTGAACAAATCACTGTCCCCTTGCTGTGCATCGGACAACCCTAGCTTGTCGCGCATGGCTTTGCTGTAAGCTACCTGGAGATGGTGTTCATAACCGCCGAGAATGTCGTTAATCACGTCACTTTCAAGCAGTGGGGTAAAGGCGTAGCCAAGCGCAGAGAGGTTCCATAGCGCGATAGCAGGCTGCTGATTAAAGGCATATCGCCCCGTGTAATCAGTGTGGTTACAAATATTGCTCGGGTTGAAATCATCCAAAAAAGCATAGGGGCCATAATCGAAGGTCTGGCCTAAAATCGACATATTGTCGGTATTCATGACACCATGGTTAAAACCAACCGCTTGCCACTTGGCAATCATTTCTGCCGTGCGCTCGACAATTTCTTGTAGCAAGGCGGCATAAGGCTTCTCGGCCTCGGCAAGCTCAGGAAAATGGCGTGCAATGACATAGTCTGCCAGCGTACCCAGTGCATCGTGCTGTTGGCTGTAAAACAAGTACTCAAAATGGCCGAAACGCACGTGGCTTTCCGAGACCCGAAGTAAGGTTGCGGCCGTCTCGATGCGCTCGCGCATCACCGGGGTATCGCTGGTGGCCATGGCTAATGCCTGCGTGGTAGGGATGTTGAGTCCCTTCATGGCCGCGCTCGCGAGATACTCACGGAGGGTGGAACGTAACACCGCACGCCCGTCGCCGTGGCGGCTATAGGGCGTTTTTCCCGCCCCTTTTAAATGCCAATCCCAGAGTGTGCCATTATCATCACGCCACTCTCCCAATAACACCCCACGACCATCACCGAGCTCAGGGTTGTATTGGCCGAATTGGTGCCCTGTGTATTTCATTGCAAAGGGTTTGCGGCCCGCAAGCGGCGCCTCCGCAGACAGAATTGCACGAAAGCGTTCACTGTGAATGTCTGCCGTCGTTAAGCCGAGTTCATCAGCTAGCGCGGCGTTGTATGTTAGAAGCCGGCCGTTGTCCAAAGGCGTAGGGGTCACTGCTTTACCCAATGCGCTCCCTAATTGGCTAAAGCTAAACCGAATATGTTCACCATCAAATACTGCCATGCATCCCCCTTTAGGTTAATCATTTAAGCCTAACAGCCTGTCAGCCGCTAACAAGGGATAGAATGTAGGGGTATTGGTTGACATGGGTTGGTGTTTTTTTCCTCACCCGAACCGTATTTCTTCCACATCTCAAGGACAAATTGCGTATACTCACGGGCATTATTTTCTACAGCGCTGAGACAATGATTAAACTAGGGCAATACAACAAACTATCAGTGGTGAAACAGGCAGACTTTGGCGTGTTCCTTGATGGCGATGACTTTGGCAATATTTTGCTGCCGACCCGTTACGTCCCTGAGAATACCCGTGTTGGTGATACGCTCAATGTGTTCATCTACTTTGACTCCGAAGATGAGATTATTGCCACGACTGAAACACCCTATGCGCAAGTGGGTGAGTTTGCATCATTGCGCTGTGTTGGCGTCAATACGGTCGGGGCGTTTGTCGACTGGGGGTTAAGCAAAGATTTGTTGGTGCCCTTTAGCGAGCAACGTACGCGCATGGAGGAGGGAAAACCCTATGTGGTGCGGGTTTATACCGACAAGGCATCTGGGCGTATTGTTGCTAGCCGCAAGTTCAATAAGTTTATCAGTGAGGAGCCGCCTCAGATAAAAGTCGGCGATAAGGTCTCGGTGATCATTACTGACATCACCGACCTTGGCTTTAAGTGCGTGGTGAATAACCAGCATTGGGGGCTTATCTATCGCGCTGAAGCGTTCGGTAAGCTGTTTATCGGCAAAAAACTCAGTGCCTATGTAAAAACCGTTCGTGAGGATGGCAAAGTTGATCTGGCATTACAAAAACATGGTAAAGCGCGGGTTGACGATCTCAGTGACAAAGTGATTAAGATGCTAGAGAGCAAAGGGGGCTTTTTACCACTTAATGATAAAAGCTCACCTGACGCTATTTTTTCTCTCTTTCGTACCAGCAAGGCGACCTTTAAGAAAACACTGGGTGGGCTTTATAAGCAACGTAAAATTCGTATTGAACAGGACGGCATTTACCTGAACAAGTGACGGTGTCACAAATTCCCGATAAAAAAAGACCCGGAACGTCCTGTTCCGGGTTCAGGGAAAAGGCTCAAGGAGCCATATGCCAATATTTAGGTTGTGATTCCTATAGTGTAGTCTATCAATAGCGACATGCCAGTTTGTGACACAATTTTGTTAAAGGATAAGTATTATCAGGGACCTAGCGAGCGCGTTGAGGTCCCTGATTTTTTAGCGAGCATATCGAGGGTCGCTTAGTACAAGCAGCTTATGGTGTTGGAATAGCCGTTCGCCATTCTTGCCATACTTTTTTACTCTCACTGTGCAGCAAGAAGTGACGATGATCATTGGCCACTGGCTGCAAAGGTTGATCGTCCGGGGTTGAGAAAGCAATACCGCCTTTCAGCAAACTATCAATCGTGCCGCTTTTGAGATCTGCACCCGTTAGCCCAATGGAGACATCGACCCCGGACTCGTTCCAAAAGACCGTGTTTTCACGAACCAGGTGTGCATATTGAGGCGCGATTTGTAGTTCGAAGATGACTCGGTCAGACAGCTCGCCTAATCTAACGCTAGAGACGATACCCACTTCGATATCGCGATGTAATACCGGTGTGCCAGGGGCGATAGAGTGGCGAGCGTCGCTCTCCAGGATGAGTGTCAGCCCTTTTGGGTACTTGGGCGAGTCATGGAGGGTGAACTGTTGGGTGAAGTCACCCTCGCCGGGGACCACCGAGATATAGGTGCCAAATAGTGAGTCCAAGTTCTCTGTTTTGGTCAGGCTGAGGACGGGTTGAGTGAGCCAGAAATAGCTGCCGGTGCGCGCAAGCGCATTTTTGTATTCAGGGTAGAGACGAGCCTGAATGGTCACGTTTTCGTGGTCGAAGTCGGGGCTTAGGGTGATCACTTCGCCAACATCGACTCCTTGATAACGGATCGCGCTGCCCACTTTTACCCCGTTAGCCTGGTCAACCGTTAGCCTAATATCTACACCGTATTGAGCGGCTTCTTGCTTTGAGGGGTAAAGCTTCCAATCTCCGTTTCGTTTATTACTAATACCAGGCATGGTGCCGAAGGCGATACCGCCGTTAACCAGTGAACGCAACGAGCCTGTATTAATTTCGACGCCGCTGAGGTTGGCTTTGATATCCAGCCCAGATTGATTCCAAAATACGGTTTGTGGATTAATCAGATGCTTATAGCGATTACTCACCGCAATGGCGATGGAGACAGTGTTGCCGTTAAGCTGATATCCTTCCACTTGGCCGACCACAAAATTGCGGTACATCACGGGACTGCCTTCACTCACACCAGGCATACGACTCGCCACTAAGGTAAAGCGTGTTTCACCGCGTGCATCTTGCTTGGCGTGCTTCGCTTGAATAGGGGAGGTGTAAAGTGGATATGTCTCCTTGATGCCTTTCGCCCCTTCGCTGGTAAAGCTTAAAGCCGGGTCGGCGATTTGTTCCATCGCTGGCACGACCACATTGAGACCGTCACCACTGAGCTCGCCCGTGATCCCACCGAGAATAAAAAACTGCGATTGTTGTTTCACCAAGTGGCGGTATTCTGGATAAATCAATAGCTTTAAAGTGACAGTGTCACTTTCATTGAGCGCGACACGGTCGATAAAGCCCACTTGAATGCCGCGATGCAATACTTTGGTGTGGGGGGTTAAGCCGTATGCATCGTCTGCGGTTAAGGTTACTGTGAGGGCACCGGTCAGTTGCTTTTGCTGTTGGTGCCAGGTTCGGGCGGTAAACACATTGTCAGGCATCGCGGGATCAGCATCTGCCGAACCAGGTTGGATCGTCAAGTAGTTGCCGAGGACTAAATTACCCAGGTTCTTTAGTCCATCAAAACCAATTTGGGGCTGCTCTATCTGAAAGTAGGTGTCTTGGTTGAGCAGCCAGCTCATGCTGGGGTCAATGTGTGCGGTCGCGACTGGGCGTTGTTGCTGTGCCGCGACGCCTATGTGGGTAATTTCACCGACTTCTAATCCTTGATAGGTGATCTTCGTCCCCGCGCCGGGCAGCCCATGTTGTTCAGGGAGCGCTATTTGTATCGATTGACCGCGTGCGGCCTGCGAAAGGCTTTGGTAAAGCTGAAAAGGGCGATTGTCCTCAAGTGTTGGGCTTGCTTTCGGGGAGTCGAATGCAATGCCACCGGCAATCAAGCTCGCCACACTCTCGAGCTGCACATCAACACCCGACACATCAACATTGGCTTTTACACCGCTGATCGACCAAAAGCGTGAGTCTTGTTTGAGTAAATGCGAGAATTGCGGCTCAATTAACGCGGAGAGCGTCACCCCTTGCGAATCTTGATCAAGCCGGTAACTGTAAATTTCGCCGACACGAATTTTCCGATAGTAAATCGGCGAACCGACATTCAGTGAGCCTAATGTCGGTGCGTGTAGCTTGACGGTTGTGCCGGCTTTTTCTGCGATATCTGTCGGTGGTTCGTCACGCGCGACGAAGGATAGGCTGGGGTCACCACTGCCAGGCTGTAAGGCAATATAGTTGCCTGAGACCAAGGTTTCGAGGCCGCTGATCCCAGTGATCGAGGCGCGTGGTTTCACAAGCCAAAACTCGGTGCCACTTGTGAGCAGTTGCGTCGCCTCTGGATAGATATTGGCGTCAACATAAATGCCGTCCAAGTCATCCGCGAGTGTAATATTTCGCACCTTACCCACTTCCAACCCTTGGTAACGGATCGTGGTTTGGCCAGCCTCCAAGCCTTGCGCATCGCTGAACACAATTTGAATCCGTTGCCCCGCTTCACTGATGGATTGAAACAGGAGCCAAGCGGCCATCAGCAAGGCCAATACAGGCAGTATCCATAGGGGAGACAAGCCATAGCTGCTTTTAACGATCGGTGAGGGTATGTCTTGTTTGTCGCTCATGATGATCCCATATCAAACGCGTATCAAGAAATTCAGTGGCAAGCATGGTTAATACCACGACCAAGCCGAATGCAATGGCACCCGGTCCAGGCATAAAGTCCATAATGCGACCACGATCGACTAAGGCGACCATAAACGCAATCACAAATAAGTCCATCATCGACCACTTTCCAATCCATTTCACCCCTCGGTATAGCCACATATGCTGACGTGGTGTGATGGCGGTGGTGCACCGTAAGCTTATTAATATCAAACCTAGCCCTAGTATCTTTGCTACGGGCACGACGATGCTGGCAGTAAAAATGATCGCAGCGATGCCTGGCATCCCATTATTAATCAGACTCGCGACGCCCGAAAAAATGGTGTCTTCAAGTCGAATGCCGTTGGAGAACAAAATGGAGATTGGGAACAGGTTGGCCGGAAACAGAAAAATGGTAGCGGTAATTAAGCAGGCCCAGGTTTTTTGCTCGCTTCGAACCATTCGGCGGTGAAGCGGTAAATGACACCGACGACAGTGAGCGCTTTTCTGGTGCCCTTGTGTTAAGCCGCAGTGGCTGCACCGGATAAGAGGGGACGGCTCGGATTGTGGTGCTGGGCGAGTAAAGGCATCCCAGTATCTTTGCGTGTTTACCCGCACCAGTAAAACCGATAGTAGGATTTGTATCGTCGCATAGCAGGCAAGCCCCACGGAAAAGTGCAAGGTGGCGTAGTCTTGAATTTTAAAACAGGCGATGGCTAAGCTGACCATTAAAACATCCGCCATCACCCAGTGGCGGCTGTGCGCAATCACGCGTACCGCTGGGCGAAACCAGCGGATGGATTGTTGGCGTCGAGACAGGTGCATCACCAATAACGCACAGGTGAACAAAAGCGGTGCAAATGAAGCACAGAATACGACGAGGCTAGCGACAAACGGGAATGAAGACCAGAGAATCTTGGCACCGGTAAGCACGGATGTGGTGATGGTTTTTCCCAACAAATCGATGGAAAGGAGCGGCAGAAGGTGAGCGGGAAGAAACAGCACCAAAATCGTGAGTGCCAAGGCTATCTCTCCATTAAAAGACAGCCGTCGTCCGTGCGCGAGCTTGGTCGCGCAACGTGGGCAGATAGCAAGATGATCGGAGTCAGTTTGGCACGGTTGTAACACCAGATCGCACCCCGAGCACCTCGTTAAAGGTGGGGACGCCGCAAACGGTGTGTCTGGTGACTGTGTCATGGTCTACTTTCCCGCCGCCTGTTGTATTTGCCCATACAAGGTTTGATATACCCCGGGCGCATTGACTAACTCTGTGTGCGTGCCTTGTTGGGTCACTTGTCCTTCATCCAACACATAAATCACATCGGCTTCTTTAACCGCAGAGAGGCGGTGAGCCACGATAAGGGTCGTCCGTCCCGCCAAAAATGTTTGCATTGCTTGATGTAGCGCGCGCTCAGTGGCCGTGTCTAGGGCGGACGTGGCTTCATCCAAAATAACCAGTTTAGGGTCACTCAGGAGCATTCGTGCAATCGCCACACGTTGTCGCTGACCGCCAGATAAACGGATCCCTTGTCGTCCAAGCGGTGTATCTAGCCCGTCGGTGAGTTGTGTCACCACATCCCCCAATTGGGCGTGCTCGATAGCTTGCCAAAGCGCGGTGTCGGCAAGGTGACGGCCTAAGCATAAGTTATTTCTCAACGTATCATTAAACAGCACTGGCTGTTGCAATACCACGGCAATTTGATGACGGAGAGCATCCATGTCGACATGGTTAATCGAGTGGCCGTTAAAGCGTATATCACCTTGTTCTACCGGATACAGTCCTAACAGCAACTGAATAAGGGTTGATTTTCCGCCGCCACTGGCACCAACCAATGCCACACGCTGGCCGGCAGGGATACGCATGCTTAAACCATTGAGTACCGACTTATCCTCATCGTAGGAGAAACATAGATTATCAATCTCGACCGTTAAGCCCGAGGCCTGTGTGTGGGCGGCGATACGACTTGGGTCAATGCCCGCGGGTCGACGCGGCTCTTCGGCCAGTTGTAAAACCTCATTAATACGCGTCATCGCGGCTTTAGCACTATACCAAGCAAATTGAATCCCGAGCAGCTCTTGCACTGGGCCGAGCATAAACCACAAATAACCAAACACCGCGAACATCAGACCAATCGATAAATCACTGAAAAAGACCATTCCCATTGCTACAGCGCGAAAGAGCTCGAAACCGATCAAGAACATTAAAAATGATAAGCGTCCCGCGGCTTCTGACTGCCAGGCATACTTGTCAGCACTGTCTTTAATCTCACTGGCACTGTGGTCAAGCTGACGCAAATACTCACGTTCACGATTGGCAGCACGAAGTTGATACAAACCGTCTAACGTATCCACGAGACGTTGCTGGAAGCGCTCAAAAGATTGGTTCTCTTGTGTTTTAAGGTGCTTAACTCGTTGGCCAAGGGTGCGGCTTAACGCCACGACAATAGGGTTAATCAGTAAGATGAACAAGCCGAGTCGCCAATCAATCCAAAGTAAGACGACCGCGGTGCCGGTGACCGTCAACAGACCAATAATAAACTTGCTTAGTGTGGTACCAATAAACTTATCGATGGTTTCGACATCGGTGACAAGGTGAGAGGTGAGGCCGCCACTCCCACGTAATTCGTACTCACGCATACTGATCCGCCCAAGTTTGGCGATCAAGTGTTGGCGGATTTTGTAGGTGATTGCCTTACCAACCAGGGTAAATTGGCGGCTTTGTAGAATGTTAAGTCCTTGGCTGACGATGCGCATGATAACGACAATGATCAGCACAGCGGCAATGTAAACGCCCGCCTGTTGCCAGCTTATAGGCAGGAGGGTGTTGAGTACCGCAAGTCCCCAGTCTGGCTTATCCAATAGCACCTCATCGACCAATAACGGCATGAGTAACGGGATAGGCACACTGACCAAGGTGGCGGCAATGGCTACCACGTTAGCCCAAATGAGCCGGGTGCGATGGGGTCGAGCTTGGTCAAGAAGCCAGCGCCAGGTGATCATAAATAGGGATACTCAATTGAAAAGTCTTTGGATTATTTCTATTGTAATGGTCTTGTTGTTTGAGATGCAGTGATTTATGGAAAACAAAGCTGATTTTTACCGCTTGTTAACCCAACAAGCGGTTGCGTTGTGCGAAGGGGAACCCAACCTTATTGCAAAACTGGCCAATATAAGTGCGTTACTCAATAGCCAGCTTGAAGATATTAACTGGGTGGGTTTCTATCTCGACGAGGGAGAAGAGTTAGTCCTTGGCCCGTTTCAAGGTCAACCAGCCTGTGTACGCATCCCCTATGATAAAGGGGTATGTGGGGCCGCCTATCGTCAGGATACCGTAATGCGAGTAGAAGATGTGCACGCCTTTGAAGGACATATTGCGTGTGATGCGGCGAGTAACTCGGAAATTGTGGTGCCTGTTCGGGTCAATAATCAATTGCAGGCAGTACTGGATATTGATAGTCCAAGTATCGGTCGCTTTGACCAAGAAGATGAACATGGACTCGCTACCTTGGTCAAAGAAATGCAAAAACACTTGTGATTTCGCCAATCTTGGTAGTTTTTTCATATCAGGTATCTATAATACGCACCACTTTCATACTTAAATACACGTAGATACGCTGCTGTGGTTTCTCGCAGCAGGCCAGGAAAAAACATGGAAAATACTGAAAAGCTCGCGAACAGCAAAGAAGTCATTGCCTACATTGCTGAACGTTTCCCTAAATGTTTTACTGTTGAAGGCGAAGCCAAGCCATTAAAAATTGGTATTTTTCAAGATCTTGCGACACGTCTTGAAGGCGATCCCAAGGTAAGCAAGACCCAATTGCGCGCCGCGCTTCGTCAGTACACGTCTTCCTGGCGTTATCTGCACAGCGTGAAACCAGGGGCGTCACGCGTTGACCTTGATGGCAATGCGTGTGGCGAGCTTGAGCAAGAGCATATCGACCATGCTGCGCAGACCTTGTCAGAAAGCAAAGCGCGTGCGGCAGAGCGTCGTAAGCAGCAACAAGCGAAAAAGTCAGAAGGCCAGGCGAAAAATGCGGGTAAAACCGCACCAAAAGGCAAAAAGGCGGCTGCGCAATCAGCGAAAGGCCGTACGAGTAAACCAAAGCCCGCTAAAATGACTAAGAAAGAGAGTGAGCCACGTCGCGAACTCAACGCCAACGATGTTGTCGTAGGTAAAGACGTGAATGTGAACATGGGCAACGGTAATCTGCCAGCGACCATTGTTGAAATTAATAAGGATGAGGTGCGTGTTCGCCTGACTAACGGGTTAACCATGTTAGTAAAAGCGGAGCACCTCAGCGCCTAAAGGAGACTCCTCGACGCATGTTTTGTCGACGCCGCGTTTCGGCTATCGCTGCCAGCTTGATGCTGGCAGCCTCTGCCCAGGCCGTAGAAGCCAATTTTCAACTCAGTGAACTACCTTCACTGTCCGCTGAACCCCAACACGAAACCGCTTCCAAGCGTGTAACTTCTCGTTTCACTCGATCCCACTATAAGCAGTTCGCGCTCGACGATGCCTTCTCGGCGGCGATTTTTGATCGTTACTTGGAAACACTGGATTATAATCGTGTGTTTTTAACCCAAGATGATGTCGAACGTCTATCTCGTTGGAAAACGCGTTTAGATGATCAGCTCAAAGAAGGTGAGACACAAGCGGCCTATGCGATTTACAACCGTGTGCTGAAAAAACGCTTTGAGCGTTATCAGTACGCGCTGCACGTGTTGGATAAACCCTTTGATTTCTCTGCTGACGAAAGCATGGTGCTGGATCGTACTGAGCTGCCATGGGCGGCTAACGAGGCCGAGCTGGATGCTATCTGGGACAAGCGGGTAAAAAATGATGCCTTGAACCTGCGCTTAACGGGGAAAGAGGATGAAGAAATCCGAGAGACCTTGGGCAAGCGTTATAACAGCGCGTTAAAGCGTTTAACGCAAAGCCATAGCGAAGATGTGTTCCAGGTCTACATGAACGCCTTCGCGCGTGAAGTTGACCCACATACTAGCTACCTTTCACCGCGCAATGCTGAGCAATTCCAGTCGGAAATGAATTTATCCCTCGAAGGGATAGGGGCGGTATTGCAGATAAAAAATGAATACACAGTGATTCGTTCTCTCGTTGCGGGTGGCCCTGCATCCAAGTCCAAACAGTTGTCACCCGGTGATCGAATTATTGGTGTGGGCCAAGAAGACGAAGCGATTGTCGATGTGATTGGCTGGCGACTGGACGATGTGGTCGAGCTGATTAAAGGCCCGAAAGGCAGTGAAGTTAAACTGAAAATCTTACCCGAAGGGGCGAATGCTAAAAGTTACAATGTCACGCTAACCCGTGACAAGATTCGCTTGGAAGATCGCGCAGTAAAATCTGAAGTGATTGAGCGCGGTGACGAAAAAGTTGGCGTACTGACGGTCCCCGGATTCTATGTTGGTCTGGCCGATGACACCAAAAAAGAGATCGCGAGTCTGAAAGAAAAGGGCATTAGCGGTATCGTCGTGGACTTGCGAAATAACGGAGGGGGGGCACTGAGTGAAGCAACCGCGCTCAGTGGGTTGTTTATTGACCAAGGCCCTATTGTACAAGTCAGAGACAGCTATGGGCGAGTGAAAGTCAACAGTGATACGGACAATAAACGTTTCTATGATGGCCCGATGACGGTGTTGATTAATCGCTACAGTGCCTCCGCTTCGGAGATTTTCGCGGCCGCCATGCAAGATTATGAGCGTGCGGTGGTGATTGGCGAACAATCTTTTG
Organism: Salinivibrio sp. IB868; assembly: GCF_001995655.1. Taxonomy (NCBI): domain Bacteria; kingdom Pseudomonadati; phylum Pseudomonadota; class Gammaproteobacteria; order Vibrionales; family Vibrionaceae; genus Salinivibrio; species Salinivibrio sp. IB868. Next base: position 164,779 of record NZ_MUEW01000001.1, read on the forward strand.
GTAAAGGGACCGTACAGCAGCACCGCTCTTTGAATCATATCTACGATTTATTTGATAAGCCGTTAGGTTATGTGCAGTACACGATCCAAAAGTTTTATCGGATTAGCGGTGGCAGTACCCAAAATAAGGGTGTGGTGCCAGATATTGTCTTCCCTTCTCCCGTTTCACCGGATGAAACAGGTGAGAGTGTGGAAGAAAATGCCTTGCCATGGGATCGAATTGAGAAAGCGGATTATCAGCCTAGATCCTTGCCTGATTCGGTGCTTAATACGATAGGTGAAAAGCACAAAGCGCGGATCAAAGATGATCGAGAGTTTGATTTCATCCGCCAAGACATTGCGCGCTATCAAGAAGAGAAAGATAAAAACACAATCTCCTTGAATGAAGACGCACGGCGCAAGGAAATGGATCGAGAAGATCAAGAACGCTTGGCGCGATTAAATGTACGTCAGAAGGCGTTGGGTGAACCGCCCTTCAAAACGCTCGATGATGTGCCTAAAGACTATGAAGAGCCAGATGCATACTTAGATGAAGCCGCGAGCATCACAAAAGATTTGGCTAACCTTCTTTCAGCCAACCGTTAAATGTCAGGTCGGCATACGGTCTTTTAGCACGTTAGCGCACCCCCAAGCCTAGGCAATTCGCCTAGGCTTTTTTTATGACGTTATGGTGACGACTAGGCGGATTCAACCTACATGAAACGAGATCTTGCTCAAAAAACTGCATAAAACTGAGAAGTCAGTCTAACCTTATCGTTAAGGCATCACTGCCAATGAGGGGGAAGGTATGCGTTGCTTATTGGGTGTTTTTCTGGCCTTAGTGATGGCCTTGCCAGTGCGCGGTGACGATTTAGCACGATTTGATGTCCCGTTACTGCTTGGTCAATGGTATTGGTTTAGTGCTGAGGAAGAGTCAGAGGCGAGCCATCCGTATAAAGCGATTAATCTTTCGTTTAACTCTCATTATGAGTTCCGTATTGATATGCTACGTCGTGATGGGCAGCTCGAGACGGCTGCAGGCAGTTATGCGGTGAATCATCAAGCATTGCGGTTGTACGATGGGCAGGGGGCGGATCAAGTGCATGCCTACCAGTTAAATCATAATCAATTGCAGCTTCAGGGAGCCGTGTTTACTAAACTGCTACCTGACGATCTCTCCGGGGTGTGGCGTTCAAACAGCATAGAAGGGGAAGATGTGAGTGAAGAGGTGGATGGTGTCTCGCTGAAACTTCGCCCAGACTTTCTTTTTGCGATGCAAGTTCGCGGCAACAACGGCCGTTCAATTACTCACCGAGGCGTTTACTTGGTGGAAGGTGACAACCTGATGCTTATTTATGAAGAAGGACGCCATTCATCCCAGTACCAACTTGCCTCAGATACCTTGCGCTTGACCAATGAGGTGTTTGGTATGGAGGCGGTGTTACAACGGCAACGGTGAGCAATGACAGAGCGTGTTATCATAAAAACTCATCAATAAAACATTGATGAAAAGGGCCGGTGATAAATAAACTGGCCCTTTTCTATTGGGGAAGCGTTTAGTCTGACAACTTGAACGCGGCTTTTAGTGCAGAGAGGTGCGCTTCATCTTTACAAATGGCTTTGTTAGGCTCATCAGAAATTTTGGCAACAGGTTTCCCTTGGCAGCTGGTTAATTTGATCACCACATTGAGGGTTTTCACATTAGGGAGATCACAGGTTAGCTGCGTGCCAATACCGAATGAGGTCGTGGCTTTGTCGGCAAAGTATTGATAGATGTGCACGGCTTTCGCCAGCGTGAGGCTATCGGAAAAGACAAGTGTCTTATCTTTGGGGTCAATACCATGATACCGATAATGCGCGATCGCCTTCTCACCCCATGCAATCGGGTCACCACTGTCATGACGCAATCCGCTAAAGGCGTGACAGAGCGAACGATCAAAATCCTGTAAAAAGGCATCCATGTTGATACAGTCGGTTAACGCTATCCCTAGGCTATCGGGATACTCTTGCAACCACATTTGTAACGCAAGCTGCTGGGAGTCAGCAAGCTGACCTGCAAGCTGTTGATGGGCTTGAAACCACTCATGCGCTTGGGTGCCGACAGGCACAAGCCCTAACTGTTTGGCTAGCCATACGTTAGAGGTGCCTTTTAAAGGCGGATAGACCGCGTGCAGACGTGTCACTATCGCCTGATGGACCTCACGAGAAAAACGACGCCGCGTGCCAAAGTCAACGAGCTGGAACCCATCGGCAAATCCCTCTTTAGGGAGATGGGCTAACTTATCGTCAAGACGTGCAATCGCGTCATCGACACTTAGTTGAGCATAACAAGCGCGGTTTCTCAGCTCACAAATAATCGCCAGTAGTGGCACTTCCCATAGAATCACCTCTTGCCAAGGGCCGGCGATATGAATTGCTAATTGACCGTCTTCGACACCGACAGTGACTTGGTCAGGATCGAATTGAAAACCTGACAAAAAGGCGAGAAAGTCTGCTTGATATAGACCTAGCGAGTCCAGATAGCTGAGCTCGTCTGCATGAAACCGCAACGTCGCGAGATGATTGACATGCTCCACCACCTGTTCACGTAGGTAGGAGAGGTTTTCATCACTGCGGCAGTAAAAGTCAGCGGTAACATGGACATCAGGATAATGATGAAATACGGCCTGCTGCATATTGATTTTATAAGCATCAGTATCCAAGAGTGATGTAATGATCGGATTGTGCATGCGTGGTGAACGCCTTACGGGTTACAAAACGAAATGAGCGTCATAGTACCGCAATTTTTAGAAAATTTAACCGTCGTCACATTATATTTCAGTCGGGATTGGCAGGCTGCGTTGACATTATACTGCGCTTATTGAATGTAAACGCAAACATTTGATAACAAACTGTTAAATCTATAGTCATTAATGCCGAGCCGCGGTATGGTATGGCATGCAAAATCGCCCTTGGGCGAATGAATACAGTTCGTTGGCTGAGGTACACTCGATAAAAAGGAAACGACATGTCTCAACAACCCACCGCCAAATACCGTGATGATTACCGTGCGCCGGACTTTACCATTACGGATATCAACCTTGAATTTGATCTTGATCCGAACAACACCCTAGTCACGGCGGTTAGCCAGGTGAAACGCCTGAATGATCACGCCACCGATCTGGTGTTAGACGGGGACGCGCTCACGTTAGTGCGCCTAGATATCAACGGCGACCCCTGGACAGCCTATAGTGAAGAGGCGGGCAAATTGATTGTCCGAGACGTCCCAGCCGCATTTACTTTAACCATCCAAACTCAGCTCGATCCTGAAAACAATACCGCTCTCGAGGGGCTATATATTTCGGGCGGGGCTTATTGTACTCAGTGTGAGGCGGAAGGATTTCGCCGGATCACTTATTATCTCGACCGTCCCGATGTGTTAGCTCGCTTTACCACCAAGGTGATTGCGGATAAATCTACATACCCATACTTACTCAGTAACGGCAATAAGATTGCGTCGGGTGAGTTGGAAGGTGGCCGCCACTGGGTAGAATGGCATGACCCGTACGCGAAACCCAGTTACCTATTTGCACTGGTCGGCGGCGATTTTGATGTGTTACGTGATACGTTTGTGACCCGCTCTGGACGTGATGTGGCACTGGAAATCTTTGTTGATAAAGGGAATTTAGATCGTGCCGATCATGCGATGACTTCATTGAAGAACGCAATGAAATGGGATGAAGAGCGGTTTGATCTTGAATATGATCTAGATATTTACATGATCGTCGCCGTTGACTTCTTCAACATGGGTGCCATGGAGAATAAAGGCTTAAACATCTTTAACTCCAAGTATGTATTGGCAAACGCCGAAACCGCCACCGACGCCGATTATCTCGGTATCGAAGCGGTCATTGGGCATGAGTACTTCCACAACTGGACGGGGAACCGAGTGACATGCCGTGATTGGTTCCAACTTAGCCTGAAAGAAGGGTTAACTGTTTTTCGTGATCAAGAGTTCTCCTCCGACTTAGGCTCGCGCTCTGTCAACCGTATCAGCAATGCGCGTATTATGCGTGGCCCCCAGTTTGCTGAAGATGCCAGCCCTATGTCTCATCCGATCCGGCCAGAAAAAGTGATCGAAATGAATAACTTTTACACCCTGACGGTGTATGAAAAGGGCAGTGAAGTTATTCGTATGATGCATACCATTTTGGGTGAAACCGAGTTTCAAAAAGGGGTCAAACTCTACTTTGAACGTCATGACGGTACAGCAGCCACTTGTGATGATTTTGTTCAAGCAATGGAAGATGCGTCTGGGGTCGATCTGACTCAGTTCCGCCGTTGGTACAGCCAATCTGGGACGCCGGTATTGAATGTATCATCGACCTACGACCCCGATAGCAAACAGTTGGCGTTACATGTCACGCAGCACACGCCGCCAACAGCGGATCAGCAAGAGAAGTTGCCGCTATATATTCCACTGGATATTGCACTCTATCGTCGCGACGGCAGTGTGATTGAGTTACAACGTCACGGTGAGTCGGTCTCAAACGTCCTGGCGGTGACAGATGCTGAGCAGACCTTTATTTTCGATGGGGTGGATGAGCAACCTGTGCTTTCCCTGCTCAGGGAGTTCTCCGCGCCAGTGAAGCTTGAACATGACTATCAAGACGATGAGTTGGCATTCTTACTGCAACATGCGCGCAATGATTTCGCGCGGTGGGATGCGGGTCAGAGTCTACTGGCCAAGCATATTAAGGAGAACGTCGCACGGGTACAAAACGAACAGCCTATTGATGTGCCTTTGTCAGTGATTGATGCATTTCGTGGCGTATTGCTCAGCGACAACACGGATCCGGCATTGATTGCGGAAGTGATCAACTTACCGACCGAGACGGAAGTGGCTGGCTGGTTTGATATTGTCGACGTTGATGCGATTCATCAAGTCATGGCGGCGTTCAAGCAACAATTTGCCGATCATATGGTTGATGAGTTTGACGCGGTATACCGTCAGTATGCGCAACCTGAATATCAGATCACCCACAAAGCGATCGGTGAACGCGCTTTACGTAATGCCTGTTTGAGCTATCTCGCGCACACGGAAAACGGCAACACGCATGTAGAGCGTCATTACCAAGCCGCGAACAATATGACTGACACCATGGCAGCATTGAATGCCGCTAACAATGCGCAATTACCGTGTCGTGAACCACTGATGAAAGATTTCAGTGATAAATGGCAGCATGATGGACTGGTGATGGACAAATGGTTCATGCTCCAAGGTGCGAACCCTTCCGAGACTGCCTTAGAGCAGGTGAAAGCACAGATGGCGCACCCTGCCTTTACGCTCAAAAACCCCAACCGTGTACGCAGTTTGGTCGGGGCATTTTGTAATCGTAATCCGGCGCGTTTTCATGCCCAAGATGGTAGCGGCTACCGCTTTTTAAAAGAGATCTTGGTGACCTTGAATCAGTCGAATCCACAAGTGGCATCACGATTGATTGATCCTATGCTCAAGCTGGCCTATTACGATCACCATCGCCAGCAGCAAATGCGACAGGTACTGCAAGAGTTGGCAGATATGGATAACTTAGCTGCGGATCTCTATGAAAAAGTAGAAAAAACACTTGAGCAGTAAAAAACGATTTGGGATAAAATCAGCCAAGCGTTAACAAGTGTGAAAAGCCGTCCACCTTGGGCGGCTTTTTGTTTTCGGTGGTTGATTGGTTTGCGGTGTCACGGTGATAGGTTGAGCGGAAGAGATGGAGTACTATTTTAACGTTTACATTGCTTACTCAGAGTATCAACACTACTACAGTGGTGCCGCGGCCAATGTGGTGGTGACGACCGATCAGGGTCTGCGTCTTCAGATCCCGGCTTCGCGTTTTCGTCCTTTCCTATCGCAACTCGGTATACGCGGGCGTTTTAAACTGGTGACCGACGCCAACCATAAGTTCCAGTCGTTAATGCGGGTTGCCTAGTGGGGCGCGAGTGATGCCTCGCCAATTCTTCTGTTTAAATAGCCACACCAGTCACATTCTGGCGAAATTCGCGTAAATCCAGCCGTTTACCTATAACGTTTTTACCTGCCAAGCCTTACACTAGACAGTGCGTTTGTTAACGCAATGTTTACCTCTGAATACTCACAACGATAATGTTCTAAAAAGGACAACGGAGCTCCAGAATGACCTCGCGTGACCCTATAGTACCTGTGTTACTTGAGAAGGTTTATCAGCTGATTGCCGATAAACTGGATGATACTCAACAACCACTTGTCGATGCATTAGCCAAAAGGATATTGGGTCAAATCTCTGATGATGACTTGCAGGAACGCAATGAGTCAGATCTTTATGGTGCTGTGATGAGTTTGTGGCACCATCTAAACACCTTCGAACAAGACAAAGTGTTTGTAAAAGTCTTTAACCCGAGCCTCAGTGGCAATGGCTGGCAGTCCACCCACACCATTGTCGAGATCTTAGCACCAGATGCCCCCTTCCTGGTCGACTCGGTGCGCATGGCCCTCAACCGTTTGGGGATCACGACCCACCTAATGCTTAATACCCCGATAAAATCACAAAAAAATGATCAGGGTAACGTGATTGCGATTGGCGGTGACAACGGGCAGTTCCAAAGTACGTTCCACATCGAAATCGACAAAATGTCCGATGAGTCAGAGATGGCGGCATTAGAGGCGGAATTGTCTGAAACCTTGATGGATGTGGTGATGGTGGTAAACGACTGGAAGCCGATGCGTGAGCAAATGCTTGCGCTGGTATCGGAGCTGAAAGATACACCGTTACCCATTGATGATGAACGTCGCCAAGAAGCGATCGAGTTTTTGAGCTGGATTACCGACAACAACTTTACCTTTATGGGGTATAAGTGTTTTGACTTAGTCGCGGTGGAAGGGGATTACGAGCTTCGTGCTAGCGCAGATTGCAATGCACTCGGCTTAGCCAAAAAGCATAAATCGCCCGCCGTCCTTAGCCTATCAGACATGCCAGAGTCAGCGCGCGCCGAGGCGCTGAAAAAAGAATTACTGGTGTTGACGAAAAGCAATGCCAAATCTCGTGTTCATCGTCCGGCTTATGTGGATTACATCGGGATCAAAAAATTTGATCAAGATGGCAATGTGATTGGTGAGCACCGTTTCACCGGTCTTTATGCATCTTCAGCGTATAACCAATCCACCGCCAGTATTCCCGTCTTGCGTAACAAAGTGCGTCGCATTCTTGATAACAGTGGCTTTTATCGTGAATCACACTCGTGGAAAGCACTGGCGAATATTTTGGAAAACTATCCCCGTGATGAGCTTTTTCAGGCGACCGAAGAAGAAATGCGCGACGTTGGGATGGGCGTGGTGCAAATGCAAGATCGTGACATGCTGCGCGTGTTTGTTCGTCGCGATCCATTCGGGCGGTTTTTCTCGTGCATGGTGTACATCACCCGTGAGCGCTACAACACCGAGTTCCGTCGTCAAACCCAACGTATTCTTCAGCAGTACTTTGGCTCTGATCAGACGGTAGAATTTACCACTTTCTTCTCGGAAAGCCCCTTGGCGCGGACGCACTATATCGTCCGAGTAGAAAACAACAATTTCGATATTGATGTGAAGAAGATCGAACACAATCTAACAGAAGCGGCTTCGTCTTGGGACGATCGTCTGCAAGAGGCTGTGATCGCAAACTTTGGTGAAAACCGAGGCACACCGATCGCCAAGCGTTACCTGCGGGCGTTTCCACGTTCGTACAAAGAGGCCATGCTGCCTGGATCAGCGGTGGCGGATATTGAGCGCCTTGAGGGACTCAGTGATGATAACAAGCTCGATATGCTGCTTTATCGCCCCCAAGAGGTAAGCCATCAATCGAACGCGATCAGCCTGAAACTCTTCCAAAAAGGCGAACCTATTCACTTGTCTGATGTGATGCCAATGCTAGAAAACCTTGGCTTACGCGTGATTGGTGAATCACCTTATGAAGTAGAAACCAGTCAAGGGGATGTATACTGGATCCTCGACTTTTCGATGTTGCACAGTGCTGGATCGGCGTTTGATCTTGGTAATGCCCGGGATCGTTTTCAGCATGCCTTTGCGGATATCTGGCATGGCCGCCTGGATAACGATGGCTTCAACCGCTTGGTGCTTAATGCCGGTTTGTCGGGGCGCGAAGTGACGATTTTACGTGCGTATGCGCGTTATATGCGTCAAATTGGCTTTCCATTTAGCCAAGCCTATATTGAAGAGACGCTAGCGTCACACTCTCAACTTGCCAGTTTCTTGGTAAAACTATTCAATACGCGTTTTGACCCGGTTGGTAAACAAACGAAGCGGGCACAAGACATCATCATCAATGATATTGAAGAAGCCCTCGATAATGTCGAGAGTCTTGATGATGACCGTATTATTCGCCGCTACATGGAAATCATGTTGGCGACCACGCGAACGAACTTTTTCCAAAAAGATCCGGACAATGGCCAAGACAAGCCTTACTTGTCGTTAAAACTCGAGGCCTCTGAGATCCCGGATATGCCTAAACCTGTTCCTGCATTCGAGATCTTCGTGTATTCACCGGATGTAGAAGGGGTGCATTTACGCGGCGGCAAAGTCGCACGTGGTGGCTTACGGTGGTCCGATCGGCAAGAAGACTTCCGCACCGAAGTGCTGGGGCTGGTTAAAGCGCAGCAAGTGAAAAACACGGTGATTGTGCCCGTCGGAGCCAAAGGTGGGTTTGTATGCAAGCGACAGCACCAGCTCTCGGGCCGAGATGCAATTTTTGCAGAAGGGAAGCGCTGCTATCGGATCTTCATCCAAGGGTTGCTCGATATTACCGATAATATCGTTGAAGGCACCCTGACACCGCCGCAACACGTTGTGCGTCATGACGAAGATGATGCCTATCTCGTGGTAGCTGCAGATAAAGGTACCGCGACCTTCTCCGACCTTGCTAACAGTGTCTCAGCGCAATATAACTTCTGGCTGGGCGATGCTTTCGCGTCTGGTGGCTCCAACGGTTATGACCACAAAAAAATGGGGATCACCGCAGCGGGTGCTTGGGAATCGGTGAAGCGTCATTTCCGCGAAGTGGATATCAATTGTCAAACCACAGACTTTACCTGTGTGGGGATTGGCGATATGGGAGGCGACGTGTTTGGTAATGGCATGTTGCTCTCTAAACATATTCGCTTAGTGGCAGCCTTTAACCACATGCATATCTTCATTGACCCTGAACCTGATGCCGCGAAAAGCTGGAAAGAGCGCCAACGCCTTTTCAACCTGCCGCGCTCAAGCTGGGAAGATTATGACAGCGAGTTGATTTCCAAAGGCGGGGGGATATTCTCTCGTCGAGCGAAGTCGATTAACTTAACGCCAGAAATACAAAAACTGCTTGGTACACGCAAGCAATCCATGGCGCCGAACGATCTGATCAAACAGATCTTAAAAGCCAAAGTCGATCTGCTATGGAATGGTGGGATTGGCACCTATGTTAAATCGTCCGATGAAACCCATACCTCTGTTGGCGATCGCGCCAATGATGGGTTACGTGTTAACGGCAATGAAGTCGGTGCGCGCATTATCGGTGAAGGCGGTAACTTAGGGATGACACAACTGGGGCGTATTGAGTATGCGCTCAAAGGTGGCCGCGTCAATACCGACTTCATTGACAATGTCGGCGGGGTAGATTGCTCAGATAACGAAGTTAATATCAAGATCTTGCTCAATGGGCTGGTCGCTGCCGGTGACTTGACCATGAAAAAACGCAACGAGCTTTTGGAGCGGATGGAAGATGAAGTGTCTGATATCGTGCTTGAAGATGCGTACAGTCAGAGCGAGTCAATTTCCGTAACCCACAATCAGCAAGCGGCGTTATTAAAAGAGCAGATCCGCTTTATTCATTATCTTGAAAAAGAGGGCAAGCTGGATCGTGCACTTGAATATTTGCCGGATGATGAGACCTTGTCTGAGCGTAACTTACGTGGCACGGGCCTAACTCGCCCAGAAATTGCTGTGCTGGTGGCGTACGGGAAGATGGTGCTCAAAGAGCAACTGGTGGTTGATGAAGTGACGCAAGATGCACACTTTGGCCAGCTACTCCCCAGTTATTTCCCGAAAGAGTTACAGCGTCACTATCGCAAAGAAATGGAATCCCATCCATTGAGAGGCGAGATCATTGCTACCGCCTTGGCGAACCAGATGTCGAACGACATGGGCTTCAATTTCATTACGCGTATGCAAGATGAAACGGGAGCAAGTGTCAGTGATATTGCCAAATCGTATGCGATTGCCCGTGATGTGTTTGGTTTTGAACAACTGTTTGACGATGTGCGAGCGCTAGATAATCAGGTCAGCGCCAAGGTGCAATACGATATCTTGTTCCGTTGTCGCCGGATGCTACGCCGAGCAACCCGATGGATGCTACGTAACAAACGCAAAGGGGAAAGTATCGAGGCACAAGTGGCCTTTTATCGTCCGGCGCTGCAAAACTTGGTCGAGCACTTGGATGACTATCTGGTTGAGAGTGAAATCAAAGAGCATGATCAACAAGCGGAGACGCTACGACAAGCTGGGGTGCCGGATGCACTGGCGAATAGAGTCTGTCGTCTAACCAGCGTGTTCTCTGGATTGGACTTAGCACAGGTGTCAGAGCAGCTGAATAAACCGTTCGAGCTGGTGGCACGCTTGTACTATGTGCTAGGGGATAGCTTGTCACTGCACTGGTTCTTGAAACAAATCAACAACCAACCGGTGGATAACCACTGGCAAGCGTTGGCGCGTGCGTCTTTCCGCGAAGATCTGGATTGGCAGCAACGATTACTCACCGCCCGTATCGTGTCCGAAATGGCAACCGATCAAGATGCTGAGACGGGATTAGCCCAGTGGATGGATGAGCACGTAGTCATTCTCGGGCGTTGGCAGAGCATTGTTGATGAGTTCAAAGTGGGCTCAGTACATGAGTTTGCCAAGTTCTCCGTCGCGTTACGCGAATTGTCGCTGTTAAATTTAAATTGAATTAAAGCGCCAATAACGCAATAATCTAGCCCCGTTTATACGGGGCTTTTTTATTAGGAGGGATAATGCTTTACCGCCTCGCCAGACCGGCTATCTTTCAGTTAGATCCAGAAAAAGCACATGATCTAACCATCAACACCCTTTCTCGATTCCATCACACCCCGCTTCGTTTTCTCTATTCCCAACAGCTTCCTCCTCGTCCAGTTACCGTAATGGGACTCAACTTTAATAATCCCGTTGGTCTAGCGGCAGGATTGGACAAAAACGGCGAGTGCATAGAAGCCTTTGGTGCGATGGGTTTTGGTTTTGTGGAAGTGGGGACAGTGACACCCCGGCCACAACCGGGAAACGACAAACCTCGACTTTTTCGTATTAAAGCCGCCGAGGGGATCATCAACCGTATGGGGTTCAATAACCTGGGGGTTGATGCGTTGGTAGAAAACGTCAAGCGTGCGAAAAACTTCGACGGTGTGTTGGGTATTAATATTGGCAAGAACAAAGATACACCCATCGAGCAGGGCACCGATGACTATGTCGTCTGTATGCGAAAAGTGTACCCATATGCCGACTATATCGCGGTTAATATCTCGTCGCCCAATACGCCAGGATTACGGACGTTGCAATATGGCGAGATGTTCGACGAACTCCTGAGCACACTGAAAGCCGAACAGGCACAGTTGGCAGACACTCACGATAAATACGTGCCTCTGACGGTTAAGATTGCCCCAGATTTGAGTGAAGAAGAAATTCAACAAGTGGCGCAAGCACTGATTCGTCACCAGATCGATGGTGTGATTGCGACCAACACCACGCTTGAGCGCTCATTGGTAGATGGTATGCCTCATTATCGTGAAGCGGGTGGGCTAAGTGGCCGTCCTGTTCAACTAAAAAGCACCGAGGTTATTCGTCAACTACATCGTGCGCTCGATGGGGCGATGCCCATCATCGGTGTAGGGGGAATTGATTCAGTCACGGCGGCGCGTGAAAAGTTGGAGGCAGGAGCCGACTTGGTGCAAGTCTACTCTGGGTTGATTTACCAAGGCCCTGGGCTCATAAAACAAATCGTGCGTCATATTTAAGTTAGGAAATAAAGTCTTAAGGTATAAAAGGGGGCGTTTTCTTCCCCTTTTTTTTTCGCTTCAGCCCATTACACTTCAGGCAATGGCAGTTTTGGTATCGCCAGACACCCAGTTAGTGAGTCATCGCGGGAGCTGAAGTATGTTAAAACCTAACAATGCATGGAGATGGTATTTCGATAATACGTCGAATTCACTAATGCTGGATTTAGGCGACGACATGGTTTTTCGCGTGGCGGTCAACGCCAAACATCTCATCCCCGATGCGTTCTCATCATCCCCATTTTCTGTTGAGGATGCATCACTCTTTCAACGTTTGACCGATCCCCTGTCAAACCTCTCTCTTTCCGGCCCTCGTCAGGCCGAACTCGCTTTGAACGCAGTGGCAGCCTATCGCTTCCACAAACCTGTCTTACCTAAAAGCTGGTTTTTCGAGCCACAACAAGACACTATCGCCACCCCTGAGTGGGGGCAAATAGTCGAGCTCACCAGCCAAACAGGGGATAGGGCGCCGTTTATTATCATAGAGAACGCCGGTTCTGCCTCGCTCTGCATGCTCGCACGTGAGGCTGATTTTGAACTGAGCGCGAATAAAACAATGGCGTTTTGTGGTGCGATTAAAGTAATGAACGACCGGCTATCGCAACCAATACTTCAAACAAATAGCCAAAAAGGTCGCTTTGCGTTAGTGGGCTGAGTGGTTTTCACTCAGCCCACGCCTCCTTTCTTCCCTCACTTTTCTTGTTTCTTGTACAGACTACAGCGCTATAGCTGTATCTTGACGTTTCTTATACCAAACAGATGTGCATAAAAAATGTGATATCAGTTCATTTTATGAGCGAAAAGTGTGCACATGCCTGCGCATTTTTTCATTGATTTTGGGGTGTTTTCACCATTATAAGGCCAATGAATGACGTCTTTCTTCCTATTTTAGCCGTTAAAATGCTTGAATAAACCCATCCTGGTCTAGTCCAGTTTGCGCAATTTGCGATTCGTTCCCAAAGGGAAAGGTAAGCCATTTTCGTTTTAATAGTATCAGACATAATGTGCGTAATAGTCACAGTGAATGCTTACACGCGTTCAGCTCAAAACGGATTTGGCGAGGTGAGATGAGTGACAAAGCAAGGTGGTTTCCTGAGGGAAACAGGTATGCGCATCTAGTTGGGGTGATTGATTCTCATTGGAAACAAAGGCATCTAGATATCTGTTTCTTAGTGGAAACAACAATCCGGCGATTTATTCATCACTCAATGAGATTGTCGCCGCTTGGGTCAACGATAGGCGTAAGATTGATGTATAATCGCCGCCATGATGACAACGACGCCCAAAGGGTGTAGAGACTGAATGAAACACTATCTCGCAATAACCGCTCGAGGTCTCGAGCACATGCTAGCTCAAGAGCTTGAACAACTTGGCGTATCTAGCCTCAAACAAGTCCATGCAGGGGTTAAATTTAAAGCCGACGATTCAACACTGTATCAATGCTGTTTATGGAGTCGGATTGCGTCACGGTTCGTCTTGGTGCTGGGCGAGTTTGCGGTGCGCGATGATATGGATCTCTACCTCGGTGCAACGGCCATTAACTGGCCAGATTATTTTCACGCCAGTCAGCGGATTGCGGTGGACTTTAATGGTACCAATCGCGAGATACGTAACAGCCAGTACGGGGCGTTGAAAGTCAAAGATGCGATTGTAGACAAATTTGAAAAGTCGAATTTGCCCCGTCCAAGCGTCGACCGCGAGCAGCCTGATTTACGTATCCATATGCGGTTATCGAAAGATCAAGGCCTGCTTGGGATTGATATGGTGGGGAGCGGCCTACATCAGCGTGGCTATCGCACCCAGGCTGGCGCGGCACCATTACGAGAAACCCATGCCGCGGCTTTGGTGGCAAGGAGTGGCTGGAAGCCCGATCAGCCTTTGATGGACATCATGTGTGGCTCGGGCACCTTGCTGATAGAAGCGGCGATGATGGCAGCGAAAATTGCGCCTGGATTAAAGCGCAAGCGTTGGGGCTTTGAATCATTGTTGGGCTTTGATGATGAAGCCTTTAAAGCGATCAAAGCTGAAGCGAGTGTCAAGGCGAAACGAGGTGTAAGTCAGTGCCAGACACGTTTTTATGGCACTGATAACGATGCCCGTATCATTGAGACAGCACGTGCGAATGCACGACGTGCTGGCGTTGGTGAATTGATTGACTTTGAAACGGGTGATGCCACGCAAGTGACGCCGCCTGAGGGATTCTCAGGGGGACATATTCTTTCTAATCCGCCGTATGGGGAGCGCTTGGGAACCACGCCTGGCTTGATAGCCCTCTACACGCAGCTCGGTGATCACCTTAAAGAGGCATTTGCGGGGAACACGGTTTCTTTGTATTCAGGTTCGGAAGAGTTGCTTAGTTGCTTGCGGATGCGTGCGGATGACAAATTTAATCTACGCAATGGTGCGTTAGATTGTGTGATGAAAACCTATGCGGTCACCGCGCGTGGTGAAAAATCGGAGAGTGAGGCGGCAAAGGCGGACGTCGCCCCAGATTTTGCTAATCGCTTGCGCAAGAACATGACCAAACTGGATAAATGGGCAAAGAAACAAGGGCTAGAGTGTTATCGACTCTATGATGCTGACTTACCGGACTATAAAGCCGCGATTGATCGGTATCGCGACTTTTTGGTCATCCAAGAATATGCGGCACCGAAAACCATTGAGCCAGAAAAAGCACGTCGTCGCTTGCTGGATATGGTGCGCGCAGCCATCGCGGTGACCGGTGTGGATGCCAATAAAGTGGTGCTAAAAACGCGCGAAAAGCAAAAGGGCAATAATCAATATCAAAAACTCGCCGGCGCATCTAGAACGATGACGGTCGATGAATATGGCGTGGCGCTTGAAGTTAATCTCTATGATTACCTGGATACAGGATTATTTCTCGACCATCGCTATACCCGTCGTCTAATTGGTGAGAAAGCACAAGGGAAAGATTTCCTTAACCTCTTTGCCTACACGGGCAGCGCGTCCGTTCATGCTGCGGTAGGTGGTGCACGGTCTACAACGACTGTCGACATGTCAAAAACCTATATAGCGTGGGCTGAACGCAATATGGCGCTCAATGGCATTGTCGGACGTCAGCACCGTTTTGAGCAGGCAGACTGTCTACAATGGATTCGCCAGTCTAACCAGCAATTTGATTTGATCTTTATCGATCCGCCGACATTCTCCAACTCGAAAAGAATGCAGAGCACTTTCGATGTTCAACGTGATCACCTTGATGTGCTTTTAGCACTGAAGGACCGTTTGCGTCCCGATGGGGAAATTATTTTTTCCAACAACAAACGGCACTTTAAGATGGATAGTGAGGGGTTAGCCGCGGCCGGCTTACGTGCGGAGAATATTAGCAAGCGTTCGATTCCTGAAGATTTTGCCCGCAACCCACATATCCATAATTGTTGGATAATCCGTCATCAGGCAGTATCAGCATGACACTCGTATTGTTTAGCACGGAAGGGTGCCACCTTTGTGAACAAGCGTGGGCACTCTATCAATCTCTCGGTTATCAAACGCCACTCAACAGTCAAGACATTGCCTTTGACGATGCGCTCTTTGAGTGTTACGGCGTCACAATTCCTGTGATTGCAATCCGCGATCAGTCTGGAAAGGTGAGGGCTGAATTAGGATGGCCGTTTGATCACACACAATTACAAGCTTGGTTAACGCAACATGGCATTGATTAAAATAACCTCCGCCCAGTTGGCGTATGGCGACAACCCATTACTGGACAAAACAGACTTTATTCTTCAGCCAGGTGAGCGCGTGTGTCTTGTTGGACGCAATGGTGCGGGCAAGTCGACGCTGATGAAAGTCCTTGATGGTCAGGTACAGCTCGATGATGGCAGTATTCAAAGCCAATCTGAACTTAAAGTCTCTCGGCTTGAGCAAGATCCACCACGAGATAGTCAAGGAACTGTGTTTGACTATGTGGCCGAAGGTCTCGCTGAGGCAGGGGACAAGCTAAAGCAGTATCACCAACTGATCGCGAAGATCGAAGCAGATCCTAGCGATCGCAACATAGCCGAGTTGGCCAAAGTGCAAGAAGCACTGGACCATGCTGACGCTTGGCGCTTTGACAATCAAATAATGGTGGTATTAGGGGCATTAGGACTGGAAGGTAACACCGCGCTTAAAGCCCTATCGGGTGGCTGGCAACGCAAAGCCGCCTTAGCGCGCGCACTTGTCTGCGAGCCGGATGTGTTGCTTCTTGATGAGCCAACTAACCATCTGGATGTTTCGACGATTCTGTGGTTGGAGCAGTTCTTGAAAGACTTTAAAGGCGCGATCGTCTTTATCTCGCATGACCGTTCGTTTATCGGGGCAATGGCCACGCGTATCGTGGATCTTGACCGCGGCAAGTTGACCTCATGGCCAGGTGATTATCAAACCTATCTGGACGGTAAAGAAGAAGCTCTGCGTGTAGAAGCCGAGCAAAATGCCGAGTTTGATAAAAAACTTGCCCAAGAAGAGGCTTGGATTCGTCAAGGTATCAAAGCGCGTCGCACCCGCAATGAAGGACGTGTACGCGCATTGAAAGCGCTACGGCAAGAGCGTGCGAGTCGTGTTGAGTTACAGGGTAACGCAAATCTGCAGCTCGATGACGCCAACCGCTCGGGGAAAATTGTGTTTGAAGCCGAAAACGTTGCCTTTACCTATCAAGATCAGCCACTGATTAAGCCATTTAGCTTTACGGTGATGCGCGGCGATCGCATTGCACTAATTGGCCCCAACGGATGCGGTAAGAGTACACTGTTGAAGCTTATGCTTGAAAAACTCACCCCAGACAGCGGGCACTTGCACGTGGGGACCAAGCTCGACGTGGCCTATTTTGACCAATATCGTGAGAAATTGGACCCAGAAAAAACGGTGATCGACAACCTGGCAGGGGGCAAAACAGAAGTTGAAGTAGGTGGCCGAAAACGTCATGTCATGGGTTATCTACAAGACTTCTTGTTTCATCCACGCCGTGCGCAAACCCCGGTGAAAGCGCTATCAGGAGGAGAGAAAAACCGCCTATTGCTGGCCAAGCTTTTCCTCAAGCCTGCCAACTTACTGGTACTTGACGAGCCGACCAACGATCTTGATATCGAAACGCTCGAGTTGCTGGAAGACTTACTTTCACAGTTCCAGGGAACCCTGTTATTGGTCAGCCACGACCGTCAGTTTGTCGACAACACAGTGACGCACAGCTGGATATTTGAAGGCGACGGCACCATTAATAAATTTGTTGGGGGGTATCACGATGCCCAACAACAGCGTGAGCAGTATCTCAAAGCCATCACACCCAATAGCCGTAACCATTCAATGAGTGGTGAGGGTGATACGGAACAAAAGACGGCAAAACCTAAGAGTAAGCCACGCAAGCTATCTTATAAACTGCAACGTGAGCTAGAAGCCCTGCCGGCGCGGCTTGAAGCGTTAGAAGAAGAGATTGAAGCGTTACAATCAGAAATGAACGATCCTGATTTTTTCTCGAAAAGTCAGGACATTACTCAACCTAAACTGACCCGATTAGCTGAGGCTGAACAAGCTTTAGAGCAAGCCTTTGAACGCTGGGAAGAATTAGAGGCTATGCAATAATTGTGTTAGTGACGTTGTCACATATAGAGGGATATGACTCACATTTTGTTTAGTCGTTGCTCGATAGTGCTTGCTTAAAAAATAATCATGATCGAAGCTGTAGAGGATGCTTCATAAAAACGTCATAGACGGAAGTATCCTTGCAAATGGCAAGCAGCATTGAACAAAATGGAATAAAGAGGGCGACCCTATGAAAAGACAGAAGCGAGATCGTTTGGAACGCGCACAGTCAAAGGGCTTTCAAGCTGGGATAAACGGTCGATCGTCTGAACTATGTCCTTACCAACAAACGGATGCGAGAAGTAGCTGGCTTGGCGGATGGCGCGAAGGCAGAACCAGTAAATCGGAAATGATGAAGTAACCTCTTTTTATATTTCACGGCCTTATCGTTTTGGTAAGGCCTTTTTAAATACATCTTAATGCACTATAACTTTATATATTTGCCACTAAATAGACATAAATACAGCAATCAATTTATCCAATCACTAAAAATTTCCTTCTTAGTTGTCCAAAAGCGGAGAAGTACTTGATAAGTAGGAAGGGAGGGGTAATAGAAGCCGGCGATGGTCATCTCACCGGCTCGACAGAGAGGATTAGAACGCGGATGTGTCTTGGAAAAGACCCACTTTCAGATCTTTAGCGACGTAAATCTCTTTATCATCAACGTAGACGCGGCCATCACCGACACCCATAACGAGTTTACGGTTAATCACGCGTTTCATGTGAATTTCATAACGAACACGCTTAGCCGTTGGCAATACTTGTCCGGTAAACTTCACTTCACCAACACCCAGGGCACGGCCTTTGCCTTCGCCGCCAACCCAGCCGAGGAAAAAGCCAACTAGCTGCCACATAGCATCTAAGCCAAGGCAACCTGGCATCACTGGATCACCTGGGAAATGGCAGTCGAAAAACCATAAATCTGGGTTGATATCCAACTCAGCGACAATCACGCCTTTATCAAAGTCACCACCTTGATCGGTAATGTTGGTGATACGGTCCATCATCAGCATGTTTGGTGCCGGAAGCTGTGGGCGTCCCGGGCCAAAGAGCTCACCTTGGCTAGATGCGAGTAAATCGTCGCGGTTATAGGAATTTTGGCGTTTCATTATATCTAAACTGCTCCTTATTCAATTGCGAGCAGGTTAGCGTACACGTGTACGCCAAACAACTCGGATCAGTACTGGCCAAACCAGTTTTTTAAGCGTTTAAACAAACTGTTGCAGCTTTGTTTTTCATCAGTATGAAAATGATTTATTCGATTAGATATTTTTCTTAGCAATGTCTCCTCATCGTCTCCGGAGAATGGGAGACCTGTCACAAGCGGCAAGGCTTGTTCGACATCATCCACCGCCCAAATATGAAATTGACCGGCTTTAATCGCTTCAACAACGTCGTTCCGTAGACACAAGGATGAGAGGTTCGTTTTAGGTAACACGACACCTTGTTGACCCGTTAATCCTCGATGCGCGCAAACTTGATAATAACCTTCAATTTTTTCATTAATCCCGCCTACCGCTTGTACGCGACCAAATTGGTCAACTGCACCAGTGATGGCAATGGCTTGATTAATCGGTTGTTGAGATAGCGCGCTCACAAAGGCACACAACTCGGCCAAGGATGCACTGTCACCATCCACTTCACTATACGATTGTTCGAATACAATAGAAGCCGAATAGGGTAAAGGGTCATCAAGATTTAGCGCCACGCTCACAAAGGCTTGCATAATCATCATGCCTTTGGCGTGAATGTTACCTGCAAGCTCGGCTTTGCGCTCCACATCAGCAATATCGCCATCACCGGAGTGAACAACACAAGAAATTCTCGCTGGCTCACCGTAACTCATCGGATGGCCAGGCACTTCGATCACAGTTAAACCGTTGATTTGGCCGATATGCTCGCCACGGGTATCAATAAAAACCTGTCCTTTGTGGATATCTTCAATCGCACGCTCGGGGAGATAGGCAGCACGTTGGTAACGCTGAGAGATAGCGGCATCAATGGCGGCTTTGTCGAGCGCATCCGACGCCGTTATGACAGACTCAGCCAGTAGTTGCTGATACCAAACTGGACACAAGGGCATCCGCCATTGATCTTCGCTTTCTCGTGCCCCTGCTTGTAATAAACGCACTAAGCCTGATTCTGTCATGGGTAAATGCGTTTGAGCGGTGGCCAAGCCTTTAAGCCAAGCAAAGTAGGGCACAATGGTGGCCGAGTCGAGCGCAATGTCTTGCTCATATTCGGCATAAGCTGACAGACCTTCGTAGAGATCAGGCTCATTGGTTTCAAAGTCGGCCAGCCACTGTCTGTCGCCGACTAACACCAAACGTACGTTCAGTGCCTCATCGGGCAAATCCGTTACTTGATCGGCACGGGCGGTTTGCCAGGCGAGTTTGCCTGATGATAAAAACTGCTTGAGGCGCACCCAGACGCGTGGCTGCTGCAGTACATCCGCCACTTTTAAAATCAATACGCCATCGTGAGCTTGATGCAGTAAACCGTACTTCCTTTGTGACGCTGTCACATTTTTATTCGCATCATAAGCAAAGCCAAACAGTGTTGATTCGGTAAATGCGTCACCGATCACAACCGGCATCTCTGGGTACTGTGCAACTAATTCTGCTTGATAGGCATTAAGATATTGAGGCAAGTCAGCTGACATCACGGTAAGACAAGCCGTTGGACACGAAGGTGACATTAACCAAGTCAGTGCCTTTTTTAAGCGCGATTGCAGTGATAACAGTGAGGCCGCCTCTAAATGCGCGAATTGTGCAATGTCGAGAGAAAACTGAGAATAATGTGGTTTGGCATCACGCCAATCAACTTCATGCATGTCTATGATTACTGACTAAGATTAGAATGGACAGAGTATAAAGGATAACACACTGTGGTAATAGGATAGTGCGGCCATTGGATCGTCCACTGGCGTACGCGGTATCTTTGAGGTGTGCGATAATTGAACAGACAGCGAGTTAGTGTTACGCTGTCACCACTTGGCGTGACTGAAGCTTGGCATATGAAATATCAACAACTCGAGAACCTTGAGGCAGGCTGGAAATGGGCCTACCTAGTGAAAAAGTGGAAAGACGGTGACGCTGTCACAAAATACATTGATAGTGATGAGGCTCAGACGGCCGTTGACGCCTTGTTAGCGCTGGAGCATGAACCAACGCGTGTACATCAATGGATTGAAAAGCACATGTCACCTTCATTGGAGAAGAAACTAAAACAAGCGATTCGTGCCAAGCGCAAGCGTCACTTTAACGCCGAGCAAGAGCAAACGCGGAAAAAATCTATCGATTTGGATTATCGTGTGTGGGAGAAGCTCTCGCAAAAAGCACACGAGCTTGACGCGACCTTGTCAGATACCATTGAATATTTACTTTCTGAGGCTAATCGCTCAGAGAGTGCTAATAAGCAGGTAGACACCTTAAAGCAAGATCTGAGTAACTTGCTGGGTATGTAGAACCGTTTGACCGATAAGCGAGCATCGCAGTATGGGCTATTTTTTACTTATCTCTTTTGCCATCTTTCTCGCATTTATGTTGATTGACCGGCCACTGATCGTGATTGCGTTTAAAGATGGCCAGCTAGTGCGTCACAAAGGGAAAGTGCCGAAAGGTTTCTTACATGACTGCCAAGACATTGCGAAGCGTCATCCGTTCACGGGCACAGTGAAAGTGTATAGCAACCGCTTTAAACCCGCGAAGGTGGTGATGTCGCGCAGCATTGATAACCGCATTCAGCAACGCATCAAAAACGTATTCCCACATCAGTCATTCAAATAGCATCAGATTACAAGCCATGCTGGACAAGGAGCGATATGATAAGCGAGAAAAGCGATATCGCTCCTATATTGACTCGTACCCATCAGTGCGCATTATATAGATTATGTTAAATTAAGGCTTGAGGTCTGACGTTGGATACTGCTTCTGCTCGCCCAGCACTCTTCCTTTTTTTGTCATTAAACGTAATTAGCTATTTACCATAAAATAGCTAATTACTACTTCCTTGAATCGTCATTATCCAAGAGTTACTTGGCCTAAGTCGATTCAAATCAGCGGTAATTAGTGGAAAGATCTAATGGCTGATGAGCATGCAGTACGGCGTTAAGGCTTGCCGCCCTAATGGGCTTGGTAACAAAGTCATCCATGCCGGCACGGACACAGCGCTGTTTATCCTCATCCATTGCATTGGCGGTCAGCGCAATGATCGGTCGTTTAAACCCTGAAGCACGCAGCGCTTTGGTGGCAGCGATGCCGTCCATGACAGGCATCGACATATCCATCAGCACAAGATCAAATTCTGTTTGTTTAACCTGTGCCAGTGCTTCTTCACCATTGGATGCTAATACGACGGTATGACCTTGTTTTTCCAGCATTAACCTAACCACCATTTGATTAGCACGGCTATCTTCGGCGACCAATATCGACATAGCCTGCACGGCGTCGGCCGAGACGTTTGGTTGTGCTTGGTGTTTTTGTGCATCTTGAGGTGTTTCGACAATCGGCAAACGAACGCAGAAGTCAGTTCCCTGGTAAGGCTCACTTTCCACGTGAATACTGCCTCCCATCATCTCTACCAGCTTTTTACAAATGGATAATCCAAGGCCAGTACCGCCAAAGCGGCGAGTAATGCTGCCATCCGCTTGAGTAAAAGGCTCAAAGATTCGACCAATCTGTTTTTCGTCGATGCCGATTCCTGAATCTTTCACCCATAACTCGAGTACATCATCATGAGCGTCAAGTGACACTGTCACCCCGCCGCGTTCCGTGAATTTTAAGGCATTGGCCACCAAGTTAAGGAGTATCTGCGTAAAGCGGTTCTCATCCATAAACAAGGTGTTGGGCACAGAAGAAGAGACACTAACAGAGAGGTTAATGCGCTTTTTATCGGCCCGCTCAATCAATTGTTGATAGACATTCGATACGCTATCGCTGGGCTTCATCAATGAGGGAGATAGCGAAAAACGGTTGGACTCAATTTTAGATAGATCGAGAACATCGCTGATCAATGTTAGCAATAGCTGAGCAGATTTATCCATTTGCCCTACCCACTGCTTTTGTTCTTGCGTTAATGAAGAGTGTTGCAATGCATCGATCAACCCTAAAACAGCATTGAGCGGCGTGCGGATTTCGTGGCTCATAACGGCAAGAAACTGCGATTTGGCATTATTGGCTAACTCAGCTTGCTGACGAGCCTGTTGCAATTCGACAACACGACGCTTGGTCGCAGTGATATCTTTAGCCGTCCCTCGATAACCGGCGAGCTCACCGCGCTTATTATAGCAAGGACGGCCTGAGAGGCTTACCCAGTAGTCATGGTGACGAGATTCTATATGCCATTCAATATCGCTAAAGGCTTCTTCTGTATATATGTACTCTTCTAATTTCGTTTTTAATTCGGCGTCTGATTTGAGCTTTGCCAGCAGGGCTTCAGCATCGATGTCGGTATCAGTATTGGGTGATGACAGGTAAGTCAGTTGAAATTGGTTGTCGAGCTCCCAAAACCAGTCACTCGCTGTTTGGGCAAAGTCTTGAAAGCGTTGCCGGCTAGCATTAAGTTCCTGAGTGCGACTCCCCACTAATGCATGTAGACGGTGACGGTAGTCGATGTCCATAATGGTGCGTTCAATCAAGGGGCGAAATCGGTCGATGACTTGCTGGGCTTCGTTATTAAATGCATCGCGGCGGTGTGACAGCAAAATAAGCATGACTTCGCTGTCATTTACCGTTAATCCGCTAATCAGCGCAGTACCTTGTAAATAACTGGCGTATTGATGCGTTAAGCAATGCATCTCTTTCACCATGCCAGGTTTATAGATAGCAACCGTTTCACCACTTACACAGCGGCGGAACACATCGCCTGTTTGCCAAGTGACTGTTTCCAGTAAGCGTTCAGTCGATACGAGACAGCGAAACGCATCTTCTGTTTCTCGGTTACGGCTTAGCGCCACGGCGCTATCAAAGCTGACATACCGGCGGATCACATCAAGTAAGGAAGCAAAAATATCAGTTTTTGACGTCGCTTCCGTCATGGCTGAGATTGCCGACAAAATCGCGTCGTTTTCTTCCCTTAAACGCTTTTCTCTTGCTTCAACACGACTGAGTTCAAATAAGGTTTCTTGTAAAGATTCAGAGTCTGAACGTTCAGAGGCCGATACGCGTTTCGACGTCATGATTAATCCTTATGAAATAACACAGCCGAGATCATTAAATTACCATGGGACAGTTCCCCACCTTTAAACAAGCCTTGTTCACCAAAGGTAAACGGGCAGACAAACGGCGCAGTGTATAAGGCCGTGTTGATATTGTCGGCGACTTGGTCAAGGCGATCTTTGACATGAAGCATACACCCCGCACAATAAATCGCCAGTCCACCGAGAGGTTGAGGCGTTCGCAGCGCATGATCGTTTGCCGATTCCACGACTCGACTTGCACGGGCAATCAACCCTTCACTGGTGCCTGTCATAAAGTGCGCGGTTTGCCCTACGGCTATTTGCGAGAAGAGTTCCATGTGCCCTTCTTGGTTAACAAACATGGGGTGTGACAAGGTGTAATAAGGTAAGCCGTGTATCTTGCCCGTTTGTGTCCCGAGCGGATACAAGGTTGATCGTGCGAACAGCGAGTCGCCTAAATCTAGCGTTTGCCCGGTTTCTTCTTCGTACCAGTCTTTATATACCGCCGATGCGGGTTTATGGTCCAAACTCACTAAGGTACGACCACGTACCTCTGTGACGACGGCCTTCTTGGTGGTGGCCGCATAACCAGAGTGGAATGAATAACTCACCCGTGCGGTTGGATAAAAAACACTGATTGCGATGCCAGATTGCGCGGTTTGCTCATTATCGAAAATGGCCCATCGTCCGCCGACGGTGTCGGCCGCAGCGGAGCCACCTATCACTGGGACCGATACGCCCAACTCTTCTCGAATGGCGGCTAACGTCGTTTCCTCATCACCCGGTGTACTGTGTAAAGCGATGAGTTTGGGGAGCTCGCCACAACGGCCGCTCTCTTCTATCGCTTGATTAAGCGCAATGCGCGCTGAATCGCGTATAGGACGATGGGCTTGGTGTGGCACGAGGGATGTGCCGTAACTCCCCTTTTCATCACTGCAAGCCCAGACGGCGGCTGTCGGCCCTTCGATATAACCGGCTTGCGTCATGACACCGCAGCAGGTCGTACACCCTATCAATGGCACGCCAGGGAAAAGCGCAACCATTGCTCGCTGAAGTGCATCAACATCGTATTGTTCCGTGCAGTAGAGCATTAAAAGCTTAGGTGCCTTTAGACGGCCCAATAAAGTGCGCGCCAGTGTTTGCGCGGCGTCTACTGCGTCTGGATTTTGTGTGCATGCCGTGGCTATTTTCATCTTAATGTGCGTTATTGTGCTCGCGATTTATCACGATTTTAATGATACCTGCATCAGGCGATCAAATCATTGCGCTAGTCGGCTGAAATAGTGGTTAAAATCACGTATCCTATTTCCCATTTATATCGCTAGAGTGCTCAACATGGATTGTCGACCCGTTGCGTTATTCGGTGGAGCCTGCGCCTTGGGTGCCACTATCGCCTACCAATTGGCCGCGAAAGGCTATACGCCAATTATTATTGATCACAATCAAACGGCAGCGCTCGATATCGTCGCTCATGATCCCAGAGTCAGGTTTAAAGAAGCACCTGTATTCACGCCCGGTACCCTCCAAGCCACGCTTGATCAGTGCACCGCGCAACTCTCCCCTTTTGTCGGTGCTGTTGTCGTGTCTGAGCAGGGGCATGCCTATATACAATCACTAGGGGTTGGTGGGCTGGATTCATTTTGTCAGATGGGGGCTCGTTGTGTCGTTATTCATACGAACAGCCATCTGAGCAACACCCCCCTACTAAATGACAAGCTGGCTACAAATCGCCTGCAACGGATTAACAGTATAAGTTTCTGGTCGGATCACAATATTAACACTGATGTGGAAACATTACCGTCGCGTAAAAAGAGCGAAGTTTTATCTCCATTGGTATGTTTTCTTTTAAGTGATGAGTCAAATAGCATTAATAATCAAGAATTTAAGATGAAGATATGAAAAGTAAAAAAAAGAAACACTCATAAATAAGCATTTCCTTTTATAATGACTACAAAATAGAATAAATAAGATTTAAACCGCAGTTTATCACTCGCTTTTGGGGTAATTAAATTTAAATTGATATCGATCAAAGACAAGGTTAAACCTCATCGGATTGCGAGGTAAATCTTGGGTTTTCCACTGCCACGTTAGCGTGATCTTCTCCCCATTTCGGTCTAGCTGATCGCTAATTTCGATCTGCTTACTTCCTTCTTCTCCCCAATAAGCCGAATGTGGCTTTTTGTCTGAAACCACTGAAAAAATTACATTATCTTGTTCTTTACTCCAGGCGAACTCTATGAGCTGCTGAGATTGTGACGTGCCACAAAATCCACGTTCCCCTTCACAGTCTATAATGGTCAATCCAGGTGTATAGACCAGCGTCCTCCAGAAGAAAGCAACCACCAAAAGTGTAAGCATAACGATGATTTGCGCGAGTCGTCCTCGAGTGAGTTTTTCTGCTGCCATGAGTCGCTTTCTCCGTGTTACAGAGGTCAAAGTTTTATAAGAAAGGTAGGTAAGCCGCACTAAGTGTGTGGGTTAGACCCTGTTTTTTAACCAGTATCTACAGTATGATTCTGGTCGAAAATGCCATTTTTACAAAGAAATAGCAACGGAGTGTGCAAAGTGGTTAAAAACCATACGCAACGGGGCGTTTTCTTAAAAATGGTATGTTAACAGGCGAAGCGGAGGCTTCGTCCGTATCAAACGTGAGTGTAGTTAACTAAAAGTGGAAGCATGCAATATGAGCCAAGTTAAGCAGCTTGAACAAGACTACAACTACCGCGTTGTCCGCTTATTTACCCTAACAACGATTTTGTGGGGTATTGTGGGCATGGCTGTAGGTGTACTTATTGCCGCTCAGTTAGTGTGGCCTGCACTGAACTTTGATATTCCGTATTTGACGTATAGCCGTCTGCGTCCACTGCATACCAACGCAGTGATTTTCGCTTTCGGTACCAGTGCGTTGTTTGCAACCTCTTATTATGTTGCGCAGCGAACTTGTCAAACACGGTTGTTCGGAGGGAAGTTAGCAGAGTTCACCTTCTGGGGTTGGCAAGCCATCATCCTTTCTGCAGCCATCTCGCTGCCAATGGGATACACCACCTCTAAAGAGTACGCTGAACTAGAGTGGCCAATTGATATCGCCATCGCGGTGGTATGGGTCGCATACGCTATCGTGTTCTTTGGCACGCTTATCAAGCGTAAAACGTCACATATTTATGTGGCCAACTGGTTCTTCGGTGCCTTTATTCTGACCATCGCGGTGTTGCACATCGTCAACAGCATGGCAATCCCTGTTTCACCGATGAAGTCTTACTCCATCTATGCTGGCGCAGTTGATGCGATGGTGCAGTGGTGGTACGGACACAACGCGGTTGGCTTCCTGCTGACAGCAGGCTTTTTGGGTATGATGTACTACTTCGTTCCCAAACAAGCGGGTCGCCCTGTTTACTCGTATCGACTCTCCATCGTCCACTTCTGGGCATTGATTTCGCTCTATATCTGGGCGGGTCCTCACCACCTTCATTACACGGCTCTGCCCGATTGGACACAGTCACTGGGGATGGTGATGTCGTTAATCTTGTTTGCACCTTCTTGGGGCGGGATGATTAACGGTATTATGACGTTGTCAGGTGCGTGGCATAAACTTCGCTATGATCCCATTTTGCGCTTCCTTATCGTGTCTTTGTCATTCTATGGCATGTCTACGTTTGAAGGCCCAATGATGTCGATCAAGACAGTTAACGCCTTGTCGCATTATACCGATTGGACAATCGGTCACGTTCATTCTGGTGCACTCGGTTGGGTCGCAATGGTCTCTATCGGCTCTATCTACCACTTGATTCCTAAACTGTTTGGTCAAGAGCGTATGTACTCAGTGTCTTTGGTGAACGTACACTTCTGGCTTGCCACGATTGGTACCGTGCTTTACATCGTTGCTATGTGGATTTCTGGTGTGATGCAGGGTCTGATGTGGCGCGCCGTCAACACTGACGGTACGTTGACATACAGCTTTGTGGAGTCATTGGAAGCCTCCTATCCGTTCTACTTCGTCCGCTTTATCGGCGGTGCGATTTTCCTATCAGGCATGTTCTTGATGGCTTACAACGCATATAAAACGATTCGTGCGCCTGAAGCTAGCTTGAAGTCGCTTGAGCCTGCGGTGTAAGGAGGACGATTAAATGAGTTCAAATCGCCACGAGATAGTAGAAAAAAACACAGGTTTGCTAGCGATTTTGATCATCGTTGCAATCAGCTTTGGTGCATTGGTGGAGATAACGCCATTGATTTACCAAAAGCAAACCACTGAACCGGTAGATAACCTTCGTCCGTATACAGCGTTAGAAATGGAAGGACGTGACATCTACATCCGTGAAGGATGCAACGTGTGTCACAGTCAAATGGTTCGTCCATTCCGTGCTGAAACCGAGCGTTACGGTCACTATGCCGTCGCAGGGGAAAGTGTTTGGGAGCATCCCTTCTTATGGGGCTCTAAACGTACCGGTCCTGACCTCGCCCGAGTTGGGGATCGTTACTCTGACGAATGGCACCGCGTTCACTTAATTAATCCACGTGACGTAGTACCTGAATCGAACATGCCTGGTTTCCCTTGGTTAGCAGAGAACAAGCTGGATGGGGAAACAACGGCCGCGAAGCTGAAAGTATTCCGTGACCAATTTGGTGTGCCATACACCGATGAGGACATCGAGAATGCCAAGGCGGCGGTTGAAGGTAAAACGGAGATAGAAGCGTTGATTGCTTATCTTCAGTCACTAGGTCACGCAATGAAGTAATAAGGAGGGCCTATGGATATCGGCACCTTTCATAGTATCTGGACAGTTGTCCTATTTGTGAGCTTCATTGGGATCGTTGTTTGGGCTTATAGCAAACGTCGCAAAAAGCACTTTGATGAAGCGGCTAACCTGATTTTCGACGATGAGGAGAACAATCAGGATAAGTCCAATAACAAGACAGGAGATAATCGCTAATGAGTACGTTTTGGAGTATCTTCGTAACAGTCATCGTACTCGGCACGATTGCTGGCTGTGCTGCTCTTATCATTTGGACAACCAAAGATAAAATGGGCGTCGCAGAAGGCGATGACATGGGTCACGAGTATGATGGTATTCGTGAACTCAACAACCCACTGCCTAAGTGGTGGTCGTACATGTTTTGGGCGACCTTGGTGTTTGGTTTGGGGTACCTCATCCTCTATCCGGGGCTGGGTAACTTTGCTGGCGTATTAGGTTGGAAAAGTTCGTACCAAGACGTAAGCAGTGTCGAGGAGTCGCGTGAGTTAATGGCAAAAGCGCAAGAAGCGCAGCATATTAACCAATATGCGATGGAGCTCGAGGCAGCTGACAAGGTGTTTGGTGAAGCATTCCGCAAACTGGCGTACCAAGAAGATGGCAAATCATTGCGTCCGATTACCCAAATCGCGCGTAATGAAGAAGCCTTGAAAGTGGGTCAACGTTTGTTTAGCCAAAACTGCGCGGCCTGCCATGGGTCGGATGCGCGCGGTCAGGCTGGTTTCCCGAACCTTACGGACGATGCGTGGTTGTATGGTGGTGAGCCTGAAACCATTAAAGCCACCCTTCTCCATGGCCGAAAAGGCAACATGCCGGCTTGGTTAGATACTATGGGTGAAGAAGGCGTTAAAGAAGTCGCCGCTTATGCACTGAGCTTGTCAGGTCGTAAAGTCGATCCGCAAATGGCTGCTAAAGGTAAATCTCGCTTTGTTGTATGTGCCGCATGTCACGGCACGGACGGCAAAGGTAACCCTGCCTTTGGTGCGCCGGATTTAACGGACAATATCTGGCTATATGGTGGCTCTCGCCGCGCCGTTGAGCAAACCATTCGTGGTGGCCGTCAAGGCGTGATGCCCGCGTGGGAAGCTCACCTTGGCGAAGAAAAAATCCAGATACTCTCTGCCTATGTATGGCGCTTGAGTAATCCTGAGGTAGAATAAGCACTTAGGTGTGATACAGCCCTTGCTTGCAGGGGCTTCTTAAATGTAAATGCTCAAACCGAGGAGCTTCTGATGGTAACACCCTGGTACAAGCAGTTTTGGCCTTGGTTCCTGATTGCCCTTCCCGCTTCTGTTGTCGTCGCGAGTTTGTTAACTGTGACCGTCTTTTCGATGAATTCCGTGTCTCTGGTAGCAGAGGACTATTACAAGAAAGGCAAGGCGATCAATGTTGATCTATCCAAACTGAAAGTCGCGGCCCAGCTGGGTGTTTCAGCGCAATTGTCGTCAAACAACCAGGCAATCGCGATAGCACTAGATAAGGGCGATCTCGCGTCATTTCCTGCGCTCAAGGTGCATATTCAGCACCGTACGCTCGAGCGAAAAGATGTGAACGTCATGGTAAACCCAAACCAAGCGGGGATTTATCATATCGATCTTGCTGAGCCAATATCCGGCCCCTGGTTTATCGAAATTACTTCATTCGATAAGCAATGGAAAGTGCACGGTCGTATCAATTTCCCTGTCTCAACTCCCCTGACGTTAACCGGTAAGCAGTAACCATGACCACGCCTTGTTATCACTGTGGTGATCCTGTACTAACAGGAGACACCTACCAAGTAGTGATTTTCGATAAACCCCGCCTTATGTGTTGCCCTGGCTGCCAAGCCGTGGCAACCACGATCGTAGACAGTGGTTTGAGTTCTTATTATCAGTATCGTACAGAGAACGCCGATAAGGCCGACCTCGTCCCCGAAGAGCTCAAATCACTGACGCTATACGATAATCAAGATGTACAACAAGAGTTTGTCCGCGATGTGGCAGACCAAAAAGAGGTGACGTTGTCACTTGACGGTGTCTCCTGCGCTGCGTGTGCGTGGCTGATTGAAAAGCAGTTACAACGCACAACAGGCGTCACACATATTCAGGTCAACACCACTACTAACCGCGCCCAGGTGCGTTGGGATGAGAGTGAAACTTCCCTGAGTACAATACTCACACGCATTCATCACCTAGGTTATAAAGCGGCACCTTTTGAGGCTGACAGACAAGAGCAACAATACCATCGCAACATGAAGCAGTACTTATACCGATTGGGGATTGCTGGCTTGGCCACCATGCAAGTCATGATGTTAGCCGTGGCGATGTACTTCGAAGTGTTTGGGGATATGGATGAAACCTTTCGGAATTACTTCCGTTGGATAAGTTTAATCTTCGCGACGCCTGTCTTGCTTTACTCTGCGTTGCCCTTTTACACCAATGCTTGGCGGAACCTTAAGGCACGCACACTGGGAATGGATGTCCCCGTTTCTATTGCCCTGTTATTTGCCTACTTTTCAAGCCTGTACGCGACTGTCACTGGAAAGGGCGAAGTCTTTTTTGAATCGGTGGCAATGTTTACCTTCTTCTTATTGCTCGGGCGTTTTCTGGAAATGCGCGCACGCCGCACGGCAGCAGCAGCCAGCGCCAACTTGTTAAAACTGGTTCCCAAAATGGCGCGCCGCCTTAACGGTGAAGCCGTGCCAGCTAACAGTCTTAAAATAGACGATAACATTCGCGTATTGCCCGGTGAGCCCTTCCCTGCCGATGGACAAATATTGTCTGGCACAACCTCTGTCGATGAAGCCATGCTGACAGGCGAGTCACTACCTCAGACTAAGCAAGTGGGTGATGCCGTTTATGCCGGCACCATGAATGTGGAAGGGAATGTCGATATTTGTGTTACGAGTAATCACAAAGAGTCTCTCGTGGCTCATATTGTGCGTTTGCAAGATGAAGCTCAAATGGCAAAACCCAAGGTGGCAGTGTTGGCAGACCATATCGCGCGTTACTTTGTCGCCGCCATCTTAATTATTTCCGCATCGACTTGGCTCTATTGGCATTTTGTTCAACCTGACGATGCCTTTTGGATCATGCTATCCGTGCTTGTTGCGACCTGCCCTTGCGCATTATCACTCGCCACCCCCACGGCCCTGACTTGCTCAACATCGACCTTTGGCCAGCTCGGCATCATGTTACGCCGAGGTCACGTCTTAGAAACCTTAACCAAGGTGAATCGATTGGTGGTTGATAAAACAGGTACACTGACCGAGGGTGAGGTGAAAATTGATTCAGTCCACGTGTTTGCTGCTGACATTAGCGAACAATCGGCCTTGAACATTGCGGCCAGCTTAGAAGGGTTTGCCAATCATCCCATCGCCAACGCGTTCCAATCAAAAGCGACTGAGTCTCTGACAGTCAAAGCGGCGGACAACCATATTGGTCAAGGGGTAAGCGGCGAGATCAATGGCCAGCATTGGCGTATTGGCAAGGCGGCGTTTGCTCTATCCTCGCCTAAAACGCACTATGATTCCTATCCCGTCGTGCTCAGTTGCGAGGGGCAAGCGGTGGCCGCGTTTTCACTGACCGATCGGATTCGTCCCAGTAGCGCACGCTTGATAGCCGCATTTAAACAAGCTGGGATCCAAACCACCATGCTAACCGGTGATCAATCGCGAAATGTTGAACAGGTCGCTAACCAGCTCGGCATTGATTCTGTGATTTCAGGGGTATCTCCTCAAGGAAAATTGGCGTACCTTCAAAGCCTTGATGATGATACCGTGACCCTGATGGTGGGTGATGGCGTCAATGATGCCCCCGTTTTAGCCGGTGCCCACTTGTCGGTTGCGATGGGAGGAGGCACTGATATCGCTAAATCGTCCGCCGATATGGTGTTGCTGAGTGACGATTTGGAAAAACTACTGACCGCCAGGCAGCTTGCCCAGCAAACTCGCCGTATTATCCGCGAAAACTTAATTTGGGCTTTAGGCTACAACATCACCATTCTGCCTTTGGCGGTTATGGGCTATGTCGCTCCTTACATAGCGGTGGTAGGTATGTCAGCAAGCTCAATCATTGTCGTGTCTAACTCGCTGCGCCTACTTAACAAAAAAGAGGATTAGCGTTATGGCTAGTTTGTATATTTTGATCCCCATCGCCATTATGCTGGTTTGCGTGGCGGCCGTCGTGTTTATCTGGGCCGTCAAATCCGATCAATTCGAGGATCTAGAACGACAAGGCTCTTCGATCCTTTTTGATGAAGAAGAACCGGGGAAAGACGCCGGATCACAATCAAGCCAACCAACCGAACCTCACGCGTCGACGCAAGATGACAAACATTGATTTTATTGGTGCTCTCGTCATTGGCTTGTTGGGGGCGGGCCACTGCCTAGGGATGTGTGGTGGGGTCGCAGCGGCTATGTCGCTTGGTATTCCGCCACAAAAAGCCAAGTGGCCGTATCTTGTCTTGTATAACTTGGGGCGTATCAGCTCGTATACCCTTGCCGGCGCAATGATCGGTGGTACCGTGGCTTCATTGCTTGCTTTGTCTGATTTAACACAGCATCTTGCGGTATTGCGGCTGTTTGCGGCCATTATGATGTTGCTATTGGCAGCCTATATGGCTCAAGTATGGAATGGCCTTAGCTATATTGAACGGCTGGGTAGCAAACTCTGGCGATTTATTTCTCCGCTAACGTCCAAGCTAATGCCACTGCGTTCGCCATTATATGCCTATCCTTTTGGCCTTGTGTGGGGCTGGCTCCCCTGTGGGCTCGTTTACTCCGCGCTGAGTTGGGCCGCCGTTGCTGGCAGCGCATCCGGGGGCGGCCTTGTGATGCTTGGGTTTGGATTAGGGACGCTACCGGCGATGTTAACCGTTGGTGCCCTTGCCGAGCGGATAAAGCCAATTCTTAACAACCACGCACTGCGTTTGATATGTGCCACAATGTTGGCGCTTTATGGTTTTTATACGGCTTACTCCGCCCTCAAACTCCTGATATAAGGTCGACCTGGCACACAATCATGGTGTAATATGTATATTGACGTTTATCAATTTTAGGCAGGTGTATGGTGTCGAATAAGATCATCACTCGGCGGGTTCAGTCAGGCGGCTGCGCAATTCATTGTCAAGATTGCAGTATTAGCCAACTGTGTATTCCCTTTACGTTAAATGAGCAAGAGTTGGATCAACTGGATAGCATCATTGAGCGAAAAAAACCTATTCAGAAAGGCCAAGAACTGTTCAAAGCCGGTGATAATCTACGAGCGCTGTATGCGATTCGTTCAGGTACGGTTAAGACCTACACAATCACAGAACAAGGTGATGAGCAGATAACTGCCTTCCATCTCGCCGGCGATTTGGTAGGCTTTGACGCTATTAACGATAGTGAGCACCCCAGCTTTGCTCAAGCGCTAGAAACGTCAATGATTTGTGAGATCCCCTACGACACACTTGATGACCTCTCTGGGAAAATGCCCAAGCTTCGCCAACAAATCATGCGACTAATGAGCAATGAGATAAAAGGTGATCAGGATATGATTTTGCTGTTATCGAAGAAAACAGCTGAAGAACGTCTGGCCGCTTTCCTTTATAGCCTCTCGAAGCGCTTTGCTCAGCGTGGATTCTCTCCTCGAGAGTTCCGCCTTACCATGACACGAGGTGATATTGGTAACTACCTAGGTCTCACCGTTGAAACTATCAGTCGCTTATTAGGCCGCTTCCAAAAGTCAGAAATATTGGCCGTCAAAGGTAAATACATCACGGTTCTAGACTTAGAAGAGCTTGCACGTCTTGCGGATGAAGAGTGCTTCGTTTAGCGAATAAAAGTAAATAAGTTGTTAATAAATGGCGCTTTATGCGCCATTTCTCTTTTTTGCTCAATGGTGAACAATTTCTTTCGCGTGAACGGACTAAGTAGGTTAAAGTGAAATTAACCGATGCATCTGTGCAAAGGAGGCAGATATGTCTAGGTACACGAACCTGCTCGTCGTCATTGATCCTTCCCAAGAACAACAACCTGCACTTTCACGTGCGGTCACGCTTAGCCAGCGAAGTGATGCAAAGGTTAAGCTCACCCTCTTTCTTGCCATTTATGACTTTTCATACGAAATGACATCTATGCTCTCATCAGATGAGCGGCAAGCAATGCGCCAAGGTGTGATGCACCAGCGTGAAGAATGGATGAATGAGGTTATTCAAACGCACCAAGCTCAAGAATGTGAGATCGAAAAAGTCGTGGTATGGCATAACCGCCCTTACGAAGCGATTGTCGAACGCGTGCTGAGCCACCACCACGATTTGGTGGTTAAAGCGACACACCAGCACGACACACTAGGCTCTGTCATCTTTACGCCCACCGATTGGCACTTGTTACGCAAATGCCCAAGTTCAGTGTTATTAGTTAAAGATCATGGTTGGCCAGATAAAGGCAAGATAGTCGCCTCTGTTCATGTGGCATCTGAAACCGAAACTCACGCTGAGCTCAACGACAAATTGGTCGATGAAGGGAATATCATGAGTGCCATGCTAGGGGCTGAGTTGCACCTGGCTAACGCCTACCCTGCTACGCCGGTGAATATTACTATCGAGCTGCCTGACTTTGATCCAACATCGTATACCGATGCTGTACGAGGCCATCACCTCACCGCAATGAAAGCCCTGCGTCAGCGCCATCACATCGAAGAAACACGCACGCATGTCCAAGAAGGATTGCCGGAAGATGTTATCCCTAACATTGCCCGGGAGCTGGATGCAGAGCTTGTCATTCTCGGGACCACAGGGCGCACTGGCTTATCCGCGGTGTTCATTGGGAATACCGCAGAACATATGATTGATCAACTCGACTGTGACTTACTTGCCATCAAACCTGATGGTTACATTAGCCCACTCGACCCTCGCGCTAACGATTAACCTTTCTCATTCCATCATACAGCAGGCAGTGGCATTCACTGCCTGCGGGTGACTAGCATTTGTGGTCAAAATCCGTATCATACCCGCCATTCATGCACACTGGCAGTGTAATGCGTTTACCTTGCCTGACAACGCGATAGTACTTATGAGCACCGAAGAGCTGAGCAAAGCACAAAAATACGGATTTAATAAACTGCAAAAGCGCATTCGTCGCAACACCGGACAAGCGATTGCCGACTTTAATATGATCGAAGATGGCGATCGCATCATGGTTTGCTTATCAGGCGGCAAAGATAGCTATACCTTGCTTGATATGTTGCAAAGCCTGCAAAAGAGCGCGCCAGTTTCATTCCAACTCATTGCGGTCAACTTAGATCAAAAGCAACCTGGGTTTCCTGAGCACATTTTGCCAGAGTATTTAGAGGGCTTGGGCGTCGAGTACAAAATTGTTGAAGAAGACACTTACTCTATCGTCAAAGAGAAAGTGCCTGAGGGCAAGACAACCTGTTCACTATGCTCGCGACTTCGCCGCGGTATCTTATATCGCACAGCAAAAGAGCTGGGTGCGACCAAAATTGCATTGGGCCATCACCGAGATGACATACTAGAGACCTTGTTCTTGAACATGTTCTATGGCGGCAAGATGAAAGGCATGCCACCGAAGCTCGTCTCTGATAACGGCGAACATGTGGTGATCCGTCCACTGGCCTATTGCCGAGAAAAAGACATTGAGCGTTATTCAGAGCAAAAAGCCTTCCCGATCATTCCGTGTAACCTTTGTGGCTCACAGCCCAACTTACAACGCCAAGTGATCAAAGATATGCTCCGAGATTGGGACAAGCGCTACCCAGGCCGCATTGAGACGATGTTCCGAGCAATGCAAAATATCGTCCCCTCGCATATGGCCGATACCGAGCTGTTTGATTTTAAATCCGTCGCAGCGGGTATGGCGTTTGAGGGGGATGGTGATACCGCATTCGATAAGGAAAACTTTACTGATCCGGCGCCCGTTTCAGAGAGCCCTGTCGAGGTTGACCCCAACTTATCACTCGACGTGGTCAATGTCGGCACATAGTGTTTGAAGCATGACAGAATTGTCGTTGGCCCTAAATGGCCTGCTAATAAAAACGCCCACTTTAAACAGTGGGCGTTTTTTGTCGTTTCAGCCTTCTACATCATGCGCATTATGTCTTTGAAGCTCAGTGCAGACTTGAAGTCTTTTCCCGTTTATCCGTTTTTCGGCAACCAAGGCGACACCTTGATGGGAGCGTCTGGCAGCGTTAACGTGGCGCTATCGCCAAGATGATTGACATCTATAATGGCTTGGTGAGCATCGATTGGGTATTTTGTTCCCTCACTGCTAGTCACCGCACCAGTCACCGAGGGCGCAAAATGCAAGACGACTCCCTGTGTCTTCGGCATAAACCAAGAAGCAAACATCCCGCCTAAATTTTCCATCATCGTATCCATCTGAGGCAACCAGCCCTGAATCTGCTGGCTGGTTAATTTCTTTCCTACTGGTTGATCAACCAATACCTGGAACGAAATATCGCAGTTACGATCGGCGGGCGTTTCAACAAAGACATCCGGATTCACTTTGCGGAGCTGGTTATCGAGAGGAAGCGGCAGCGCTTGAGAGGCTGGAATATCAAAGGCTTCATAATGCTCTTCCTTGCTCATCCATGCGCGAGAAATCGGGCAAACCTCTCCCGACTCGGCCGAGACCATAAAGTACGCTACACCAATATCAGGGTGCCCTTCTTCCACGTTATGTTTAAGCTGAGTAAATAGCTTGCTATAGCTAAAACGGTATGTATCGGCACTGGCTGGGACGCTCACCATTCCCAACAAAACCAGTACACTGGCTAGTTTTTTCATCAGAACTCCAGTTGCAGGCTCAAAGCGAATCAAGCGTCAAAGGTGTCTTGGTCAGATGACGACGGAGTTGTACTATTCGGTGCTCTTTCTTCATTCTCATTTTGTGACACTGTCACCTCCACACCAACGCCAAACATTTCTCGGTAAATCACACCTTTAACATTGAAGAGAAAGGGTAACGCCCAAACCAAGGCAAAGCCAGCGGTGGCAAAAGAAATGAGAAATAGCACGCCGACAACGGCATAAATGGTTGCCATTTGGAACAATTTCTTGTTTACCGCCCGGAAGGATACGGTGAGAGCTTTAACCGGCGTGAGGCGTTTTTCACAAATCAATAACGGCGACATGGAAAACGCCATCGCAACATAAAGGCTCAGTAATGGAAAAATCATGCTCGCCACACTTTGCAATGTCGCCGACAGGCAGATCACGACCGTCACGGGTAAAGCAAACACGAGCCCTTTTAGTAGATGGCGTGGTTTAGAGCGAAAGCCTATAGCGTGACTCAAGCCCATTAAGCTCGCCCCCGCATATAATGGCGCAATCAGAACCTCGGAAGTAAAATTCGCTAACCACACGGATGAAATCATATCTGTGGTGAGCTCACGTTGACCGACCAATGCCTCAAATAAATGCGACGGCGCCCCCAACAACAACGTCAGCATCAGCATTAATATACCTATTTGAGTCGCGAATAGGCACAAGGTAGCGGGCAAAAACGACCAAAAGTGCTTGAAGGTCTGAGAGAAGGCTTCTTTGATTATCTCAAAAGGATCGAGCCGGTAGCGACCGTTTAGCGCCGTTTCTACCGACCCACCGATATGTAAAGCATTGTTGTATTCTTGTTGACTCATAATCGTTATCTATCATGACTAATGCACCCAGTATATCTGACTGTAACCCATAGCCAAAAATCATTCTGACAAATAAGGAAAAATAACCAGATCAGCTTTGCGTTGACAATGGTCTGGTTTAGGCTGGACACCTTATCGAACAACAGACACCAAAGTGCCAAAACGAGCGAAAAACTGCTTTAACTTCGACTGGCACGCGTCTATTATGCGCCGTCTGTTTTATGGGTACGAATGTACAAGACAATTTGCCAGGTAGAGAGAGAACGAACCATTGAAGCACGCAAATGTATCTCACAAACCGGTTGTCGAGCTCGCGTCACTAACCAAAAGTTTCGACGGCAAAGAAATCATCTCCCGTTTCAACCTAACGGTCAATAACGGAGAATTCCTAACGATCCTTGGCCCTTCAGGCTGTGGCAAAACAACCGTACTGCGTTTGATTGCGGGGCTGGAAGATGCCGACAGTGGTGCTGTCGTTATTGATGGCAAAGATGTCACGACCCTCCCAGCAGAAAAACGCAATGTAAACACTGTCTTTCAAAGCTATGCGCTTTTCCCACATATGACAGTGTTTGAAAACGTCGCATTTGGCCTGCGCATGCAGGGCGTGAATCATCACCATATTGAACCTCGGGTGATGGAAGCGCTGCGAATGGTACAGCTTGACCATTATGCCTCTCGTAAACCTCATCAATTGTCTGGCGGACAGCAGCAACGTATCGCGATTGCACGCGCCGTGGTGAATAAGCCGAGCGTGCTCTTGCTGGATGAATCCCTCTCTGCACTCGATTACAAACTGCGTAAACAAATGCAGATGGAGCTTAAACAGCTGCAACGCAAACTGGGGATTACGTTTATCTTCGTTACCCACGACCAAGAAGAAGCCCTGTCGATGTCAGATCGCATTATCGTTATGCGTGATGGCGAAATCGAGCAAGACGGCTCACCGCGTGAGATATATGAAGAGCCTAAGAATTTGTTCGTGGCACGCTTTATTGGTGAAATCAATGTCTTTGATGCCAATGTGATTAAACGCATCGATGACAAACGTATTTGGGCCCGAGTCGAATCACGTGAGTGTGAGGTCTATTGCAAGCTCGATGTCCATCCAGGTGACGCTATCAAGGTATTGCTTCGCCCTGAAGACATCCGCTTGGAAGAAATTCATGGTAATGCTAAGCCCAATGGTATTGTGGGCTATGTACGCGAGCGAAATTACAAAGGCATGACCCTAGACTCGGTCCTCGAGTTGCCAT
The DNA here is from genome assembly GCF_001995655.1 of Salinivibrio sp. IB868. Taxonomy (NCBI): domain Bacteria; kingdom Pseudomonadati; phylum Pseudomonadota; class Gammaproteobacteria; order Vibrionales; family Vibrionaceae; genus Salinivibrio; species Salinivibrio sp. IB868. The sequence continues at coordinate 204,244 of NZ_MUEW01000001.1, forward strand.
CAGGGCAAACCGTGATGGTGAGCGAGTTCTTCAATGAAGATGACCCTGACGTCGATCACTCCATCGATCAGAAAGTGGCTCTGACGTGGGTAGAAAGCTGGGAGGTGGTGCTGGCCGATGAAAAAGCTTAATCTGCAAACCGCCATCGTGGGTTTGGTCGTAGGTTGGTTGCTGATCTTTGTTTTTTTACCCAACCTAATGATTATCGCGACCAGTTTTTTAACGCGCGATGACGCCGATCTTGTCGAGATGACCTTCACGCTGAGCAATTATGCGAAACTGCTCGATCCTCTTTATGCGAAAGTAGTCTGGCACTCTTTCTACATGGCGGCCTTGGCAACCCTGATCTGCCTACTCATTGGCTATCCATTTGCGTTTATCATTGCCAAAATGCCTAAAAATACACGTCCTTTGATGCTGTTTTTAGTGATTGTTCCGTTTTGGACCAATTCCTTGATCCGTACGTACGGGCTAAAAATATTTCTTGGTACCCGTGGGCTACTCAATGAAAGCATGATGTGGCTTGGCTTGATAGAACGCCCCGTTCGCATCATGTACACCGAGTATGCGGTGATGGTTGGCCTTGTCTATATTTTGCTGCCATTTATGATCCTGCCTTTGTACTCGAGCATCGAGAAACTCGATCGCAGCTACCTTGAAGCGGCGCGTGATTTAGGCGCCAACAAATTCCAGTGTTTTGTGCGCGTGATCCTGCCATTGACCACACCCGGTATTATTGCTGGCAGTTTGCTGGTCATTCTTCCCGCTCTAGGCATGTTCTACGTCTCGGATTTGCTGGGGGGAGCGAAAAACCTACTGATCGGCAATGTGATTAAGAGCCAGATTTTGAACGTTCGTGATTGGCCATTTGGCTCAGCCGCCAGTATCTCTCTGACGGTGTTAATGGGCCTGTTGCTGTTTGCATATTGGCGTGTGGGTAAGTGGATGAATCGCAAGGAGGCCTTATCATGATCCGGTGGCTAAGGAATAGTTTTCTCTCCTTGGTTTACGCCTTCCTTTACATCCCAATTCTGGTGTTGATCGTTAACTCGTTCAATGCCAGCAAATTTGGCATGAGTTGGAAAGGCTTTACTTGGGAGTGGTATGGGCAGCTGGTCAATAATCATAGCCTGATGCAAGCGGCGGGTAACTCATTAACCATTGCGGTCTTTTCTGCTAGTGCTGCCGCCATGATTGGTAGCTTGACTGCCGTTGCCCTCTTTCGCTACCGCTTTCGCGGTAAACAGTTTGTCAATGGCATGCTTTTTGTGGTGATGATGTCCCCGGACATTGTGATGGCTATTTCGTTATTGGCGCTATTTGTGTTGATGGGCGCGCAACTGGGATTTTTAACCCTACTGCTCTCTCATATTACTTTCTGCCTACCATTCGTGGTCGTCACGGTATACAGTCGCTTAAATGGCTTTGACGTTAAAATGCTTGAAGCCGCGCGTGATTTAGGCGCGAGCGAATGGGTGATCCTCACCAAGATTATTTTGCCACTGGCGGCTCCTGCGGTCGGTGCAGGTTGGCTACTGAGTTTTACCCTTTCGCTGGACGACGTTATCGTTAGCTCATTTGTGACCGGGCCAAGCTATGAAATTTTGCCCTTAAAGATTTATTCGATGGTTAAAGTGGGCGTATCACCCGAAGTGAATGCACTTGCCACTATCATGTTATTGGTGTCGTTAGTGTTGGTCATGTGCTCGCAATGGCTCGCGAAAGACAGGTTAAAGTAACCCTTGCGCTAGGGCTGCTATTCCATCAGCAGCCCTTTTTTCTATCTGTATCCTCTTGCGTTACTGCTCCAGTGCCAGAATTTCCTCCACCAGCTTCGGCACGAGCGTGCTCGCCTTCCCGTAACGCCGCTCATTAAATTCACTTTCCACAGCGCTGGGCTCCAAGTTTATTTCAATAGTGTGCGCACCATGCATCGCCGCTTCGTGCACAAACCCCGCCGCTGGATACACCGCCCCAGAGGTGCCAATAGAAACAAACAGATCCGCTTGATTGAGTGCATCATGAATTTTCCCCATTCCCAGAGGCATCTCTCCGAACCACACCACGTGTGGCCTCAACGGTGCGGGCATCTGGCAACAATGGCAGTGATCGGACACCTGGATATCACCCGTCCAATCGATGGTTTGCTGCGAGTGGCTACAACGCGCCTTTAACAGCTCACCATGCATATGAATGATATTGTGCGTGCCGGCGCGCTCGTGGAGATTATCAATGTTTTGGGTCACAACGAGCACACTGGCCTCGGTTTCCTGCTCTAGGCGTGCCAGTGCCTCATGGGCCGGATTGGGGATGATCTCTCCTTGTAACTGGCGCCGACGATCATTATAAAACTGTTGAACAAGGGTCGGGTTTCTCTCAAAGCCCTCAGGCGTTGCAACGTCTTCAATATGATGCTCTTCCCAAAGGCCATCTTGATCTCGAAAGGTTCTAATCCCTGACTCTGCAGATATTCCCGCGCCTGTCAAAACTACGATGTGTCGATAAGGGAATGCCATACGCCGTTCCTATGCAAGTGACCTGTTTATTTATTTTATAACACTCTCACGCTTACCATTGAAGTAGTAAGGGTTTAGACCTTAGTCGTTGACTCCAATCACAAAAAGATAATGCAACGACTGGCTAGACCAATGCCGCGCTTCGCTTGGGTTACAATGTCGGCTTATTTCTCGCATCTGTTATCCATTATGAAATTAGAACATTATTACACTGAGCAAGATGGCAAACTGATTTTTACTCGCCAGCAAGCAAGTGACTTTGCTAAACGTATCGCCGGCGACTTTAACCCGATTCATGACACAGACGCTTCACGGTTCTGTGTGCCCGGGGATTTGCTGCTTTCTATCTTATTGGCCAAAACAGGGATCAGCGAGCAAATCGAGATTCAGTTCAATGGCATGATCAGTGCCAACACGCCCTTGTCGATTATCGAAACAGACGATGGCGTTACCGTCGTCGACGATAATCAAAAGCTTTATCTCACCATGACACGCCATGGACAAACACGTCACGATAAAGCATTAGCAACAGAGATCGCCGAGCACTACGTGCAGTTTTCCGGTAAGAACTTCCCGCATATCATGGTGCCGCTAATGCGGGAGCAACAAATGATGATTAACACTGAACGTCCACTCGTCATGTACGAGAAAATGAGCTTGGCGTTTGATGATCTCTCAATCAAATCTGCCGATGTCGCTTTATCGGATTCGGTGATGCAAGTGAGCGGCAAACGCGGAAAAGTCGATCTTGCTTTTGATTTTATTGTCGATGGGCGGCGTGTGGGACACGGATGCAAAACGATGGTTGCCAGTGGTTTGCGCCCCTACTGCGAAGAGGCCATTCAAAACCTAGTAGAGCGTTTCAATGCCAGAAAACAGGCCTACTGCGCTACGCCCGCCACGGAGTAATTTTCTTCCCTGAAGCCTTTGGCTCTGATCTATAGTTACATCAGAGCCAACGCTGAAGGAAGTTGTTATGGAATCCAATAGCTTGGTCGAGCTTATCGATCGTCTCCCGAAAATCCCCAAAGTCGTGCAAGAGTTGATTGAGTTGGTCAACAGCCATGACGCTGAGCTTAATCAAATCGCCGAAAAAATCGCCTACGACCAGGTCATTTCCGCGCGAGTGCTTCGCTTGTCTAATTCAGCCTATTTTGGCCGCGCCCGAAACGTAGGCTCTGTCAACGAGGCCGTTATCCGGCTAGGTCTAGGCCCTGTGAGAACTCTGGTGGTGTCTAGTGCACTGATGAGTGCCTTTGACGTCGATGACGAAGTGGATATGGATGCGTTTTGGCAACACACTTTCGAAATTGCAACCTTGAGTAAAGCCTTAGCAAACGCATTAAGAATGGACGGTAACGAAGCATTTACCGCCGGCATGCTCCATAATCTCGGTGAGCTGCTGATCATGACCACCGCTTACGACAAGCTGGACCGTATCAATCTGCACATGGAGGCGGGTAAGCCCAAGCAAGAAGCCCAGCAGCTTATTTTGGGGATCACCAGCGCCGAGTTAGGTGGAGAGCTCGCACAAACTTGGAACTTTCCCCAGCGCTTAAGCGATGCAATTCGTTATCAGTTTTCGCCCGTACACGATGAGCAGTTTTCGCCATTGGCGGGCATACTTCGCTTAGCCAACAAAATTGACGCCGCTTGGGGCGAGTTTGTTACCACCGACTCTAAGCTTGATTGGCTCGACCAGCAGCTCGAGTACAACATTCTCGGTTTGCCTAAAACCGTGGTCGCTAATATCGACGATGTCATTGGCTCAGGGCGTGAAATGGCCAGAATGCTTAAATAACAATGGCGTCTCTATCACCACGTGGGCGCAGTATATGAACCACGTGGTGCTTTCTAAAAGCAATGCTGAATCGCAAGGTATTTATTGCGGATGTGCTCTATCAGCAAACGTACTTTTTTAGGTGGCTGGCGAGTGAATGGATACACCGCATAAATCCCGAGTTTTTTGCCCACTTGGTCAGGAAAAAGATCAACCAATACGCCCTGCATCAAATCGTCATACACCAAACAACGCGGTACATACGCGATGCCATGGCCACTTAGCGCACCTTGTCGCAGGGCGATGGGGTTATCGGTCGAAAAGTTGCCGGCCACTTTAATCACTTGGTTTTTATGCTCGCCTTTAAACTCCCAGTCACTGGCTCCCGTGGTTTGGTAGGCATATTGCAGACAATTATGCTGTTTTAACTCGATAGGATGTTGTGGCCGCCCATGACGCGCAATATAGCTGGGCGCCGCACATACCACCCATTGTGAGTCGATAATATGGCGAGCAATTAAGCTAGAGTCCTCGAGGTAGCCGGTGCGGATAACCAGATCAAACCCCTCATCAATTAAATCAACAAAGCGATTGTCCAACGACATATCGATGTTGAGACCAGGGTATTGCCCACAAAACGCCGCCACCGCTTCGGCCAACAACAGTTCCCCAGAAATGGTCGGCACTGAAATTTTAATTTGGCCCGTTATCGCCTCCCCAAACCCTGCGACCGCATCAAAGGCTTCATCAGCGGCCTGCTTCACATTTTTTGCACCTTGATACAAGGTACGTCCGGCATCAGTCAGTGTCAGCTTACGCGTGGTGCGATACAAAAGCTGCACTCCCAACCCCTCTTCGAGCTTTTTAATCCGCTTGCTAACTACGGAATTTGTCAGGGAATTTATTTCCGCTACCTTGCTAAAAGAGCCTAATTCGGCGACTTGAGCAAAGAGGACAAGATCATCTGTTTTCGGCATATTATGTCAATTATGGAAGTAATTATTTTCATTATTTCCATATATCAGAAAAATGCAAACGCGTAATGTCACATACGGTTAACATCGAGTCACCGAGCTGTCAGCAAAATAACAACACATTGGTGACTTGTTTATTCAACGTGATTCAACGGAAGAGACACCTAATAAGGAACCCTTATGACAGATACCCTATACGCCCTCGTCGCGTTCTCACCCATCGTGGTCGCGGCTATCTTACTGGTCGGCTTAAATTGGCCAGCCAAGAAGGCGATGCCCGTTGCCTTTATCATGACAGTCTTAATCGCACTCTTCCAGTGGCAGATGAGTGCGGCACGCGTATCGGCCTCCATCGCACAAGGTTTAATCATTACAGCAGCCGTACTTTGGATCGTGTTTGGTGCCATCCTTTTGCTCAACACCTTAAAGCACACTGGCGCGATTACCGTAATTCGCAACGGCTTTACCACCATCTCCGATGATAGGCGTATTCAGGCCATCATCATTGCATGGTGCTTTGGCTCGTTCATTGAAGGGGCATCAGGCTTCGGCACCCCCGCTGCCATTGCGGCGCCGTTATTGGTCGCCATCGGCTTCCCTGCTCTCGCCGCGGTTGTGGTGGGGATGATGATTCAATCTACGCCTGTCTCCTTCGGCGCAGTGGGCACACCTATTATCGTGGGCGTAAACAAAGGGTTAGACAGCCATGCAATTGGGCAAACACTCACCGCCAATGGCAGTGATTGGGCGGCCTACCTGCAGTCTATTACCACGCAAGTGTCGTTTATTCACGCGGTGATTGGCACACTGATGCCTTTGCTAATGGCAATGATGTTGACCCGATTTTTCGGCAAGAACAAGAGCTGGAAAGAAGGCTTAGAGGTGGCGCCGTTTGCGATTTTCGCCGGGTTAGCATTCACCGTTCCTTATGCCCTCACCGGCTGGTTGTTAGGACCCGAATTCCCTTCATTACTCGGTGGTCTAGCAGGGATTGTGCTTGTAACCACCGCGGCACGTAAAGGCTTTTTAGTGCCGAAAAAACAGTGGGACTTTGATGACGAGTCAACGTGGCCAACCCATTGGCTGGGCTCGCTGAAGATGGATCTTAAGGTTCAAGAAAAGCCGATGAGCATGGCCATGGCCTGGACCCCTTATATTTTGTTGGCGGTTTTCTTGGTGATCAGCCGCGTTAGCCCGACGGTCAAGACGGCACTGACCGATGTCAGCCTCGGTTTCTCCTCTTTGTTTGGTGAAACAGGGGTCAACGCCGCCATTCAGCCACTTTATCTACCGGGCGGTATCCTTGCGTTCGTGGCTTTATTAGCCGTGTTGCTGCAAGCGCGTCAATTGTCACCGCTGGTAACGGCTGCGCGAGAATCGAGTAAGACACTGATTGGCGCAGGATTTGTCTTGGTGTTTACCATTCCCATGGTACGGATTTTTATTAACTCAGGCGTTAATGGTGCTGATTTGGTGAGTATGCCAGTCATGACCGCACGCTTTGCGGCCGATTTAGTGGGGAATGGCTTCCCAGCGTTAAGCGCCACCATTGGGGCGTTGGGCGCTTTTATTGCTGGCTCCAATACGGTGTCCAATATGATGTTTAGCCAGTTTCAGTTTGAAGTGGCACAAACGTTAGGCGCATCGACCGTGGTGGTAATTGCCCTGCAAGCCGTTGGTGCCGCAGCTGGCAACATGATCGTCATCCATAATGTGGTCGCAGCATCCGCGACGGTAGGCTTACTCGGCCGTGAGGGCGTGACGCTGCGGAAAACCGTCTTACCCACCATTTACTATCTGATTGCCGCGGCGGTTATTGGCTTGGTGTTAATCAATGTATTGCAATTTGCCGATGTCCTCTCCGGGGCGTAATCTTACATGTTATTGGCCGAGCTACCTCTCGGCCTTTCTCTCCACAAGCGGGCCAGCTAGGCTGACCCCAGCCTTTGTCGTAACATAAAGGAAAGGAACGCTTATGAATACCCCATCACGTTTGTCGTCATCACAGCAACAAGCATTTATTTCGACCTTGACCGACATCGTGGGCGAAAACAACGTACTCACTGAGACAAGCCAGACCCAGCATTATCGTACAGGCTTTCGCTCGGGAGGCGGCCCTGCGCTGGCGGTTATTTTCCCCACCTCTTTGGTGATGCAATGGCGAGTGCTCCAAGCATGTGTCGACGCGGATGTGGTGATGATCATGCAAGCCGCGAATACGGGCTTAACCGAAGGCTCAACCCCCAAAGGCAGCGACTACGACCGTGATGTGGTAATTATCAACACTACACGCCTAGACGGATTACAGCTTCTCGATAACGGCAAGCAGGTACTGAGTTTTCCCGGAACAACATTGCACCAGTTAGAGCAGACGCTCAGGCCTCTTAAGCGCGCGCCGCATTCGGTCATCGGTTCGTCGTGCATTGGCGCATCGATTGTCGGTGGTGTGGCCAATAATTCCGGTGGTGCATTGGTCAAACGCGGCCCAGCTTATACCGAGTATTCTTTGTTCGCACAGTTGAATCAACATGGTGAACTGACGCTGGTTAATCATTTGGGCATTGCCTTAGGTGATGACCCAGAAGCTATTCTCTCGCGCGTTGAGCATGGTGATTACACCGCCGATGATATTACCTATGACGAGCGCAAGGCGTCTGCTGATGACTACGAGCAGATCTTGCGTGATGTCGATGCTGACAGCCCCGCGCGCTATAACGCCGACAAACACCGCTTACATGAAGTGAGCGGCTGTGCGGGGAAACTTGCCGTATTTGCCGTGCGCCTTGATACTTACCCGATCCCTGAGCGCGAGCAAGTTTTTTACATTGGCACCAACAACCCAGATGTGTTTAATACCCTGCGCCGCCGTGTTCTGAGCGAACTCTCTCACTTGCCTGAGGTGGCTGAGTATATGCATCGTGATGCCTTTGATATCGCCGAGCGTTACGGAAAAGATGTGTTTTTAGCGATTGGTCGACTGGGGACAGATGCAATCCCGAAAATGTTTGCCTTGAAAGCAAAAATAACCGCCTGGCTAGACAGTGTTCCCCTACTGCCTAAAGCATTACCCGATAAAGTGATGCAATACGCCAGTCAGCTTTTTCCACAGCACTTACCCAAACGAATGCTCGCATTTCGCGATAGGTTTGAGCACCATCTAATATTCAAAGCCTCAGATGAGGGAATAGAAGAAGCCTCGGCGTTTCTGAGCCGCTTTTTCACCGAACACGCAGACAGTGATTACTTTGCCTGTAGTGAGGATGAAGCGAAAAAAGCCATGCTTCACCGCTTTGCGGCAGCCGGTGCGGCGATTCGCTACCACACCATGCACAGCCGTGATGTGGAAGACATTCTGGCGTTAGATATTGCGCTTAAGCGCAACGAGACCGAGTGGGAAGAGCACCTGCCCATCGAGATAGAACAAGAGATGGTCGCCAAGCTTTATTACGGGCACTTTTTCTGCCACGTCTTCCATCAAGACTATGTGGTGAGAAAAGGTGCGGATGTGAGTGCGATTAAGGCGAAAATGCTGGCGCTACTCAATGAACGAGGTGCCAAGTATCCTGCCGAGCATAACGTAGGTCACCTCTATGCGGCGGAGCCGGACTTAGCTAACTTCTATCACCAGTTAGATCCTACCAATAGTTTTAACCCAGGGATCGGTAAAACGGGGAAACAAAAATACAGCGCTGATTGCCAGTGCCTGGACCATCAATTGCGCCAACAGACAGGTGCTTCCTCCTCTTCCGTCACTCAGGCGCATTCGTGAGCGCTAATCGTTAACGGGGAGCGGCTACACCGCCAACGGTGAGGTATCACTCTCCGTTGGCGGAGGTTTCATTACAGGGACGGCTTCTCGCGAATAAAACGTGCAAAACGTGGAATGCCTTTTTGGGTGACACCGTTATGGCGCACCAAGATAGTACTACCAACCTGTGGCGGATCAGCCCGCTGCGCATCACTAAAGCCAGATCCCACGCTAAACTCGGTGCCGTCAGCCAGGCGTACCACCAGAGAGCCCATCAAACCTTGTAACCGCCCTTTGCCAGGGTTCATCCCTACCACAGTCACGTCTTTTTCTTGGTAGGTTTTCAACTTAACGACGCTTTCTACCCGCTGACCCACATACACACTATCAGGGTGATGCAGCATCAAGCCCTCACCGCCTGCTTCATCGATGGTAGCCAACCTCTCCTTAAGTGCTTCATTGCTCGTCACAGGCTTCTGTGGGACATACGCTAAGTGCGGCGATGCTGTCTTAGATACGATCTGTTTTAACGCTGTATAGCGGGTTGAAAATTGGCCTGAATGATCGGGCATATCAAACGCATAAAAGCGAATACGCTGCCACGCATCCTCATCCGGGGTATCATCAAGCACAGTGCGTAGTACGGCTTGAAACTCTCCTCGTCCTGCCCATAACTCGCCATCTAAGGGTGTCTGGGGAAGCGATTGGATAAACGCTTCAGGGGCGTGAATAGGATTGCCTTGCCGCGTCAATAATCGAGATCCTGTCCAGTAAGCACGGATCCCATCGAGCTTTTCACTGGCCCAATAACCGCGATAGTCTTGTTCGGCAATCTGTCCGTCAATACCATGCATCAACGCTGGCGCCGACGGTGCAGCATCAGCATCACTGGTAGGAAACAGGGTAAAGGCGGAGAGTAAGCATAGAGTAAAAGGATTTAGGCGTGCCATGGCATTCCTCCTTAGTGGTAAGGAGCATACGCTAGCGCGATAGAAGGCGTATCAACATGCCTTTATTTTTTCTTGGTAGAGAACGCGTGTTCACGGTGAACAATGGGCAGGTGTTACATCGTCCACCGTGAAATGACTCGTGAAAGCCCGTCCGCTATGACATCTTTGATCATCAAACTTGGCTGGCAAACGCATAGATAAAAGTGCCGTTTTTTATCGCATCAATCACGCGGGCCGATAAATAGCTAGGTAGCGCTGGGCAGCCCCAACTTCGACCGAGTTGGCCATTTTGTTTGATCACGTTCGGATGGGCATAATCGGCACCGTGAATAACAATCGCTCTTTCACGTGCATTGTCATTTAACCCCTTTGACAAACCATCGAGGCGTAATGAATAGCCATGTTTGCCATGGTAGGTTTCAGCCGCGCGATAGACCCCCAATGATGTTTTTAGCGAGTTGATTCTGTTAGAAAACTGCTTTGCGTAAAGGGCGCCGCTATTTTTTCCATGAGAGACATAAGAGCGAAATAGCATTTGGCGTTTTTTCACATTGATCACCCAAAACCGCTTTTCTGACGACGGTTTTCCGTAATCAATCAGTGTCATCACCGGCTTGCTACTTGGGTTGTGCTTAAAATGGCGATACGCATCAGAAAAGGCTTGGTACGACACCTCCCCAGCGAGATTGAGTGATTGATATAATCCACTGACCTCATCTTTAAAACTGGCCCAAACCGAGGTTGGCATGCTTAGCGCCAATACATACAAAACCACCCGATACCAAGGGGCCACATCTGCTTGTTTCATTTTTTGCTCCTTTCTTGCCACGGCAACACGCACCACCGAGCTGTCTGTCGTTCGTATTGACAAAAACAAAAACCGTGCCATGTGACACGGTTTTGATTATTTATTGATATTTATATAAATTATCTCGCATCGACGTTTTACCCGTCTTCATCTAATCCGTAGCGGCATAAGCTTGCCGCATTTAAACCGCCGCAATGGCGTTTTTAATCCGCTTATCCGAAACAGGGTAAGGCGTGCCGAGTTGTTGCGCAAAGTAGCTCACACGTAGCTCTTCAATCATCCAACGAATCGCTTTCACCTCATCAGGCACAGGCTTTCCTTTAGGCAGCTTGTTCAGCAACGCCTTGTACTCATTCATCACAGATTCAATTTTGAGCATGTGGTTGCGATCGCGGGTTGGATCCACAGGTAGCTTTTCCAACCGTCGCTCGATCGCTTTCATGTAGCGAAGAATATCAGGCAGCCGCTGCCAACCTGATTCGGTGGCAAAGCCTTTGTAGATAAGCCCCTCTAGTTGGGCTTTGATATCCGACATCGCAAACGCCATGGAAAGATCCACTTTGCCTTTGAGCTTTTTGTTGATATTGAACGCGTGCGTCAATATTTGCTCGACCTGTTGCGCTATCTCCACCACGGTATCGCCTAGCTCAGCACGCACCGTCTCTTTAAGCGATTCGAATGCCTGTGCCTCCCAGGTTAAGCCACCGTGTTGCTCGATAAGCTTATCGATCCCGCAAGCGATGCAATCATCAATCAAATCCAACACGCGACCATACGGATTGAAATAGAGTCCCAATTTGGACTTGTTGGGCAAGTGTGCATGCAGATATTTAATCGGTGATGGCACATTGAGCAAGATAAGCCGACGCTGCCCCGCTTGCATGGCTTTATGTTGTTGATCTTCGGTTTCGAACAGACGAATGGCAACACTGTCTTTTTCATCGACTAATGCGGGATAGGCTTTGACTTCAAAGCCGTGTTTTTTCTGCTGATAGCGCTGGGGCAAAGCCCCAAAACTCCATTGGGTAATCCCTTGCTGCTCGATATCATCATCCGCCACATCCGATAACGTCGCTTGTACTTTGTCTTTCAGAGAGACTTTAAGCGCATTTAAGTCTTCGCTTTCGGCCAAGGTTCGATTCTTATCGTCGACGACACGGAACTGAATACGCAAATGCTCGGGAAGTTGACTGAAGTTCCAGCTGTCACGCTCGATGGTGACACCGGACATCTGCTTCAAGGCTTTCTCCATGCTATCGAGCAAAGGTGCCTCCATGGGCGTCACTCGTTGTAAGACCGCATCCGCATAGTTTGGCGCGGGTACAAAGTTACGACGTAACGGCTTAGGTAGCGATTTAATCAGCGCGACAATCAGCTCGTGACGTAGCCCGGGAACGTGCCAGTCAAAACCTTCTTCTGACACCTGATTGAGGATCGGCAACGGGATATGCACCGTCACCCCATCGTGGTCTTGGCCTGGCTCGAATTGGTAGCTCAACTTGAGTTTCAAGTTGCCTTGATGCCAAAAATTGGGGTAATCCAGCTCCGTGACATGGCTGGCGTCCCCTTGCAGTAGCATGGCTTTTTCGAAGTTGAGCAGGTCGGGATTGTCTTGACGTGCCTTTTTCCACCACGTATCAAAGTGACGCCCGCTGACGACGCTATGATCGAGGCGCTGATCGTAAAAGTCGAACAAGGTATCGTCGTCTGCCAAAATGTCGCGCCGGCGAGATTTCAGCTCAAGCTCTTCCACTTCCGCCAGCAGCTTTTGATTTTGGCGGAAAAAGGCATGCTTGGTTTGCCAATCCCCCTCAACCAATGCCGAACGAATAAACAGCTCACGACTAAGCACCGGGTCGATGGCGCCATAATTGACTTTACGGCTGGCCACAATTGGGATCCCGTATAGCGTGACCTTCTCACTGGCCATCACAGCCGCTTGCTTGCGTGACCAATGTGGTTCACTGTAGCTGCGCTTAATCAAATGCTGCGCCAGTGGCTCCACCCATTCGGGTTGGATACGCGCGACAATTCGCCCCCAAAGTTTCGAGGTTTCAACCAGCTCGGCCACCATCACCCATTTAGGCTGCTTTTTGAAAAGCCCAGAGCCGGGGAAAATATGGAACCGTGCATTCCGCGCGCCTTGGTATTCATTCTTTTCTTGGTCTTTCAGACCGATGTGACTTAATAGCCCAGCGAGCAGTGCCATGTGAATGGCCTGATAACTGGCAGGCTCTTGGTTGAATTGCGCATTCTGCTCTTTCATCACTTGGCTGATCTGATAGTGAACGTCTTGCCACTCTCGCACGCGCAGGTAATTGAGATAATCTTTTTTGCACTGTTTACGGAACTGGTTATTCGACAGCGCTTTTTGCTGGTCTTTAACGTAATCCCAAAGGTTTACATAGGCTAAAAAGTCCGATTCTTTATCGGCAAAACGACGATGCTTTTCATCCGCTTGTTGCTGCTTATCAGCCGGACGCTCACGTGGGTCTTGAATAGCCAAGGCCGCGGCAATCACCATCACCTCATGTAAGGCACCATGCTTGGGCGCCTCAATCACCATGCGTGCCAAACGCGGGTCAATCGGCAGTTTGGCCAAGGTTTTACCAATCGCGGTCAGCTTACGTTTATCGGTGGTTTGGCCGGGCTTAATCGCTCCCAGCTCTTCGAGCAAACGGACACCATCTTTGATATGACGGCTATCAGGCGGCTGAACGAACGGGAAGGCTTGAATATCACCGAGCCCTATTGCCGTCATTTGCAGGATCACTGAGGCCAGATTTGTCCGCAGAATTTCTGGATCGGTAAATTCAGGACGGCCTAAAAAGTCCTCTTCGCTATATAAACGCACACAAATGCCTTCCGACACACGGCCACAGCGCCCTTTACGCTGGTTAGCACTGGCCTGTGAAATCGGCTCAATCGGCAGTCGCTGCACCTTAGTCCGGTAGCTATAGCGAGAAATCCGTGCCGTGCCGGGATCAATCACATACTTAATGCCCGGCACGGTTAGCGAGGTCTCGGCGACGTTGGTGGCCAATACAATCCGGCGCCCCGAGTGAGATTGGAATACACGATTTTGCTCGCCAGCAGAAAGCCTTGCGTACAAGGGCAAAATCTCGGTATCGCGCAGTTGACGACGCTGGAGATGATCGGCGGTGTCGCGAATTTCACGCTCACCGTTCATAAAAATCAGGATATCACCCGGCCCTTCCTGACACAGCTCATCGACCGCATCGCTGATCGCTTCCAGCTGATCACGATCGCTATCTTCCTCTTCCACCAATGGACGGTAGCGCACTTCCACCGGATACGTTCGGCCAGACACCTCTATCATAGGCGCGTTATTAAAGTGCTTAGAAAAACGCTCCGGGTCGATAGTTGCCGAGGTAATGATGACTTTGAGATCGGGGCGCTTAGGCAATAACTCGCGCAAATAGCCGAGAATAAAATCGATGTTTAGGCTGCGCTCGTGGGCTTCGTCGATAATGATGCAGTCGTACTGATTCAGATACCGATCGTGTTGAATTTCGGCCAGCAAGATCCCGTCCGTCATCAGTTTGACTTGCGTCGACTCTGAGACTTTGTCGTTAAAGCGCACTTTATAGCCCACGCTGCTGCCTAACTCGACGTCAAGCTCTTCAGCAATCCGTGAGGCGACCGAGCGTGCAGCCAAGCGACGTGGCTGAGTGTGGCCTATCGTACCGGCGACACCTAGCCCAAGTTCCATACAAATTTTGGGCAGCTGAGTGGTTTTACCTGAGCCCGTTTCCCCCGCGATGATCACCACTTGGTTATTCGCGATTGCCTCGGCAATGTCATCTTTCTTTTGGCTGACTGGCAATGCTTCTGGATAGCGAACGGTTGGCGCATTGGCACGACGGGCGAGCACACGCTGCATACTCTGCGCCATTTCCGCGGCGATTTGATCGTACACCGCCTGTTTGGCGTCGTCTTTTTTGATTTTTTGCGCGCCATGGATGCGCTTTTTAAAACGAAAACGGTCTTGCAGCATACAATCGTTTAGTGCTGCAAACAGTGTCTCTGGCGTGTTGTGATGACGTGAACTCAAGGCGATTCCTGCTTACTGCTTAATCTTTTAAGGCGTTTATCAGTGTCACAGCCGATAAATAAGGTTGATTGGTGTCGCATCCTATCACAAAGTAAAAAGAATCAAAGTCGCGCCAGCCACGCGCTCACCACCAACGTGGCAGCGTAAAGTAAACGCATTGGCCGTTCGTCGCGTATAAACGCATAATGACGGCCAACAAACCCCGCAGTTTGGGAGAGCAGCCATGCTAAAACAGCTTTTTAAAAAACTCGAATCCGCCCTCGCCGCTGAAACCGGCCAACACGGTAAGCAATCCGGGCTATCCCTTCACCAAGCGATGGCGGGGCTATTAAGTGAAGTGGCGATGGCCGATCACGATATTGATGAGCGAGAGAGAACAACCAAACGCAACCGTATTTGCCAGTTGCTATCACTCGACGTGACACAAGCCGAGCAATTACTTGAGGAGGCGAGACAACACAGCGAGCATGCGACCTCGCTGTATGAATATACGGATAAATTACGCGACCTTGACCCACAAGCGCGGATAGCATTAATCGAGGCGATGTGGTCAGTCGCGTATGCCGATGAGAACATTGATCCGCTCGAGGAAGCGGTGATCCGTAAAACCGCCGAGCTGCTCTATGTCGATCATGCCGAGTTTATTCGCGCCAAGCTTAACGTGATTGAGAACGACGACAGCGAAAGTTAGGTCAAAACGTTCAAACTCATGCCGAGGACGCGCGCATGATCACTGGGCCATTGGCGGTTGATACCTGTTCCAGTGGCGTGGCAAAAACATCTGAGAGCAGCTGATCCGTCAATACCGCTTTCGGTGGGCCTAGTGACACAACACGACCTTGTTTAAGCACCACAACCGTATCCGCGTGCTCTAGGGTGCGGTTTAAGTCGTGATTAGCCATGATAACTGCGATTTCCTGCTCTCGCGCCAAGGCGGTCATTTCTTGGTAAATCACTTCCTGTTGCGCGACATCAAGTCCGGTTGACGGCTCGTCAAGCAAAAGCAAGCGCGCATGTGGATTTAACGCCTTTGAAACTTGCAACATAACGCCCGCCAATCGCACCCGTTGCCACTCTCCGCCCGATAAGCTGTCTATTCTTCGGTGGAGCTTGTCGCTGATAGCCAAACGAGACACCACGTCCGCGACCGTCTTGTCTCGAATCTCACCGGTTGCCAATTGCACACTATCGAGCACGAGATTGAGGTATTCAAATACCGCCATGACAAACGCAGGGCGCTGTTGTTGCATTAGGTATCCCCGCACTTGCGCCAAATCGTATCGGGTTTGTCCTGATACGGGTTGGCCTTGCAGCCAAACACTCCCCGATTGCGGCACTTCCAAACCCGACAAGAGTTCCAGTAAGGTGCTTTTGCCACTTCCGTTGGGACCGATAAGGTGTACCACTTGCCCGGCATCAACCGATAAGGACATCGGTAGTAAACGTGGCGATAAGCTCAAATCTTTAGCGCGAACGATCATCCCGCCCTCACCAACATCCACATAAATAATGGAGCACCAAGCACACTGGTGACCACCCCCACCGGAAGTTCCGCTGAGGGAAGGATAAGTCGACCAACGGTGTCGGCGCTGACCAATAATAGCGCCCCAGCCAACGCAGACATGGGCAACAAGGTACGGTTGCGGCTACCAAGCCACAGGCGTAAGTAATGCGGAACAATGAGGCCAATAAAGCCAATAACACCCGCAACAGCCACAGATACCCCGACCAAAACGCTAATTAAGGCGATCAATTGCCAACGTAGTTGATGTGTATCTAGCCCTAACTGCTGCGCCTGAGACTCTCCTAGCATAAGCTGGTCAAGCTTATGTCCGTATCGCCACAATACCGCAATGCAAGGTAAGGTCATTGTCAGTATACCCACATGCTCCAATCGCATGCCGGACAGTGATCCCATTAACCAGACCATTAACTGGCGCAAATTAAAGTCAGTACTGAAATAAAAGGCCAAGGTAACGCCTGCCCCCGCCAAAATGCTCAGAGCAACACCGACCAATAAAATGCGTGCCGTCGCTAGAGCGCGACGGGCTAATATCACTAATATAAAGGTAAACAAGCTCGCGCCCAGCATGGCAGTGACCGCCATACTGCCACTCGACGCCCAAGCTGGTGCGAGTAATAACAGTAAGACCACAGCAATGCTTGCGCCACCGGAAATGCCTAAGACACCGGGCTCCGCGAGTGGGTTACCCAATAGCACTTGTAGGCTTGCCCCGGCCATTGCCAGTGAGGCCCCTATCATCACACTGACCAGTACACGAGGGAGGCGAAGCTGTAAGAGTAACTGCTGCTCTAATGTTGAGTCAGGCGCGAACGGATTGATCCATATCTCGCCAACACTCAGCGCGAGCCCACACACCAACAGCAGTAAAGCCGAGAAAGTAAGTAACGCGCGCCGCCAACGGCTCTGTTGGCGGGCGGTGAGTTCTGACACTCGCATGCGTCATCCATTAAGCCAATACTGTGACGCACTTTACCGACTGATTGCCAGCTTGAAAAGCGCTACGCCGAGGCTTTTTGTGGTGCGTGCACAAAGAGTGGCTGATTGACATTAGGCTCAAAGGGCGTGGCGAGTAATCCAGCCCGATGACCTAGGTGGACATTGGCATTGGGAAAAATCACCACTTCCCCCTCATGCTCGGCATAGATTTCTTGTCCCTTGTCGGTGGCCAATAATGCCCCCTTCTCGAACGGTGTGAAGTTTTTAGCTGATGAAGGGAACGTGAGGGCAAATTGCTCCGTGTGCTTGGTCAAGGTTCGGGTCACACGATAAAAGCGCATCGGCGCCAATTCAGTCGGTAATGTGGCGGCTTTGAGTAAGCCTCGTAAGGTGCGTTCAAGCGGCTCGTATTCACGCATATCATTTTCAAACAAAGGCGCGACACGGCCCATTTCTAAGGTGGCAGCCAGTGCATCATGGTGGTTGGCACTATACCAACTGAAAGTCGGTGATGGTGATTGAGACAGAATAGTGGCATCCATTTTGGCGTCATTGAGTAATGCCGCCAATGAACGTACATCCTTTTGGGTTGGCGTCGTTGGGATCACCCCAAACATATAATGATAGGACTCGCGAATCGCACTGTGTAAGTCAAGATGCCAACGAGTCATACTGTCCGGTTGAGCAGAAAAGAAATCGCTTACCGCTTGTTGCAACTGATTGGCTAGGTAGTGCTCTTCGTTTTTTTCCTCATTCCAGCCTCCGAATAAGCGGTTGAGGTTATCTTCAATAAAACGAGTGTGCGCTTTAATCGCTTCGGCATGGCCAATAATCAGTAATAGCGGCACATTGGGGGTAAATGTCTCTGACATTATATCGGCAAGAAGACTGTCAACGAGCTCAATGGGCGCGGTTTCGTCACCGTGAATACCTGAAGACAATACGACGCAACGCGAAACCTTGGCGACATCGGGCTGTATCGAAATAATACCGGGGGCACTGTGATTGAAGGTAAGCGAGCCTACTCGCCATGAGTCTGGGGTAAAAGCATGAGGTGCAGTCAATGCGGCATCAATAAAGGCACCTGGGCGTGCTGTCAGCATAATGCTTCCTTTTATTACAACTAGACAACAAAACGTTACAGCGAGATAACCAATAAACCCAGGATTTTCCCCTCACAATGTGATCATGTATAGACAAATTAAAAAGCCGTGGCGCATCGGCACACGGCTTTCTAGTGTGGTGTCGTCACCACTGTCGGGGTCACACAGCGTTATTCTTCAACGTCTGCGTTTTCAACTCGCGCTTTGAGTTTTTGGCCCGGTCTAAATGTCACGACGCGGCGCGCCGTGATCGGAATATCTTCCCCTGTTTTAGGATTTCGACCGGGACGTTCATTCTTGTCTCGCAAGTCGAAGTTACCAAACCCTGATAACTTGACCTGTTCGCCACTTTCGAGCGCCTTCCGAACCTCTTCGAAAAACGCTTCGACTGTCTCCTTGGCGTCCCGTTTGCTAATCCCGATATTTTCAAACAGGTTCTCAGCCAAATCGGCCTTAGTGAGCGCCATAGGTTTTTCCCTCAAGAATTGTTGAACACATATGCAATACCGCAGTATCGACACCACCATTCTACACTTGGCCCATACGCCTTTAGCCCTTGTATTTTAGGGATATTTGAAGGCCAGCTCAAAACAAGTGTATGCCAACTGGCTGATTTGCGCCAACTTTTTTACATTAAAAAAGCAAGAACAATGTCCAAAAAATTGACCTTTCAAACCAAGATGTTACAAGGGTTTTCTCAACCAGCATAGTCAATAGACGGCTAAGCTGCTTAATATTAGGCTTTTTTATCAATATCTGAACACTTTCTCATCAAATATAGTGAATTTATTTAGTTTTTCAAATGGATAGATGTTAGGCCATTTAGGCATAAAAAAAGCAGCGTTTCCGCTGCTTTTTGGGATGACGTTAGGTTAGTCACGCAAGGTAACGCCTAATTTCTCTGATAAATAGCTGACAACACCAGACACGGCTTCACTGATATCGGCTTCCTCAAGCGTGCGCGCATCAGATTGCAAGGTCAGTGCGATCGCCAAGCTCTTCTTGCCCTCTTCCACACCTTTGCCGGTGTAAAGGTCGAAAAGCTGTGCGTCCTTAAGCAAGGGGTTGCCGCTTTGCAAACACGCGTCCACCACATCGCCAGAAGCAAGCGATTGATCAGCAATCACCGCGATATCCCGGCGGTTAGCAGGGAATTTAGACAGCCCTGCCGCTTCGGGAATAAAGCGTTCGTCAATGGCCTGCCACTCTAGCTCAAACACCACCGTTCGGCCATTTAAGCCAAACTCACGTTCAAGTTCAGGGTGCAGGGTACCAATGTGACCCACCACTTTGCCGTCAAACGCTATCGCGGCGGTTTGACCTGGGTGCATGGCAGGATGAGAGGCTGACACGAAACGGAAGTCTTTCAACTTGCCTGTGAGTTCCAGTACCGCTTCTAGGTCGCCTTTCAAATCAAAAAAGTCAACGGTCGCGCTCGCCAGATCCCAATGCTCTTCACTGCCAGGACCTGCAATCACCCCCGCAAGCATGCTTTCTTGGCGAATGCTCGATTGACGAACGGCACCACCGACCTCGCCTTCCGGGGTAAAGCGTAAACCAAATTCAAACAGACGCACCCGAGGCTGCTGACGCTTTTGGTTATAGGCAACCGTGTTTAAAAGCCCAGGAAGCAAGCTCAGGCGCATGGCTGACATATCTGCAGAGATTGGGCTTGGCAGGATCAGCGGCTCAACATCCGGAACAATCAGCGCTTGCTGTTTAGGTTCAACAAAGCTGTAGGTAATCGCCTCGTGGAAGCCACGGTCAACCAACAAATCGCGGACACGTTTCAGTGGCATCGCTGCTTCTTTGTATTCGCGCATCGTCAGTGCCGCTTTAGGCGCACGGGTTGGAATGTTGTCGTAGCCGTAAATACGCCCGACTTCCTCAATCAAATCCTGCTCAATGGCAATATCAAAACGCCAGCTAGGTGCCGTTGCTTGCCACCCTTTCTCGGTTTCCGTTACCGCACAGCCAAGGCGAGACAAAATGGCTTGTACATCACTGTTATCGATAGAATGACCCAATAGGCCATCTAACTTCTCTCGACGGAGAGTGACGGTGTCACGAGTGGGGAGTGTTTCTGCCGACTCAGCGGTAACAATATCTCCCGCTTCACCACCACAAATCGCCAATAGCAGTTCAGTCGCCCGCTCCATCGCCGCTGCTTGTAAAGCTGGGTCGACACCACGCTCAAAACGGTGAGAGGAGTCTGTGTGTAGCCCATAGCTACGTGCACGGCCGCGGATCACATCAGGGGCAAAAAACGCCGATTCGAGTAAGATATCTTGCGTGTCTGTGGTGACGCCAGAGTCTTGCCCGCCAAAAATTCCGGCCATCGCCAAGGCTTTTTTCTCATCGGCAATGACCAAGGTTTGCGCATTGAGTGTTGCTTCGTTGCCATCGAGCAATGTGAGCGTTTCGCCCTCTTTTGCCATACGCACCACAATGCCACCCTCAAGCTTGCTAAGATCAAAGGCATGCATCGGCTGACCTTGCTCAAGCATCACATAGTTAGTGACATCCACCACAGGGTCGATAGCGCGAATGCCACTGCGGCGCAGTTTCTCTTGCATCCACAGCGGGGTCTGGGCATTAAGATCCACATTTTTTACCACACGCCCTAAATAACGTGGGCACGCTTGTGGTGCATCAATACGCACGGATACCTTATCTTCAATGCTGGCAGCGACCGGAGTGATGGTCGGCTCGGTGACATCAGTGCGGTTCAATACGCCGACTTCACGCGCCAAACCACGCAGGCTCAAGCAATCAGCACGGTTCGGGGTTAAGTCGACATCGATGGTTACATCGTTTAGTGCGAGGTAGTCACGGATATCAGCACCAATCGGTGCATCGGCAGGCAGCTCGATAATGCCGTCAGATTCGACATCAATCCCTAGCTCAGTAAATGAGCACAGCATGCCGAAAGACGGTTGACCACGCAGCTTCGCTTTTTTTATTTTGAAGTCACCTGGCAATACCGCACCAACCATTGCGACCGCGACTTTCAGGCCTTGACGACAGTTTGGTGCACCACAAACGATATCAAGCAATTCATCTTCGCCGACATTGATTTTGGTGACACGCAGCTTGTCTGCATCTGGATGCTGGCCACACTCAACCACTTCGCCCACAACCACACCACTAAAGTCGCCAGCAACGGGTGCAATTTCATCGACTTCGAGGCCGGCCATGGTGATCTGATGGGCAAGCGCGTCGGTGTCGTTTGCTGGGTTTACCCACTCTCTCAACCAAGATTCACTGAATTTCATTATTACCTTGCCCCACTGATTACTTAAATTGTTTCAAAAAGCGCAAATCGTTCTCAAAGAACGCACGGAGATCATTCACGCCATAACGCAGCATGGTTAGGCGCTCTACGCCAATACCAAAGGCAAAGCCTTGATATTCCTCTGGATCGATATTCACCGCACGTAGTACATTCGGGTGAACCATGCCGCAGCCTAAGATCTCGAGCCATTTTCCGCCTTTGCGGCGTACATCAACTTCAGCAGAGGGCTCTGTGAACGGGAAGTAAGAGGGGCGGAAACGCACTTCCAGATCTTCCTCGAAAAAGTTACGTAAGAAGTCGTTGAGGATCCCTTTGAGATCAGCGAAGGTGATGTCTTTATCGACCAATAACCCTTCCACTTGGTGGAACATCGGGGTATGCGTTTGGTCGTAGTCATTACGATAAACGCGACCGGGGGCAATAATACGGAATGGAGGTTTACCCGCTTCCATGGTACGAATTTGTACGCCAGAGGTATGCGTACGCAACATCAAATCAGGGTTAAAGAAGAAAGTATCGTGATCGGTACGTGCAGGATGATCTGGGGCGATATTCAGCGCATCAAAGTTATGAAAACCGTCTTCAACCTCTGGCCCAGAAGCGACAGAGAAGCCCAATTCACCGAAAAATTGCTCAATACGTTCAATGGTACGCGTCACGGGGTGAATACCACCGTTTTCAATACGACGGCCCGGCAAGCTTACATCAATGGTTTCTGCGGCAAGCTTCGCTTCCAACTCGGCGCGCTCAAGCGCATTTTTACGCTCAGCAATCGCTTGTTGTACGGTTTGCTTCGCTTGGTTAATCTTTTGACCCGCTTCGCGGCGCTCTTCCGGTGGCAGTTTGCCCAACGCCTGTAATTGTGCGGTTAGCTCGCCTTTCTTTCCTAGGAATTTAACCCGGACTTCATCCAATGCAGCCACAGAGGCGGCATCGGCCACCGCACTGGTTGCATTCGCAAGAATTTCTTCTAATTGTTGCATTGTTTCCTCGTCGACCCGTTGGGCAGTCCAAATCAGGTAGGTGCGTGACAATACCTGCTGACATCATGGTTTCACCCATTGTCTAAGCAAACTGACAGAGTCGCCTCAATAATACGCCTCAATGCCAATTGACTGAGAGAACAGGTAATAAATTGACCTTACATACTAATTAATGCCACGACTAATGCCAAACGCTAAACAGCATTTACGCGATTTTTCCTTGCCATCCGGTCACAAGGGGCGTCATTTTGGTGGTAGATTGGTCATTCAGCGCTTCAATCCAGTAAAAATCGAGCATATGGGCGTTGATCGAATAACTCGCTAAGCATTGTTTGGTATTCTAGCGCCTATATTGCCAAACAAGCTTGTGTGGCCACTCTCTACTTGGCCTCCGACCGCGTTTCCCTAATAACTTGTTTCCCGAACAATTGGAGCCAGTATGCAAGACACCAGTCGTCCCTTACGTGTGTTTGTTTCGACGTCGACTCACCCTTGGTTCAACCTCGCCGTGGAGGACACCATATTTCGAACCATGTCCTCGCAGCAGAACGTCCTGTTCCTCTGGCGTAATGACAATACGGTGGTCATTGGACGCGGACAGAACCCATGGCGCGAGTGTAATACGCGCAAAATGGAACAAGATGCCGTAGTGTTGGCGAGGAGACAAAGCGGCGGTGGCGCGGTGTTTCACGATTTGGGCAACACCAATTTTACCTTTATGGCGGGTAAACCAGGTTATGATAAATCAGTATCAACGCAAATTGTACTCGATG
This sequence comes from Salinivibrio sp. IB868, assembly GCF_001995655.1. Lineage (NCBI taxonomy): Bacteria > Pseudomonadati > Pseudomonadota > Gammaproteobacteria > Vibrionales > Vibrionaceae > Salinivibrio > Salinivibrio sp. IB868. The sequence goes on from NZ_MUEW01000001.1 coordinate 227,710, forward strand.
CCCTGAAAACGCTCGGGATCAGTGCCTCAGCCAGTGGCCGAAATGACCTCACCATGGATACACCCGACGGCCCAAGAAAAGTATCGGGCTCAGCCTACAAAGAGGCCAAAGATCGCGGCTTTCACCATGGTACGCTCTTGATTAATGCCAACTTGTCGCGACTGGGTGACTACCTCAACCCTGATCCTAAAAAGCTACAAGCCAAGGGGATTTCATCTGTACGTGCCCGCGTGGCCAATATCGCTGACTTTGTCCCAGACGTTGATCACCAACGCGTGTGTGACGCGATTAAAACCGCCTTTTTCCGCCATTATGGCCATACCACTGAGATTGAGTATATTTCTCCCGACGCCAAGCCCGATGTCGAGGGGTTTGACGCGATTTATGAAAAACAGTGCAGTTGGGCGTGGAATTTCGGTAACAGCCCGCAGTTCATGCATACCTTTGATGAGCGTTTTGAATGGGGAGGCGTTGAGCTGCACTTGGATGTGAAACATGGAGAAATCATCGATTGCCAGTTATTCACTGATAGTTTAACGCCAGGCCCGCTAGAAACCCTGGCTAATCAATTGGTCGGACAAGCCTACCACCCGGAAAAACTTTACCACTTTGTGATGAGCTGGGCCGACGCAGACCAAAGTCATCAAGTGATGTACGAAGATATTGCCCTGTGGTTACGTCAAGCCATCGCCTGATCGCTGAACACGGCTAGAGTGACCTTTATCACATAATCCCCTCTCCTTTGATCCCACGCAAAGACGCAAACGCCTGTCACGTCACTATAGGTGACAGGCATGTTCTGGTCATATATCCCACATGTAATAGACAGACTGTTATTATCCACGCTAATTTGGCTTGAATAATAGTTTTTAATTTTGGTAAAAAACCATTACGCTAGTTTTACATATTTTGTTACAAAATACAGGAGGCCATTTTACAAAGGCGTTAACGCCAACACCCTGCACCCGGCTAGCCCCATGCAGACCCAACAATCATTCAACGAATAATTAGATAGTTATGGAAAACCAAAAAACAATACTTGGTCACCCTCGGGGACTGTTCTTACTTTTTGGCACTGAGCTTTGGGAGCGCTTTTCCTACTACGCAATGCGTGCCATCCTCGTCCTTTATTTGACCGATCAAACCATCAACGGTGGTTTAGGCTGGTCAACCAAAGACGCACTCGAACTTTATGGCTACTACACTGGCCTCGTCTATATCACGCCGCTGATTGGTGGGTGGATTGCCGATAACTTCATTGGCCAACGTCGCGCTGTCGTCGTTGGTGGTGCACTGATGGCGATTGGACAATTCACCTTAGCTTTTCCTGCTCAACAATACGGTTTGGACATTGTTCATACGTTATACGCCGGTCTCGCGTTGCTCATCACCGGTTGTGGCCTGCTAAAACCCAACATTTCGACGATGGTTGGTGACCTTTATGATGAAGGCGATCATCGTCGTGATGGTGCGTTTACCATCTTTTATATGGGCATCAACATTGGCTCATTGTTAGCAGGCTTCGTCTCGGGCTCTGTGACCAGCGCTTACGGCTGGCAATATGGCTTTTTCGCCGCCGGTGTAGGTATGGTGATCAGCCTGCTGATCCAGCTAACCATGGCCAACTCTTGGTTAGGTGAAATAGGTCGAGTCCCAGCCGCACAGCAAGCGCGAGACGCCAATCACTCCAAGACCAACGCTCCATTGACGAAGCAAGAAATCGATCGCCTTAAAGTCATCTTATTAATGGGTTTGTTTGTCATTATTTTCTGGGCTGGCTTTGAACAAGCCGGTGGCTTGATGAATATTTATACCCAAGAGTATACGGACCGTATGGTTGGTGGGTTTGAGATACCGGCGGCTTGGTTCCAATCACTTAATCCTTTCTTCATCATTGTCTGTGCACCCATCGCAGCCTCACTGTGGGTACGCCTAGGCCCTAAAGAGCCCAGTTCGCCCGTGAAGTTCGCGATGGCGCTATTTATGTTGGCACTGGGGTTTGTGTGCATGATTGGCGCGGTGTTAGAGCAAGGTGGCGATACCACAGTGAAAACGTCAATGTTTTGGCTGGTGGGCGCGTTCTTCTTCCACACGTTAGGCGAACTTTGTCTCTCGCCTATCGGTTTATCCTTGGTCACTAAGCTCGCGCCGCTACGCTTGGCTTCATTGATGATGGGTGCTTGGTTCGGCTTTAACGCGATTGCCAACTATGTGGCGGGTATCATAGGCTCGCATGTGGGTGATTATGGCGCTATGGCCATCTTCGGCGGTATCGCGGCAACCGCTGCGATTTCCGGTGTGATCTTACTCGCGCTATCCGGCACGCTGATTCGTTGGATGCATGGCGCTGAGTCCGGCGCCACACCAAGTGAAGAAATCGAACAACAACAAGTGCAAGTGGCTTAACACGCCCACTTCACCACTGAAAAAGAGGCCGTTTGGCCTCTTTTTTTAGTTGCGCTGATTATTGCTAGGTCTTACTTAAATCCAGCGTTCCGCTAAATACGGTTACTGCTTGGCCTTGTAGCAACACATGGTCTTCGCTAAGCGTCATCTTGATACACCCACCGCGTGCGGATGCTTGATAACCGATAAGCTGCTTTTTACTCAACGCTTGTGACCAATACACTGCCAGCGCGCAATGCGCCGAACCCGTCACGGGATCTTCATTCACCCCCACCCAAGGAGCGAAGTAGCGAGAGACAATATCGACCGTATTATCAGAGCTTGCCGCAGTCACCACCACGCCACGTCCAGGGTGCGTATTTAACGCGGCAAAATCCGGAGACAGCGCTTTTACATCGTCTTCAGAATCAACCACCAATAGCTCTTTTTCGCCAAAAGAATAACTCGTGCGGATATCAGAGCCACGTAAACCTAAACCTTCTAGCCGCGGTGGATTTGGCGTTATTTCTGTCAGCTCAGGAACAGGAAAGGCCATGGCTATACCCTCGCGTTGAATCGTCACATCAAGAGGCCCAGACTGCGTATGAAAAGTGACATTGTCACCTATCTTGACGTCACCACGCTCAGCTAAAATATGAGCTGTGGCGAGTGTGCCATGACCGCAGAGTGCGACTTCAACTTTCGGTGTAAACCAGCGTAAGGACATGGTATCTAAAGCAAGAAATGCGGTTTCAGAGACCGCCATTTCCTCGGCAATGGCCAACATGGTTGCTTCATCCAACATGGACGCCGAGATACACACCCCTGCCGGGTTTCCCTGAAACAATGACGCGCTAAAGGCATCAACTTGATAGATATCGACAATCATCATTTAGCTCCAAGACGACGACGCAGCGAATGATACATTTCCATAATAAAGGTCGTAAAGCCAACGGTAGGATCGTGCTGAATGTAATCTTCAATCGCATTGAGATTAATCTGGCGAAATTTTTCAATCGCGGTCTCCGCACAATCAGCAACAATCACATCCCCTTCAATGATCATTCCCTGCTCTAACAATGTGCCTTTTTCAACAAGGTAGCTGGGGGCTTCCTTGACCAAGTAAGTAAACTGGTCACAGTGGTTAGGCTGACAAAAGAAGACGTATTGGTTCATCGTTATGCCCCTAATGGTATTTTCAGACACTATATCATGATACGAGTAATGGGTAGGCGTTAGCAGTGAATACTTTTGCATGCTCAGAGTTAAATTACTTAGGCAGTGATAAATAATAAAAAAGGAGAGCCGAAGCTCTCCTTTCTCAGCAATTCTTTACTGTAAAAATTACAGTGAAGCTTTCGCTTTTTCTACCAGCACAGAGAATGCTGCTTTGTCATATACCGCGATATCGGCAAGGATCTTACGATCGATTTCGATAGATGCCTTTTTAAGACCGTTAATCAGACGGCTGTATGACATACCGTTTTGGCGAGCCGCAGCGTTGATACGTGCGATCCACAGTTGACGGAATTGGCGTTTCTTGTTGCGACGGTCACGGTAAGCATATTGACCAGCTTTCGTTACCGCCTGAAAAGCTACGCGGTATACGCGTGAACGCGCACCATAGTAACCTTTCGCTTGCTTCATTACACTCTTGTGACGTGCACGAGCTTGTACACCACGTTTTACGCGAGCCATTGTCTCTCTCCTAAACTAAATAATAAAACTAAAAACTTATGCGTATGGCAGCATGCGAGCTACTTGCGCGTTTTCGCACGCAGGAAGAACCGCATTTGGACGAAGCTGACGCTTGTTCTTAGTAGTACGTTTAGTCAGGATATGACGCTTGGTTGCACGCTTGTACTTGAAGCCACCAGCTGTTTTTTTGAAACGCTTAGCAGCACCTTTGTTGGATTTCATCTTAGACATGATGAATAACTCCGCATTGTATTAATAACATAGCAATTTGGCGAACAAAGCGGCTGCACCCAACGGGCGCAGCCGCATGTTACTTGGAAGCCAGAATTACTTCTTCTTTGGGGCCAGAACCATGATCATCTGACGGCCTTCGATGCGTGAAGGGAAGCTTTCTACTGAAGCAATTTCAGCAGTGTCTTCTTTCAAGCGGTTCAGCACGTCAACACCGATGCTTTGGTGCGCCATTTCGCGACCGCGGAATCGGATAGTGACCTTGACCTTATTGCCCTCTTCAATGAAGCGAACCAGGTTGCGTAGTTTTACCTGGTAGTCGCCTACATCTGTGCCAGGACGGAATTTGACTTCCTTAACCTGAATAGTCTTTTGTTTTTTCTTCTGCTCTTTCGCAGCTTTACTCTTCTCGTAAAGGAATTTGCCGTAATCCATAATACGACAAACCGGCGGCTCAGCGTTCGGACTGATCTCTACCAAGTCAAGAGTCGCCTCTTCTGCTTTGGCGAGTGCTTCATCAAATGGGACAATACCCACTTGTTCACCGTCGGCGTCAGTCAGACGTACTTCCTTAACACCACGAATTTCGTTGTTTAGACGATGAGCGTTCTTCTTTGCCGGGGCTTTTCTTGCGCCTTTAATACCTTATTCCTCCACAATATTGAGTGTTCGATCTTGCACTTCTTGCTGCAACTGCGCTAAGAAGTCATCAATCTTCATTTTACCCAAATCTTTACCTTTACGGGTCCGTATTGCGACTTCGCCAGCTTCCATTTCCTGGTCACCACAAACCAACATATACGGAACACGCTTCAAAGTGTGTTCGCGGATTTTAAAGCCAATCTTCTCGTTTCTCAAGTCCGCAGAGGCTCTAAATCCAGCTTTTTGCAGTTTTTTCGCAATCTCTTGCGCGTAATCTGCTTGTTTATCCGTGATATTCATCACAACGGCTTGTTGTGGTGATAACCACGCGGGGAAATGTCCTGCGTATTCTTCGATAAGAATACCGATGAAACGTTCTAGTGAGCCCAAGATAGCACGGTGGATCATGACCGGTGTGTGCCGCTCATTATCTTCCCCTACATAGGTCGCGCTTAGGCGCTCGGGCAACGCAAAGTCAAGCTGCACTGTACCACATTGCCATGCACGATCGAGACAATCATGCAAGGTAAATTCAATCTTAGGTCCGTAGAATGCGCCCTCACCTTCTTGAATTTCAAACGGAATGTCCATTGCCGTTAACGCTTCATTCAAGGCTTGCTCGGCTTTATCCCACATTTCATCGGAGCCAACACGTGTTTCAGGGCGTGTCGACAGCTTGACTTCAATGTTGTTAAAGCCAAAGGTCTGATAGGTCTCATAGACCATCTCGATACACGCACTGACTTCTTGCTGCACCTGTTCTGGGGTACAGAAAATGTGCGCGTCATCTTGGGTAAAGCCACGAACACGCATCAGACCATGCAATGCGCCTGATGGTTCGTTACGGTGACAACTGCCGAACTCAGCCATACGTAACGGCAGGTCACGGTACGACTTAAGGCCTTGGTTAAAGATCTGGACATGACCGGGGCAGTTCATTGGCTTGAGTGCGTATTCACGGTTCTCAGAATTCGTCGTGAACATGTAATCCGCATACTTGTCCCAATGGCCTGAGCGCTCCCAAAGCACGCGATCCATAATGAGCGGCCCTTTGACTTCCTGGTAATCATACTCAGCCAGTTTGTCACGAATAAACTGCTCTAGCTCACGGAAAATCGTCCAGCCGTTGTGATGCCAGAAGACCATACCCGGCGCTTCTTGCTGCATATGATACAGGTCAAGTTGCTTACCCAGTTTACGATGGTCACGTTTGGCAGCCTCTTCCAAGCGCACCAGGTGTGCTTTAAGTTGTTTTTTATCAGCAAATGCTGTGCCGTAGATACGCTGTAGCATTTTGTTGTCGCTATTCCCACGCCAGTAAGCGCCAGCCACATTCAGGACTTTGAAGTTCTGACAAAAGCTCATGTTTGGCACGTGTGGGCCACGACACATATCAATGTATTCTTCGTGGTGGTACAAGCCCGGACGGTCGTCACGTGATACATTCTCATCCAAGATTTCTATCTTGTATGACTCACCACGCGCTTCAAACGTGTCGCGCGCCTCTTGCCAGCTCACGTTTTTCTTCACGACTTGATATTTAGTTTTCGCCAACTCTTTCATACGCTTTTCAATGGCGTCCAGGTCATCCTGGGTGAGCGAGCGATCCATGTCTATGTCGTAATAGAAACCGTTGTCGATGGTTGGGCCAATCGCCATCTTAGTGTCAGGGAAAAGCTGCTTAATCGCATGACCTAAAAGATGCGCACATGAGTGGCGAATGATTTCTAACCCGTCTTCGTCTTTCGCAGTGATGATTTCCAGTTGGGCGTCTTGCTCGATAAGATCACACGCGTCAACACGTTCACCATTTACACGGCCGGCAATGCAAGCTTTAGCAAGGCCTGGACCAATATCGTTGGCGACATCGTAAGTAGAAACCGGATGGTCAAAAGCACGCTGACTGCCGTCAGGGAGAGTAATTAGAGGCATTGATAACAATCCTTCTCAGTGGTGCCACACACCAAGTGGCACATGAAGTGTATTTTGGCGATTAGTAAGTAACCGCACAGTGCGAGTAGAATGACGATTATGAAGATCCCGCATTTGTGATGCAAGTCATCCCAACAATAATTTCTGCGCGAGAATCAGCGTGATAAACAATCAAGTTTTCTATCATTCACTTGATTTTACGCGAGACTTCATCAATCCTGATTTGTATACACAATTTTGACAAGGAAACCGTATGGCCAACGCGCCTCGTTATCAACAAATCAAAGCCTACATTGAAGAAAAAATTGAGACACGGGTTTGGCCGGTTGGTACGCGTATCCCCACCGAATACGAGCTGTGCGATCTATTCAACGTTAGCCGGATGACGGTCAATAAGGCGGTTCGTGACTTGGTGACTGATGGGCTACTCGAACGCACGCCGCGGCTAGGCACGTTTGTTACTGAACCCAAAGCGGAATCACCGTTGATGGACATTCGCAATATTGCCGATGAAGTCACTGCACGCGGTCAGCACTATCACAGCGTCATCCATGCATTGAAACGCCTCTCTGCGCCCGTTGATGTGGCAATGCGCTTGGGTGTGATGTTAGGCACCGACGTCTACTACAGCGAAATTGTCCACTACGGTGATGAGATACCGCTCCAGCTCGAGCAGCGCTGGGTGAACCCGGCGCTTGCGCCTGCCTATCTGGAACAAGACTTCAACCAGACCACCCCCAATGAGTACTTGTCTTCAGTGTGCCCAGTTAACACCATTGAGCATAGTGTCGAAGCGATTAATCCATCAGCAGCAGTCAAAGAGGCATTGGCGATGAAGTCTGATGAGCCCTGCCTTTTACTCCACCGCCGCACCTGGAGTCAGCAAACGCTGGTCAGCGCCGCATTACTCTACCATCCTGGTTCACGTTATAAGCTAACATCACGTACAGACAGATAGCCGACCTGCGTCGGTAGGCTATGCTTGTTGAAAGGTCGTGTATCGGGGTAAAGAGATGTTTGCGCGTGTGTTAACGCTATTCAGCCGCCATTGTCTATTCATCGTGATCGTTTTGACGCTGATCACTCCCACCGCTGGCGCCACAGACAAAATCATCCGCCTTACTAGCGGTGAATTCGCCCCGCTAATGTCAGTGAAAATCAAACACAGAGGCCTTATCAGTCATATTGTTGAAGAAGCGGCGGCGCTAAGTGGTTATCGCGTTCACTATGGTTTTTTCCCGTGGAAACGCGCCTATGTGATGGCAAAAAGTGGCTACTGGGATGGCTCTGTGGCTTGGGGCTACACAGAGGAACGTGAGAAATACTTTGCCTACTCGGCGCCCATCTTTCCTGAGCATGTTTACCTTTATCACCGAAAGCACTATGCATTTGACTGGCAAGAAGAAGCGGATCTGGAAGGTATAAAGCTTGGTGTTAACCGTGGTTACCTTGACGAATACATGCTGCAGCAAATGCAAAAACGCGGATTGCAAATTAACTATCAAGCCACGACCACCGAACTACAAAACTTTCGTGCCCTCATTGGAGGCCGGGTCGATATTGTCATCAGTAACCGCCTCATTGCCGAGCGAATACTCAGAAAGCATTTCGACGAACAAGCGCGTGGTAACATCGTTCGTCATTCACGCCCTTTTCGTGTCACCTCATTGCATGTACTGATCAGTCGAGAAATCGAACAGACGGATGAGTACATCTCCGCGTTCAATCAAGGGCTAGAGCGCTTGCATCAATCCGGACGCTACGATGAACTGATCACGGATTTTGAAAACGGCGCTTACGACTAGCGGTTCGCTTTCCGCGCCATTAATCTCTCTAATCTCGCCAAAACGATCGAGCCGATCACAAAACCTTTACAACCCCTCTTGTGCTCGCGCCCTTATTTGTATATACATTTGTATAGACATTTATGAAGCAGCAAGGGATTCGCCATGAAGAAGGTATTTACCGACGCAAATGTGGTCAGTATGGCGAGCGATATTCGTGAGAGTACTGGCTACCAATGCCAACCCAATACAGCGATTGCCGTCGAGAACAGCAAAATTGTTGCGGTAGGACAGCAAGCCAAGCAGCTCGATTGGCCTACGCAGTCGTTAAAAGGGTGTCTCGTCACCCCGGGACTGATCGACAGTCATACCCACCTCGTGTTTGCAGGTAACCGCGCCGGTGAATTCGAGCAGCGCCTCAACGGTGTGCCCTATCAAACCATTGCAAAACAAGGTGGGGGGATTTTATCGACCGTGAATGCTACCCGTGCGGCCAGCGAAGAGACATTACTGGCGCTTGCTCTCCCTCGGGCAGAGGCGTTAATGCGTGACGGTGTCACAACAATCGAAATCAAATCAGGCTATGGGCTTACCCTCGAAGACGAGCTCAAAATGTTGCGTGTAGCAAGAGCCATTGAACAGCACTTGCCTATCAATATCTCAACGACTTTGTTAGCGGCGCATGCATTACCGCCTGAGTATCAACACGATGCCGACCATTATATTGATTATGTTTGTCACTCGGTGATCCCCGCCGCGGCAGAACAGCAACTGGCTGACGCCGTAGACGTCTTTTGTGAAAAAATAGCCTTTAGCGTCGACCAAGCAGAAAAGGTGTATGCCGCGGCCAATGCCTATGGCTTAAACATTAAAGCCCACACCGAGCAGCTCAGTGACCTTGGCGGCAGTGTGGCAGCCGCAAAGGCAGGCGCCTTGTCCGTTGATCATATTGAATACTTGTCAGAAGCTGATGCTCAGCTTTTGGCCGCGTTCAGCACGGTTGCAACCTTGCTTCCTGGCGCGTTTTACTTTTTGAGAGAAACCCAGAAACCACCGATTCAAGCACTTCGTGATCATCATGTGCCAATGGCGATCGCCACCGATTTTAATCCGGGCACATCACCGTTTGCGTCTTTAACCCTGATGATGAATATGGCCTCCACCTTTTTTAGCTTGACGCCCAAAGAGAACCTTTACGGCGTAACCCGCCATGCCGCGCAAGCGATGGGGTTGACCCAAAAAGGCCAAATAGCACCTGGCTTTGACGCGGACTTTGCTGTTTGGCACTGCGACTCACCGGCTGAGCTTAGCTACATGGTGGGCACCGCACCACTTGCCGGGCGCATCGTTGGCGGAACATGGTACGACAATCAAGGGGTACGAGGATGAAACATCTACCTGCAGACATGAGTGTGTGGCAAGGGCGCGTTGACCCAGAGGACGGCGAGCGCGGACTGCGCTTGCACCAAACGGTTACCTCGTACACGCCATCGTGTGAACAAGGCGGCGTGGTGATCTACGGCTTTGCTTGTGATGAAGGTGTCGCTCGTAACAAAGGTCGTCAGGGGGCAGCTCTGGCACCGAATACAATCCGGCAGGCATTGGCGAATTTAGCTTGGCACAACGCCCCTGCCCTCTATGATGGCGGCAACATTGTCTGTGATGACACCGACCTCATCCTTGCACAGCAAGGGCTAAGTCAACACATTCACCAAACACTATCACAGCATAATGTCTTGGTGCTGGGGGGCGGGCACGAAACGGCGTGGGCAAGCTTTCAAGGCTTATCCAGTTATGTTTCTCGCCACACGTCACCAACACACGCACCAACAATCGGTATCATTAATTTTGATGCGCACTTTGACTTGCGCACGCCACAAGGGATCAGCGAAGCCGGTAGCTCAGGGACACCCTTTGCGCAGATCGCCCAGCTTTGTCAGCAAAAAGGCTGGCCATTTCACTATGCCTGCCTAGGCGTAAGCCGAACCAGCAACACCCAGGCACTCTTTGATAAAGCCGCACAACTTGGGTGCTGGGTAGAAGAAGATATCGACATGCAGGTGGCTGCGCTACCGGCACTCAAAGCGAAATTAAGCGAATTCATCCAAGGATGTGATTACTTATACCTCACGCTCGATATGGATGTTTTTCCCGCCAGTGCCGCGCCAGGTGTGAGCGCACCAGCGGCAATCGGCGTCCCAGTGCAAGTCATTGAACCACTGATTCAATCCATTTTTAGTGAAGCCGACCGGCAGCGCGTTCGTGTTCCCGTGTGCGACATCACTGAAGTTAATCCTCACTACGATCGCGACCAGCAAACCAGTCGATTAGCGGCTCGCATGGCTTGGACCATGCTACACGCGGCGTCGCACCATATTCACCAACAAGGAGAGTAACCATGACGGATCCACGTTTTGATTCACGCACGGTTAAAGCCCCAACCGGGCCAGAGCTAAATACTAAAAGCTGGCTAACCGAAGCCCCCCTTCGCATGCTAATGAATAACCTACATCCAGACGTGGCCGAACACCCTAATGGCTTAGTTGTCTATGGAGGTATTGGTCGGGCCGCCCGTAATTGGCAATGTTTCGATAAAATTGTCGAGGTGCTTAAACGTCTTGATGACGACCAAACCTTGTTGGTGCAATCCGGTAAGCCTGTCGGGGTATTCCCGACCCACAAAGATGCGCCCCGTGTGCTTATTGCCAACTCAAACTTGGTGCCGCACTGGGCAAACTGGGAACATTTCAATGAGCTCGATAAGCAAGGGTTAATGATGTATGGCCAAATGACCGCGGGGAGCTGGATTTATATCGGCTCACAGGGCATTGTTCAAGGCACTTACGAAACCTTTGTTGCCGTCGCTAAGAAGCATTTCGATGGTGAAGCCAAGGGACGTTGGATCTTGACCGGTGGTCTAGGTGGCATGGGTGGCGCACAGCCGCTAGCAGCCACCATGGCTGGCTTTTCAATGATTGCGGTTGAGTGTGATGAAAGCCGCATCGATTATCGCTTGCGCACCGGCTATGTCGATCGTAAAGCCACCTCGCTTGACGAAGCCCTGGAGATGATTGAGCAAGCTAATCAAGCTGGTAAGCCCGTTTCCATTGGGTTACTGGCCAATGCGGCTGATATTTTCCCAGAGCTGGTGAAGCGCAATATCACCCCTGATGTGGTCACCGACCAAACCTCAGCCCACGATCCCCTTAACGGTTACCTACCGCAGGGCTGGACCATGGAACAAGCCGCTGCTCAGCGCAAAGAAAGCGAAGCAGAGGTCGTGAAAGCGGCGAAAGCGTCAATGGCCGTACAAGTAAAAGCGATGCTTGATTTGCAAACGCGCGGCGCGGCGACCTTGGATTACGGCAATAACATTCGCCAAATGGCACTCGAAGTGGGGGTTAACAATGCCTTTGATTTCCCAGGATTTGTCCCTGCCTATATTCGTCCGTTATTCTGCCAAGGAATTGGTCCGTTCCGCTGGGCGGCCCTGTCGGGCGATCCGGAAGATATCTATAAAACCGACCAAAAAGTCAAAGAGCTGATCCCGGACGACCCACACCTGCACAACTGGCTTGATATGGCCAAAGAGCGCATTCAATTCCAAGGCTTACCGGCACGTATTTGTTGGGTGGGTGTCAAAGACCGTGCCCGCTTGGCCCTTGCCTTTAACGAAATGGTGAAGAATGGCGAACTCAAAGCGCCCGTTGTGATTGGCCGTGACCACTTAGACTCAGGCTCAGTGGCGAGCCCGAACCGTGAAACCGAAGGCATGCTTGATGGCTCAGATGCGGTGTCAGATTGGCCATTGCTCAACGCGATGCTAAACACAGCATCAGGGGCCACCTGGGTATCTTTGCACCACGGTGGCGGTGTTGGTATGGGCTTTTCACAACACTCTGGCGTTGTCATAGTGTGTGACGGTACCGACGATGCACACCAACGTGTGGCACGCGTGCTGCGCAACGACCCCGCGACCGGCGTCATGCGCCACGCCGATGCCGGCTATGACATTGCCATTGATTGTGCCAAAGAAGAACAACTCGATCTGCCGCTGTTGGACTTACCTAACCAACCGCTGCGCTAAGGAGAGCAAGATGTACACATTAACGCTACAACCTGGTGAGCTCACCCTGGATCAACTGCGACAAGTTAGCCGAGAGCCCGTTCAACTGGCGTTTGCTGACGGCATTGAAGCCACCATGAAAACCAGCACCGACACCGTCACCGATATCCTTGAACAAGGACGGGTGGTGTATGGAATCAATACTGGCTTTGGCTTATTAGCCAATACCCGCATTGAGCTTGACGATCTCGAAACGCTCCAGCGCTCGATTGTACTGTCTCACGCGGCGGGCATTGGTGAGTTTATGGACGATGCCACCGTGCGCTTGATGATGGTGCTCAAAATTGCGAGCTTAGCGCGAGGCTATTCAGGGATCCGCTTTGAGGTTGTCAAAGCACTGGCAGAATTGGTCAACCGCGAGGTGTATCCCTGTATTCCTAAAAAAGGCTCCGTTGGCGCTTCAGGCGATCTTGCCCCGCTGGCTCATATGAGCACGGTTTTACTGGGAGAAGGCCAAGCGCGTTATAAAGGCGAAGTGATCTCCGGTGAAGCCGCGTTAAAAATCGCGGGGCTGTCTCCTATCACGCTGGGGCCAAAAGAAGGGCTTGCGCTTCTTAACGGCACCCAGGCGTCAACGGCCTTTGCGCTCGAAGGCTTATTTGAGGCCGAAGACTTGTATGCCGCCGCCACGGTTTGTGGTGCATTATCAGTGGAAGCGGCACTCGGCAGTCGCCGCCCCTTCGATCCACGCATTCACGCAGTGCGCGGCCACCAAACCCAAATGGATGCCGCTGCCGCTTATCGGCATCTGTTGAATGAATCCAGTGAAATTGGTGACAGCCACCAAAACTGTGAAAAAGTGCAAGACCCTTACTCACTGCGCTGCCAGCCACAGGTGATGGGCGCCTGCTTACAGCAAATTCGCCAAGCAGCCGACGTGCTTACCACTGAAGCCAATGCAGTGTCGGATAACCCCTTGGTGTTCCCAGAAGATGGCGACATCATATCTGGGGGGAATTTCCACGCCGAGCCCGTTGCCATGGCCGCGGATAACCTGGCATTGGCGATTGCAGAAATTGGCAGCTTATCGGAACGCCGCATGGCACTGCTCATCGATAGCAACCTCAGCAAACTCCCGGCGTTTTTGGTTAACAACGGTGGCGTTAACTCTGGGTTTATGATCGCACAGGTCACTGCTGCCGCGTTGGCAAGTGAAAACAAAACCCTGGCTCACCCAGCGTCAATTGACAGCCTACCCACCTCAGCAAACCAAGAGGATCATGTCTCCATGGCCACCTTTGCCGCTCGTCGCTTGCATGATATGAGCAGCAATACACGCGGTATCTTAGCCGTCGAACTGCTGTCGGCCAGTCAAGGCATTGACTTTCGCGCGCCCGATAAAACCTCGGAACGACTGGAGCAAGCCAAAGCAGAATTGCGTGGCGTGGTGCCGTTTTATGATAAAGACCGCTACTTTGCCCCTGATATTGAAAAGGCCAACGCACTACTCAAAACCGGGACCTATAACCGCTTAATGCCAAATGGTATCTTGCCAAGTTTGACATCCGTCTCCTAACATCGGTAACGCGTTCCAAACTTGACAGTTAAACGGCTCTTTATGAGCCGTTTTTTATCTAAACTGTCGTCATATCCACAGATATTGGGCGACATCATAGGCTAATATATAACCAGTTGCTGTTACTTCCCTCTTTACCTCGATGTAACGGAGTCGCTTATGTGGCATGCCCTGTCTGTACACCTATCCGAACAACTCGGGATTGATTTCGAGATCACCGAAAAACACGCTATCAGTGGTGGCGATATCCATGATGCCTATTGCATTAGCGATGGCGGTGATCAGCGCTTTTTCGTCAAGGTAAACGAGCGTGCACTACTCCCCGCCTTTGAAGCCGAGGCGGAAGGGTTGCGTCAACTCGCGATGAGCGGCCATATTCATGTTCCTCGGGTGTATTTTATTGGCCCCGTGAAAGACAGTGCTGTCTTGGTGCTCAACTACCTGCCCATCAAACCGATAGATGACACGCAGGCTTATTTGTTGGGGCAACATTTAGCGCGTCATCATCGCTGGGGAGAGCAAGCAGAGTACGGCTTCGATGACGATAATTTCATCGGCACCACGGAGCAGAGAAACTGTTGGCACCGCAAATGGTGTCGTTTTTTTGCCGAACAACGCATTGGTTGGCAATTGCAATTGGCGGCTGAGCGCTCGCTGCATTTTGGCGACATCGATACCATTATCGAGAATGTTAAAGCCCAACTTGTCGGCCACACGCCCAAACCTTCGTTACTGCACGGGGATCTTTGGTCTGGCAATATGGGCCTGTCGGTCAATGGTCCGGTGGTGTTTGACCCTGCCTGTTATTGGGGCGATCGAGAAGCCGATATCGCGATGACAGAGCTCTTTGGTGGTTTTCCATCAAGCTTTTACAACGGCTATCAAGCCGAGTGGCCGTTAGATGAGGGTTATCAAAATCGAAAAGACATTTACAACCTTTATCACGTGCTTAACCATGTCAACTTATTCGGCGGGCCATACCTCACACAAGCAGAACAATTGCTGACAAAACTCACACTCACGGTGTAGGATGCGGTGCACACAAACTGAGAATGAGGTTGGCGATGTTATCTGCCGCAATATTTGATATGGACGGCCTGTTGGTTGACTCAGAGCCGTTTTGGCAACGTGCACAAATTGACGTCTTAAGCGAGCTGGGTGTTTCCATCAGTTTACAGGATACGCGTGACACCACAGGCGTTCGAATTGACGAGATAGTCAAATACTACGCACGCACTCAGCCCTGGCAAGGTTCCTCCAATGCGGATGTGCAGGCGCGAATCGTCGACCGTGTGGTTGAGTTAGTGAAAGACGAAAAGCCGATGATGCCAGGCGTTAAAGACGCGTTAGCAATTTGCCATCAAGCAGGACTAAAAGTGGGCTTGGCATCGTCGTCGCCACTCACGCTTATCCATCCTACTTTGGATGCATTGGGACTCAGTGATCAATTTGCCATCGTGGAGTCAGCCGGTGCACTTAAACACGGCAAACCTCACCCAGAGGTCTATCTTAACGCCGCCAATGCCTTGGGTGTGGAGCCCGATCACTGTGTAGCTTTTGAAGATTCATTTACTGGCCTACTTGCTGCCAAAGCGGCCTCGATGAAAACCATCGTCGTGCCAGCAGCCCATGAGTGGGAGGATCCTCGCTTTGTGATAGCCGACCAAAAGCTTGCGAGCCTTCGTGCATTTAGCGCAGATAATCTCGAATCGCTCTAGCCGTCGACATCATGATAGCAATATAAATGGCATTCACCGGCATCAAGGTGATATGCCATTTGTCGCGACGCATAGCCCAGTTTATCGATCATATTATCCCCTACGTTTATCCCCTCAGCATCCTCATCTATACTGATTTTGAGTACAGAGAATCAAAAAGAGGTGTGTAACCATGGATGATATGACTGACCGGATCGTAAATTGCCCGCACTGTGGTCATCGCTTTGATATCACATTGGATCTAAGTGGTGGCAACCAGGAGTTTTATGAAGACTGCCCAAACTGTTGCAATGCCATTCATTACGATATGCAGATTGATGAATCTCATCGAACCATTCATTTGTTTATTGATGCGGATGATGAGCAAATTTTCTAACCGTTAAGCGCGATGCCGCCGCAACGCGCCTGTTCTAAGGACTTTGCATCGCCGAGGGTGCGAAATTGATAGTGCTTTCGCTTTCCTTTCTCTTCCCCTAGCACGTATAATTGCGCGCGATTCCATTCCCCTTCCGTTCAATCACAAACTATTGAGGCCGACGTGCAGCAATACCATGATGAAGCAAGAGCCATTATTCGGCTCAGTGTGCCTGTTTTTATTGCCCAAATAGCTCAAACCTCAATGGGGTTTGTCGATACCGTAATGGCAGGTGGCTACAGTGCCACTGATATGGCTGCCGTGGCGGTTGCCTCAAGCATATGGATGCCCGCCATTTTATTTGGCATCGGCTTGTTAATGGCGATGGTCCCGGTGATTGCCCAGCTCAACGGGGCTGGCAAAGAAAACCAGATCCCCTTTCAATTTCAGCAAGGTGTATACATGGCACTGCTATTAAGCGTGCCGATTGGGCTCATCTTGTATAAAGCCGGCTTTATTATTGACTTGATGGATGTCGAAGCGGCACTCACACTTAAAACCATTGGTTACTTGCATGCGGTGATTTGGGCAGTGCCAGCCTTTTTGCTTTTTCAGGCGATTCGCAACCTATGCGAGGGGATGTCGTTGACCGTCCCAGCGATGGTGATTGGCTTTATCGGCCTAGCCGCCAATGTGCCGCTTAACTGGATGTTTGTCTACGGTAAGCTAGGGGCGCCAGAACTTGGCGGCGTGGGATGTGGCGTTGCCACCGCGCTGGTTTACTGGTTAATGGCGGGACTGATGGGCGTGTATGTCATGATCAGCAAAAAGCTCAGTGGCCTACACCTATTTGCAACGCTCTACACGCCGATTATTAAAGAGCAAATCCGCTTATTTAAACTCGGCTTCCCCGTGGCGGCCTCACTGTTCTTCGAGGTAACGCTGTTTGCGGCCATTGCTATTTTAATCGCCCCACTTGGGCCGATCACCGTGGCCGCGCACCAAGTGGCGATCAACTTCTCCACCATGATCTTTATGTTGCCGATGAGCCTTGGCGTAGCGGTCAGCATTCGTGTCGGCCACCTATTGGGCAAACGCACCACCGAAGGGGCGGCTAATTCCGCCAAAATCGGTATTTGGCTGGGTGTCAGCACCGCCGTGGTAACCGCCTTACTCACCGTGTGGCTACGCGACCCAATTATCGCCCTGTATTCTGATAATCCCGATGTCGCCACGCTGGCATCATCATTGATGTTATTAGCAGCTGTCTATCAGATCACCGATGCGATTCAAGTGGTTGCTGCCGGTGCTCTGCGTGGCTACAAAGACATGCGCGCCATTTTCCAGCGCACCCTGATCGCCTACTGGGGGCTGGGCTTGCCGCTCGGCTATGTGCTTGGCATGACAGACTGGCTGGTACCGGCCATGGGCGCGCACGGTTTTTGGGTTGGCATTATTATCGGTCTATCCAGTGCCGCGGTATTGTTGGGCCTACGCTTGCGCTGGATGCGCCAGCAATCTCCTGAGTTCCAACTGGCTATGGCAGAGCGGTAAGCGTCTTACATAGCCCCAGCAATACGGATAAACTAATATTACGCAGAGCGATCGCGGGTCAGATCGCTCGCGTAACATCAGGAAGTGAGTCTCGAAAGCCAAAGGATAAAAACGACATCATGCGCCGAATACAAACTGTAATACTCGTGATATCGTTAGCAGCACTAACAGGTTGCCAATCAGATGATCCGGCCAAGGATATGATGGCCGACTATTACCAGCGACTTGGCAATGTATTGGATGCACCCACCCCCGATTTCACTTCCCCCGAACTGCCAGCATTGCCACGTAAACGCGATCTGGTTCAGCCGCTTGATGAACTGCGAATGGGGGTGCTCGATGCCTATGAGCTTCGCCAGTGTGGTCTCTTCAACCTTATCGCGGAGCGCAATTCATCCTTGGGTAAAGTCGCGGATCGCTTTCGCCAACTTGACTACGAGCTCAAATTCATCGATACCGCGGCGCAGTGTTTGCCGCAAGTGAAGGATCCGAGCATTCAAGCTGAGCTGAAAAAGGCATTAACACTTAAACGCCAGCAACGGGAGAAAGTGATCTGGAATACGTTGATTGATAGTGACGCCTGGCGCAAACAACTCAGCTTACCCGCCTTTACACTTCCCATCGAACTGCCGGCCCACAGTAATGCGGTTAACACTATTGAGCAGTTTAGCCAATTGATACCCTCAACCCAAGCGCCCACAGAGCCTGTTACGACTTGGCAAGAAAGTATCGAGAAACAACCCATCTTAGGCGATTTGTTTGTGAGCTTGAGCTATCACACCGCGTGGCTTAACCAAACCAGTGAACTGATCGCTAATCATCAACAGACAGTGCGTTGCGGCGGTAATTTCGATACCACACGTTTAAAACGCCTACAGACCGTGTTTTATAAGTTTTATGTGGGTGATGTGCAGCCATACCTTGCTCGGGTAGACGGACTTTATCGTGATCTCGCCCCCGCGCTTTCGCGCCTCGCGAGCTTAAACACCCCAGATATATTTAACGATTATAAAAAAGCCTACTGGGAGGGAGAAGCATATCAGGCGTATAAAGCGGCGATTAAGCATCATGCTGATGTCTGGCAGCAATTGTTCCAGCGCTGTGAGGTTAAGCTTGGGCAATAAAGCACCAAAAATCAGTAAGTCAGTGCAATCGCTTAGCGATATAAGCAAGATGAATACTGAAAATACCGCCATATTGACGATCAAATCGCCAAACAGTCGTTTCTGCGCAAAAATATGCGCTTAAGCGCTTGCGTGACAAAGATGAACTCGCTACTATTCATCCCGCTTTCAAGCACTGTGCGTCCGTAGCTCAGCTGGTTAGAGTATCGCCTTGACATGGCGGGGGTCGGTGGTTCGAGTCCACTCGGACGCACCACTTTGCTTGAAACGAAAAATTATGCGTCTGTAACTCAGTTGGTTAGAGTGTCACCTTGACATGGTGGAAGTCGGTGGTTCGAGTCCACTCAGACGCACCACATTTTGAAATTCGCGTCCGTAGCTCAGTTGGTTAGAGTACCGCCTTGACATGGCGGGGGTCGGCAGTTCGAGTCTGCCCGGACGCACCATTTCCAGAGAGCCTGCTTAAAAGCAGGCTTTTTTGTTTTGCGCAAAGACCGCTATCTGTTCTTTAAAGCAAGATAGGCTCACGCCACGTCAGTAAACGATGCCATCAGTATCATGAAATAAAACGAGGCAGGCACAAACACCCACCCCATTTGTTCATGCTTGTTCGTTTTACGCTACGGCGCTATCGGCCGCTAACACAAACTTTTCAATCGCTTTGGCCACACCGTGCTCATCATTGCTCTCGGTAATGTAATCCGCGATTTGCTTGGTTGCTTCCATCGCATTCGCCATCGCAATACCAAGGCCTGCGTATTCCAACATTGCGTGGTCGTTTTCAGCATCGCCCATACAAATCACTTCATCGGGTTGAATGCCTAAATGCGCTGCAATGGCGGCTACCCCCGCCCCTTTATTGCTAGCAGGATTTAAAAACTCGAGGAAGAAAGGCGCACTTTGCACGACCGTAAATTCCTCGCGTAGCGCGGATGGTAACGCACTGATCACTTCGTTTAACTTGCTTGGCTCTGCCACCATCAACACTTTGATAATCGGATGATCATCGCTTAGGGTCTCGAAATCCATCACGGTAATATCTAGGCCGTTGATCTTGCCCTCAATCTCGGTATACGGATTCTGTGCTGGTGTAATCAAACCGTGCTCAGTACTAAATGCATGCACGAAGGCACCCAGTGCCTCGGCATGCTGAGCCAGCGCTTTGGCGGCTTTGCCGTCAAGCCCTTTTTGCAAGATAACTTCATCAGTACCTAGGTTTTTTACCATTGAGCCGTTGTAATACAGCACAAAGTCTTTATCCGATCCGATTCCCAGTTCGTCTAGCTTAGGCTGCATGCCCTCAAGCGGCCGACCAGACGCCAATACCACAGTCACGCCTTTCTCACGCGCGCGGGTAATGGCTTGTTTATTCTCAGCAGATATTGCTTTCTCGCTGTTTAACAAGGTGCCGTCCATATCTAGGGCGATTAATTTGTACATCGTTTACTCACTTCAACATCAAAATAAAATCAGAAACTGTCCCAGAACTGCAAAATAAACGCCGTGCCTACAACAACATATCGTCTTCAATCGCAATAAAGCGATCGACACTGTTCACCAAGGAATTAGCCGTTAGGGAAGGCACACCAAGCACTATCGCTTCAGTGTGATAGCGCGCGCGGATTTTGTTCATCAGCAAGTCAAAATCCCCGTCACCGGATAACAGCACCACGGTATCAACCTCGGGAGCTGTTTCCATCACATCAATGGCAATCCCCACATCCCAATCGCCTTTGGTGCTACCATCAGCGCGTTGAATATAGGGTTTTAGCTTGACGGTAAAGCCAATGTGGCGCAGGGCATCTTGAAATTTGATTTGCTGATCGTCATCGCGGCGAATGGCATAGGCATACGCGGTTACCACCTCACCCATATCATTGAGGGTTTGCCACAACTGGCGATAGTTAAACTGACGCCCGTAAGCTTGGCGTGTGGTGTAGTAGATATTTTGAACGTCGACAAAAACCGCGATTTTTTTCAAGTCAGGCTCACAGTCGGTGGGAGAATTGAAGCCAGAGAGGATACCACATCACACGACCGTGAAGACAATGACGAGCGTGGCCGCATGTAGCACAAACAAAAAAGCCGCTGACAACAGCGGCTCTCACGAGAAATATAAACGATTACTGACACTTAGCTGTTTGCTCTGCCTTTGTGAGCATGTCTTGCTGCTCTTTAATCGTTTCTCTCACTATTTTATCGAAAAACTTTCGCTTTTCTCTCGACGACGAGTGACGCACGAAGTCAGAGAAAGCGGTAGATTTTACCTTATTACGCTTATTCTGCATGGCTCCCTCCTTTCGTGATACCGACGATACGTTCAAGCGACTTTCGATTGTACTTTTTGCGCAATAGTGCGTCAATGTCACCGACGTTAAAGTGTGGTCTCTTGTTGACACCATCGACGTTTTTCTCAATAAAAGTGATATCAATCTGATCCCTAAACAGTTTCTTTAATTCACTCACCACACGTTGCGATTCTAGGAACTGATTAATGAAGACTTCACTGGGGACACGACGACCTTCAACACTTTCTCTCGCTTTCACTAAACGCCAAGCTTGCACTGGCTCTTGATATACAAAAACAATCATAACAAAGCGGCCTTTTTTCAAAGATCGCTCGATGTTATCTTTCGCTTTATCGAAACTGGAAAGCGTTGAATCAAGAATAAAGCTGACTCTTCGCTTCAAAGCGCGATCATGAATAGCTTCTACCAAGATTGTAGCTGGGCGCTGAAACAAGGGCGAGTTATAACCTTGATAATCTTCAAATGCCTTTCTTAACTCGTCGTTCTCTATGTGCACTAATGTCAGGTCGTGCTCATTCTTAAAAGCACGAACCATCGCTCTAGCCGTTTCCGTTTTACCTGCGCCTGGCGACCCTGCCATAAATACAGAAGCCGCTTCCTCCTCCTCGGGCAAATGATCAACAAGCTTTCTGGCAATCATTTTTTTCATTGCTTTCGCTTGCTTTATAGCTTTACCTGTAATTTGTTGATCATCCATTGAATTCGCCTTTAAACGAGCAAAGTCATCTAATCCTAGCACTTTAGTCGGGCACTAAGTCATCAACTCAATCCAACAATACTGCCCTCACCATCGAGGTCGAGATTCATAAACGCCGGTTTTTCCGGTAGGCCGGGCATGGTCATCACGTTGCCGCATAAGGCATAGATAAACCCAGCACCAGCGCACAGTTTTAACTCGCGGATCGGTACATCAAAGCCTTTGGGAGCACCTTTTATCGCACCATCGGTTGAAATAGACAGTGGCGTTTTCGCCAAACAGACTGCCAAACCGTCATACCCTTGCGCTTTAAATTGTTGCAGTTGCTGTTTCGCGGTCTCACTTAACGTCACGCTTCCCGCGCCATAACCAACTTCCGCAACCGCCATCAGTTTTTCTTCCAAGCTTTGCTGGGCATGATACAAGGGCGAGAATGATGCATTGGTTTCACATTGCGCGACCACTTGTTCCGCCAGTTTACGCGTACCCTCGCCACCTTGGGCAAAGCCTTCACTGATCGCTACTCTTACTTTGTTGGGCAGCGCTTCAATCATCGCCTTGAGTGTCGCTAGCTCAGCATCACTGTCTTGTGGAAAGCGGTTAATCGCCACTACCGCCGGCACACCATATTGAGTCACGTTATTGATATGCCACTTGAGGTTTTCAAACCCTGCTACCAATGCTTCATCATCATCCGCAAAGAGCGCGTCGGGCATAGACTGACCGGGCTGTAAGTTGTAGTGACCCGAGTTGGCTTTTAAGCCGCGCAATGTCGCCACAATCACCGCACAGTCTGGCGTTTTACCGGATGCTTGCGCTTTGATATTGCAGGCTTTTTCAAACCCCATGTCCGAGCCAAAACCGCCTTCCGTGACGGTATAATCGCCTAGCTTAAGCGCAATGTTATCGGCGATAATCGACGAATTGCCATGAGCAATATTGGCAAACGGACCAGCGTGAATCAGTGTAGGCACGCCTTCTAGGGTTTGCATCAAGGTGGGTTCAATCGCTTCTTTCATACTGACCGTCATCGCGCCGGCCACTTGCAAATCTTCGGTGGTGATCGGCTCACCGGTATGGCTATAAGCCAACACTATGCGGCCGATGCGCTGACGCAAATCGCGAAGATCGCTCGCCAACGCCAGAATCGCCATTAGCTCAGAGGCCGCCGAGATATCAAACCCGCCCTCACGCTCGTAGCCGTTGATGGTTTTACCCGGCTCGTTTTTACCCACAGTCACCATACGCAAGGCGCGATCGTTGTGATCCATCACCCGCTTCCACACCACGCGACTTGGGTCAATTTTTAACGCTTTTAAGCCACTGCGCGCTTCAAAATCGTCATAGCCTCGACGTTGCTCGTGATAAATTCGCGCATCAATGGCCGCAGCAGCCAAGTTGTGCGCCGCGGTCACCGCATGAATATCTCCCGTCAGGTGGAGGTTTAGCTCCTCCATCGGAGCCACTTGCGAATAACCACCGCCAGCTGCGCCACCTTTCACACCAAATACGGGCCCCATCGAAGGCTGACGAATACACGCCGTTACAGAATGATTCAGCTTGGCCAAGCCTTGCGCCAGACCAATGGTGGTGACGGTTTTGCCTTCACCCAAGGGCGTGGGAGTAATGGCGGTGACCAGTACTAACTTTCCGGTTGGGTTGGGCGCAAGACGCTTTAAGCAATCGAGAGAGATTTTGGCTTTATGGCTACCTTGCGTTTTAAACTCTGAGTCAAGGAGGCCAACTTGCTTGGCTATGGTGGAAATGGGGGCGAGTGTGGTGTTACGACAGATCTCGACATCAGGCAGCATGAAACCCTCTCAATAGCGCACAATATGTTCTAGGCAAACGTTTGCGTCAGCATAATACCGCTAAAATTGCTATTGTAAAGCGAAAGGACGCTTGCGGTAAGCGTCCTTTATGACTTTTTATCCCATGTGCCGAGAATAGTGATCATGCTATTGGCTTAGGCGACTTTAAATTGCCCCACCAAGGTATCGAGATCTTGACCCAGTGAGCTCAGCTCTTCCGCCGCGTGTGACGATGCCTCACTCGAGTTCAATAAGCTAGCGACAATGTCACGAATCGATACCAGATTACGATGAATATCTTCCGTGACCGTGGTTTGCTCTGACGCCGCACTGGCAATTTGCGAGGTCATATCGTTCACTTGCGAAAACGCCGCACTCACCGAGGTGATTCGCTCGCCAATTTGCGCTGAAATCGTTGCCATGCTTTGGCACTCTTGATCGCTGTCGGCAATGGTTTTCACGGCACTATCCACATGCACGTGTAGACCATCAAGCATGTCACGGATCTCATGGGTACTGGTTTGAGTGCGACTGGCCAAGGTGCGCACTTCATCGGCCACCACCGCAAAGCCTCTCCCCTGCTCACCCGCGCGAGCGGCTTCAATCGCCGCGTTCAGCGCCAATAGATTGGTTTGCTCAGCAATCTCACCAATCACGGACAGTACCGAGGTAATTTTATCCGACTGAGCTTTAAGTTGATCCACCTGCCCGCTCGACTCGCTCATTTTCGCTACCAACTTCTCGACCGATGCCTCTGATTCACGCACTTGCGCCTGAGCATTTTGCGCATCTTGGGTGGCAGAGGTGGCGGCATCAGCCACCTGTGTCGTGTTTTGTGCCACTTCTTGCGCAGCAGAGCTCATCTCTGTCACCGCGGTGACCACTTGCTCGGTCTCGTTATCATGGGTTTGTAGTTTTTCAGCCACTGCGGATGTTTGCTGAGCCATATCACAGGCGGTGCTGTTTACTTGCGCCGTGACTTGCGCGACGCGCTGAATGGTGTGCTGCAGCTTCTCTACAAAGCGATTAAAGGCATGACCGAGTTGGGCGATTTCATCATAGCCATGTACGTGCAAACGCTGAGTGAGATCGCCCTCACCGCTAGCAATATCATTAAGCTTATCAAGCATGTTTTTCACCGGCTCACCAATACGCTGCGCAAACCAGCTCACCAGCAACACCGTGATAATCACTGTGCTTATCCCCAACAGGGTTAAACGGAAAATTTGTGCATCCAGGGTTTGCTCTGCGTCGGTGCGATAGGCAGCAACCTCTTGCTCAATGTCATCGGTGTAGGCGCCAGTGCCTAATAGCCATTGACCATTATTCACCATTACCGCATAGCCTATTTTATCAATCAGCGCATCGGTACCCGGCTTATCAAACATAAAATTAAAGTAGCCATCGCCACGGTGTGCCGCCTCGAGTAACCCTTGAATCACCTTATTGCCTTTAGGATCGGTAAAATCAATCAGGTTTTTTCCTTCAAGCGCCGGTTTAACAGGGTGAAACACATTGATCCCCTGTTTGTTGTAAATAAAAAAGTAACCCGTCTCGCCAAACTGCACATCAGTAAGCGCCGTTTTCACCTCAGCCAAGCGAGCCTCACTGGTGCCTGGGTTAAGACGCTTAACGATGTTCTCCGCTACCTGAGTCACTTCTTTGAGTTGTTTTTTACGCTCGTTGACCAACTTCTCCCGAAACGTGGCAATGTTTTCTTCTATTAACGCCTGTTCGTTATAGGCCGTGACCGCACTCATAATCAGCATTGAGGCGATCAGTGGCACGATGGCAAGTAGCAGTATTTTCGTTTTAAACATCAGCTTCATTGGCAATTACCCTACAGACTAACTTTGTAAGCAAATGCTACTACTTAACTAGACAGTCAAAAATATAAACTGCTGTTTTATTTGATCTAAACGCGATTTCACCCCCGAGGCTGTGACCCGGGTTGGAATGTCATGTAAATGGAAAGGTCTTTGCCATATCGTGGTGTGGATTTGGCTCGTTAACTCGCATCTTTGTGAGCGCGAGCAACTCGTCCCACCAAACCATTCCGCTGTTCGTCGCGTATTCTTAGGAGGATTCAGGAGGTGGCTATGAAAAATCGTAAAGTGCCGCATGGTAAGTTTTCTCGCTTTGGTGCACTGGCTTCGTTGGCGGGGCGTGTGGCGTCGAATGTGGCGTGGGAAGGTACCAAACAGTTTGCCCAGGGCAATCGGCCGAGTCGTAAGGATTTGGTGATGTCGCCGGCCAATATTGCCCACGTGGCGGACAAACTGGCGGACTTACGTGGAGCGGCGATGAAGGTCGGTCAATTGTTGTCAATGGATGCGGGGGATTTGATTCCGCCAGAGCTCAGCGATCTGCTCGCCCGTTTGCGTAATAATGCCACTCCCATGCCACCGGCGCAGCTCAAAGCGGTGCTTAATGAAGAGCTGGGCGACAATTGGCAGGCTGAGTTCACCCACTTTCGTTTTTCGCCCATCGCGTCAGCGTCGATAGGCCAAGTGCACGAGGCCTATACCGATGCCGGTGAAAAAGTAGCGGTAAAGGTGCAATACCCGCGCATCAAAGACAGCATTGATAGCGATGTGGATAATGTGATCACCCTACTGCGCTTAAGTGGCCTGATCCCCAAAGAAGCGAATTACCAAGCCTTACTCGATGAAGCCAAGCAACAACTACATGATGAAGCCGATTACGGCAAAGAGGCACAAGCATTGACTCGGTTTGGCGACCATTTGAAAAATGCCAACGGTTTGGTGGTGCCAAGGGTTCACTCAGCCCTTACCTCAGATCGCATTCTCACCATGAGCTATATGGCAGGAGAGCCGATTGAGCAACTCAACAAGGCTTCAGAGACGATTCGTCACCGCGTGATCAGTCGTTTATTCCAGTTGCTGTTTGAGGAAGTCTTTGTGTTTGGCGAGGTCCAAACCGATCCTAACTTTGCCAACTATTTGTATCAGCCCGATACCGGACGCGTCGTGTTGCTCGATTTTGGCGCCACCCGTCAGTATGCCCCGACGTTTACCGATGGCTATCGCAAACTATTTTTAGCGGCGATTGAAAAAGACAACGCAGGGATTGAGGTGGCACTAACCCAAATTGGCTTTTTTGCCGAGCACATCTTGCCAGAGCAAAAAGCCAGTGTGCTGGAGCTTGTGAACACGGCTTGTGAACCGATTGCGACGGATGCGCCATTTAACTTTGGCGACGCCGATTTGGCAACGCGTTTACGTAACCGTGGGATGGCGCTGAGTATGGAACAAGGCTATTGGCACACGCCACCGGCGGATGCACTGTTTTTACATCGTAAAATTGCGGGGTTATATTTGCTGGCGGCCAAGTTAAACGTGAGCTTTAATGTCCGCCAGTTGTTATTGCCCTATTTAATCCACTCGCATACGGATAATCCGGTCGAAGCGTAAACAGCCACAGCGTGCTGCGCGTGGGACTAGGGGCTATCGCGCAGCGCTTCACAATAGGCGACCAAATCTTCCGCGGCCCAGTGGCTCGCCACATTACGAGCGGTGAGAGCAGCATCAACCCGCCCTTCGCTGACCACCTCAAACCAATGGCTGAGCATAGCCGCAAAACCTTTGCTCGCTTGCATACCCGTCCAATCTGGCAAGGTAAGCTGTGTGGTGACGTTGTCTTGCATGCGCGCACCGCGGGTAAAGCCATCAAAGAAATAGCACTCGTTACGATAGGCCGCCGCAATGGTTTCTTTGGTGACCCCATACTGGCGGTTCATGCTGGCCTCAAACAAGCTATTGTCGCGGTGCCAACGCACGTCTAAGCGGCCTAGCAAGCCTTCGCTAAATTGAGCAAACACGTCCAAATCATCAATATTGATGTCACCATGAACGTTTATACTATCGAGTGGATGAATGAAATCATCAAAAATAAAACGACGCGGTGCATCGGGCAGCGCATGACGGTGTTTTTCCCAACGCAGCGATAAAAGGGGTGTGCCCAGTTCGTCTTCGGGGCGCTGGCCATTGAGATGGGTGTTGAGCAAAGGCAAATAACGCCGGTTAAAGCCTGCAAACAAGGGGGTTTGCTGTTGTTCTGCCAAGTTGAATAAGGCTTCAACCTCCGCGCCTGATGGGGCGACAGGTTTATCGACAAACACCGGCACACCTGCTTGCAAGCAGGTACGAATCAAGGCCGCATGCGAGTCGGTGGCGCTGTGGATCATCACTCCATCCACCCCTAATGCTAAGCATTGTTGAATATCACTTGCGGTCTCACTCACTCGGTATTGCGTGGCGAGCGTCGCCAGCTTAGCGTCATCACGGCTGCACAATACCCATTCGAGCCCTGGCCAATTGACCATCAATGGCAAGTAGGCTTTTTGCGCAATGTCCCCTAACCCGATCGATGCGATTTTCATGCCTTCTCCTTACATCGTGCGCTCCCGCGGGCTAAGTCCGCGCTGGAAGTCGCCAGCAGAAATCAGTACTCTAGCCGCATTCTACACAGTGTAAATCGTTATGAATATTTTAATCTCTTGGTTTTCTCAGGCGGGTGCGTGGTTAACGCCATGGCTCAGTGATATTGCAGTGGCAATTGTGGCGTCACTGTTGGTGGTATTTGGCAATGATATTAATCGGACGCTACGCCGTTTATTGACCGGTCATCATTTTATCGTTCGCACTCTGGTATTTGTGGCGATCAATGCCTTTGGTTACGGCGCTTTTATCATTACCGTCTCTCCGTGGCTGGCGCGACAAATGCGCGGATGGCCAGATCATTGGCTCTTTGCCGGTTTGGTCGCCACCTTTGTTTTTATTGGAATGTGGGCGCAACGCCAGCGACAGATCTAGTCTTCGTCCATAACACTCATTCACACCCCCAGCGCGCACTTAGGCGGATGTGAGAGCCCGCATTCATGCTCGTGGTTGGCGAATAGTCACCCAGTTGATCCAATCAAGCAATCCACCCGCAGCCTGTGAGCGTATTGGAGGGAAAAAGGAGATAGGTATGCAACGCGGATTAATGTGGTTTCGCCACGATCTTCGAATACATGATAACCCTGCACTCGCCAATTTAGCCTCGAGCTGCGATCAGCTGACCTGCGTGTTTGTGATTGACCCGAGCTGGTATCGTGCGGATCACTTTCAAAGTAAGCACCTCGGTGCCCCGCGGGAAGCGTTTTTGTGGCAAAGCCTAACCGAACTGCATCGCGCCCTGGATGCGATGGGGCAAAAATTGATTATTCGCACCGGCAAGCCGCTAGAGGTGGTGGCAAATCTGTGTATGGATCATGAGTTTGACCTTATTGGCGTCACCGACCACCCAGGGACACGTGAGCGTCACCAGGTTGATACGCTGGTTGAGCGCTTTCCGCAGCGGGTGGTTGTCTCGGATGCTCACACCTTGTTTACCCAGCATCAGCTGCCGTTTGACTTACCTGAGATCCCGACGACCTTTACTCAATTCCGTAAAGCGGTGGAAAAGCGCGGGATCAAACCACGCTTGCCGTTACCAGTACCTGAGTCATTGCCAGCCCCCATCACAGCGATTAAGTCCGACCCAGCGCCCCTATCTGATCGCCGAATAGCCCCTTATCAAGGCGGTGAAATCGCCGGGCGTGCGCAACTGAATCATTACTTATGGGATACCCATCGTATTCAGCGCTATAAAGAAACGCGCAACGGCCTTGATGGTTGGGATTTCTCGTCACGCTTATCGGCTTGGCTCGCAAACGGCAGTTTGTCCGTACGCTGGGTCGCCGCAGAGCTCGATCGATATGAGCGCAATGTTGAAAAAAACGAGTCAACCTATTGGCTATATTTTGAGCTGTTGTGGCGCGAATATTTCCAATGGATGCTGTATCACTATGGTGCCCGCTTTTTTGCGTTCAAAGGCATTGCCAACAAACGGCCACTCACCACTTTTTATGCCGAAGCCTTTATGGCATGGCGTGAAGGCACGACGTCCTTTCCTATTGTCAATGCGGCGATGCGCCAGCTTAAACAAACCGGATGGCTCTCGAATCGCAGTCGTCAATTGGTGGCCAGCTGCTTAGTCCATGAGTTAGGTGTTGATTGGCGCTATGGCGCAGCATACTTTGAGCAGCAACTGATTGATTTTGATGTAGCGGCTAATTATGGCAATTGGCAATACTTAGCAGGCGTTGGTGCCGATCCGCGCGGCAGCCGCCGGTTTAACCTCGACAAACAAGCCGCGCAATATGACCCCGATGGGACGTTTGTTAATACTTGGGTGGGAACACACGAATCATCCGAACTAAAGTGACCTTATCAAACCATCACTTTAGCCCTCGGCGGCTGGCACAGCCGTCGGCTCATATTGAGCGACTAACTGAATCACACGCTCACTGACCCGCCTTGAAAACAGTAATGCAATGTGGGTCACCGAGTACAGATCGTGACTGGTCATGCCCTCGATTTTGGTTTCTTCGACCAGCACAGTGCCATCGCAGACTTGGTTCTTTAACAACAGCGCCGCGGGTCCCCAGGGGCAATCGCCGGCAAGGCTATGTAACGGCGGAAGATTCTTCCAAGGCCTGACCTTGTCAGGGATAAGCATGTCTTCGCTACGTTGAAACAACCAGCCGCCCCACCCCAGATCGCCAAAAATACTTGCTAACTTAGCGCCTTGATGCGGCGTGCCCAAAGTGATCACCGCGCGAACATCGAGAGGCGGTCTATCACACCGCTTTGTGCTCTGTTCCAAGTAACGGCGAATAATGAGTCCGCCCATCGAATGGCCAATCAAGATCGCTGGCTGGTCGCCAACAAACGCATCGATTTTGGCGGTGATACCCTCTAGGTCCGGATTGAGCGTATTATACGAAACATTCAGCACCTGGTGCCCATGTTTTTCTAAGCGCTCGCACAGCGGAATCAAAAAAACACCGTGCATGTATAACCCATGAAGAGTGACTATTTTCATCCCGCCTCCCATTAGCCGCTGCGTTCAGCATACCAATATATGTCCCTTTCTGCCCATAGGTGGTTGATACAACCGAGGGCTTGCATCACAACAACGAGGACGCGTTAACAAAAAAACGCCCCACAAAAAGTGAGGCGTTGATGATGTAAGGAGGACGCGCATAGCGGCTTATGCGTAGCGCCTAATTAGAAAATCAGGTGAGCAATCCCTGCGATAACAGGCAGAGTGACTAGCGTACGTAAAATAAAGATCACGAACAGCTCCCACAGCTTGACTGGGATTTTGCTTCCCAGTAATAAGGCACCCACTTCCGAGATATAAATCAACTGGGTCACCGATACCGTAGCAATCACAAAACGGGTCATTTCACTGTCGATTTCTGCGGCTAAAATGGCAGGAATAAACATGTCTGCAAAACCAATCACCATGGTCTCAGAGGCTTTCACCGCATCAGGGATATGCAATAGTTCAAGCAGTGGCACAAAGGGCGCCCCTAGGATGCTAAACACATCGGTGTACTCAGCGACCATCAACGCCGCCGTACCAATTGCCATCACAACTGGCAACACACCTAACACCATATCGACGGCGTTTTGTACGCCTTCTTTTAGCACACTGCTTACCGAGCGAATTTTCTCGGCACGTGTCAGAGCACAGTGCAGTCCATAGCTCAGCGTATTGTGGCCAGCCGGTAGGACTTCATCATTGGTTTCACGCTCAGAGTTATCGATAAGCGCATCTTTTTTCCAGCTCAGAGGAGGAAGACGAGGAACGATGATCGCCGCCGCAATCCCAGCTAAACAGACGGTGAGATAGAACCAAGCAAACATGTGCATCAAGTCGACTTGCGCTATCACCACCAAACTAAAGCTGATTGAAACCGCAGAGAACGTCGTGCCAACCACTGCCGCTTCACGCTGGGTATAAAAACCTTGCTCATATTGTTTACTGGTCATCAAGATACCGACGCTGCCATCGCCCAACCAAGAGGCAGCACAGTCGACCGCAGAGCGCCCCGGCAGACCGAATAACGGACGCATTACCTTGGTGAAAATAGCACCAAGCAGCTCGAGCAAGCCGAAACTTGTCAGTAGCGGCAGTAATAGACCAGCGAAAATAAACACGGATAACAAGGTAGGCAATAGCTCATTGAGCACAAAGGCCCCCGTTGTTTCACCCATGATGACTGACGAGCCAAAACCATAAAACGCCATTACGATGAAGGCGGCACCGAAAACACGGGTGACAAGCCACACCGGAGAGACATTAAACAAACCATTAAGAAAGCCATTTCGCATGATAACGGCAGGCTTGGTCAGCGTAACCAACACTGAAACGACGGCACTCAACACCACTAAGGCAGTGACGACCGCTGTTGCACTGTTACCTAGTAAGTCCAAGACACTGCTCGCCATTACCGCAATCGGGATGGTGACGCTGTCACCGAAACTGACTGGCGTCATAAAAAGGAACAACCCCAATAATGATGGGATTGCGAACATCAGAATATTTCTCATCGAAGGTGACTTCGTAGAGAGAGTGTCAGTTTTTTGCATACGTCTGAATCCTGAATTTTTATTTATCTCACCGCGAGCATCAACGCCTTTGCTGATTAATTATTCACTCACTGTGACTAACTGGCATGCAGATTATCGAATCATACACAGGATGTAAATAACTATTTAGTCATAAATACTGAATAAATACACCCTAAAAGCAGATTACACATGCCTACTGGTGGTTTTATAGTTCAACAAACCATCTTTTGTGAAAAGTTTGTTACACCGTTTTATTGACCAAGATCAGATTCTGTTACTCACTTGTAGGGAATGAGGC
This sequence comes from Salinivibrio sp. IB868, assembly GCF_001995655.1. NCBI lineage: Bacteria > Pseudomonadati > Pseudomonadota > Gammaproteobacteria > Vibrionales > Vibrionaceae > Salinivibrio > Salinivibrio sp. IB868. The sequence continues at coordinate 260,358 of NZ_MUEW01000001.1, forward strand.
GGGTTAGCTCACAGAATACGCTTAATATTCAAGCGTCCAACGCCAGCATCGTTGCCAAACGCTAGTTAACCAATTTTAAAGTCAATGCGCGCATATTCTTTGATCAACCAATCGCCAAAGTCATTGAGGAGGGTCATGACAGCACGTTTTTTTACCGGTTTGCGCTCTAGCAGGATAAAAAGTCGCTCAATCGCCATTTTTTTATCCGGGTAGTGTTTAATAAAAGCATCCGCACACTCGTTGAGTGATTCACTCCACTGCGCTTCTTTATGAAGTACCAAACCAAATGCACCGCGTATCAGGGTGTCTGCAATCGCTTGTGCGGTATTGAGCTGAGTGTTCCATGTGGTAGCGGCGGTGATTTTTTGTTTGGCACGCGCGAGTTTGTCAGAGATATCTGGATTCATCGCCTTCGCCACCTCCCAGCTGGCTTCAAACAAACCAAAACTAACCGATAAGTCTTGGCCATAGAGGCAAATGGCTCTGTGTTTAAAAAAGAATCCCCAGTGAAAGACTTGTGAGAGATCTCTAACATGTGACACGGTCACGATATCGATATGGCAATCACTGATCACCTTGCTATGACTGGTTTTTAATCGCCATAGCAAGGTGTTTAATGCGTTCGATTGATCAAGCGTCAGGGCGTGTTGGCACACCACAGTCAGCGATAGCACGCTGTCTTTCACCACGGCTCGCCGCCAAACAATATCTCCACTCACGTAGACGCTGTGAAGCCGCTTGCCGAGCAAGCCACGTAGTTGCTTCACCGCTTTAATCATCACGGGGATAAATTCAGATTGAAACGGGGCACGCCGGTCGGGCTCCGGTAAATAAGCGTTTCTGGATTGCAACTGAGTCACGACTTTCACACAGGTTTGAGTACGCGCGCTATTGTTGGTCATCTGCATAAACAAATCAACGCTCTAACTGTGGGTCTGCTTTTATTTTAGCCGGAGGTTGTCTATTTGACCATGAGAGCCGTCGGTTGAGAGGACAAACACGGATACGCTTTAGATACCTCTTTGTGCAGGTCAACCGATACGGCGCGGCTGAGATACCCCTTACAGCATGGTATAATGCGCATACATACAGACAACGAGAGCTTACCATGACGCAAGAGAATCAACTCAGCTTGGAGACCGTGCTAGAGATCGCGTTCGAGATTTTTGCCGAAACGGCCCCAGACAACTTGGAGTTCGACGATTTAATGCTCTATGAATCACGCTTTGAAGAAGAAGGGGGCGCTGTGGTGGTTGAGGTAAACAATGATTGGCCAGAGCATGTGGGAGCGGATGTTGACTTATCTCAGTGTGCCGAGGTGCAAATGGGTATAGCTGGCGCTGAGGTGCTAGATGAAGTCTTTGTTCGTATGCTCATCAGCCGAGACCCAGATAATAAATTCTGTCATTTATTGTGGAAGCGCAGCCCAACACAGATCCACTAGCCCTGCCCCACAGAATAACGGCAGCGATAGGTGCTGCCGTTGTGGATGCGAACTGGCGCTGACTTCATTGGATAATACCGGTTGAATGATTACAGTACGGTCACTGAGTCCGCGTCATCATGGGCGTGAGCGCGATAACTGATGACCAGTCCCAAGCTTGCCAGCGTCGCCAATGTCAGCATGATTACCCCTAATGATAATTGGCTAGCCACACCGAAACTACTGGCGACGAGTGTTACCAGCCCTGCCAATAGATTTTGCGCGCCGCCAAGAATTGCCCCTGCCGTGCCAGCATGGTAAGGAAAAGGACTAATCGCTCCTGTACTGGCTGCCGGAAAGAGAATACCTGCACCAGCAAAATAGACACAGCCGCCACCCACTAACGCATAGAGTGAAACATCACCGAGCATACCGGGTAATCCTATGATGCCTGCCCCCAACAACGCTAAGACACTGCCCAATGTCAGGGTGGGATAATACCCCATACTTTCGGAAAGCCGGCTCGACAACCCTGACCCGACTAAGTATGCCGGCAGAGGGACAACAAACAGCAAACTGATCACACTCGGAGACAACGCTAACGCATCTGACATGATCACACCTGCCGCCGCCTCGAATAAAGATACACCGGAAAAAACGGTAATTAAGCACAGCAAATACCCTTTAAATTGATGTGATCGCATAACATGACGATAGCGCGCACCAAAATGACCAGGTTGGCGTAAATCGGCAGGCAAAGTCTCGCTAAACCGCCAAGCCATGACTGTATAAACCAAGACACCGAGTAACAATAAAAAGAAGTAGCTGGCACGCCAATGTAGGGCCTCGGTTAACCCTCCTCCTAGAAGCGGAGCCACTAAGGGAGAAAAGATCAGTCCCATACTAACTAGGCTATTGGCGCGGTGCAGTTTGGCCCCGGAAAAACAATCTCGGGTTAAGGTGCGCGCCATGGCGCCGCCGCAGCCAATGCCCGCGCCTTGAACCATACTGCCCAGTAAAAATACGGCAAAGGAGGTGGCCAACAAGGTGATAGCCGTCCCGACTAAAAACAATGCCAACCCAAACAAAATAACCGGCTTACGACCGATGCGATCGGAGACAGGGCCATAGACAAACTGCGATAAACCATAAGGAATAAGATAACAAGCCATCACCGCTTGTAACCAAGCGGGTGATACAGCGAAGTCGTCTGCCATTGCACCGATGGATGGGACATACATGGTTTGGGTCATTTGCCCAACAGCCGCTAATAGAACGATCAATAGCAATAGCTTGCCCATAGGCATTGCCGAGGACATACCAGCACTCCTAAAAATAATTATGCGAAAATAAGTAAGAAATAGGTATCGAGGTTGAGGGTAAAGGCCTAGCCCACCTAGCCACCTAATGATAGACAGGCGAATGATAGGCTTTAAGAGAGAGTGTGGCAATCAGAGTTGAGAATAACGATCCCGATTCTTTATTATATTAAAGATTAGTTTTTCTAATCCTAAAGCCAGCGTCGGACACGAGCTACATAAGCGTCAAAATCATCTGGCCATTGGCGTGATAAACGGGCTTCTTCAGCAGGAATAAATGTGGCGGATAGGTAGGCCATAAAAGCGGGAATCATCCCCCAGCACCATAGCGCATTAAAATAAAGCCCAGCTGCGGCGATAATGAGTACCAACGCCAGATACATAGGGTTGCGGGTATAGCGATAGATCCCAGTCGTCACCAGCGCTGAGGGCATTTGCAGCGGATCAAGCGTGGTGTGATGGCGATGAAACGCCCATTTAGCGGCGGCTAATAACCCCACGGCTAACCCCAGAGGCAAGGCAGCCCACATCGGGGCACCCAGTACCAGCGAAAAAGGAAAGAAATGGCTCAGTGATAAACCAATTGCAATCGCAATGAGCATCGCCACGGGAGGCAATGGGGGAAAGAGATAATGCCATGTTTGCACACGCATGACTCGTCCTTGAGCAATGACTGATATAATGGCAATAATGTAGCGAATATAGACAGTGATTGTCACTGCCTGGCTGGCAAATTAGCCAATTTTTAGCGACGAATGTTTAATCTTGCTCAATATTGAGACGGTGCTTACCATGCTCAATCTTTGCCTTAAGATAGTTACGGTTGCCGTCTTTAAGGTGGGCTTTGGTGCCAATCACTTCTTTGAGGGTAACCCCTGCCGCTTGCAGCTCTTCAATCTTTTTGGGGTTATTGGTGATCAAGCGAATACAGTGAGCGTCTAACGCTTTTAGCATCTGCGCCGCTTCGGCAAAATCACGCAAATCATCCGCAAACCCCAAATGGTTGTTCGCTTCATACGTCGTCATCCCTTCGCTTTGTAACTTGTAGGCATCCAGCTTGTTATACAGCCCTATCCCCCGCCCTTCTTGGCGCAAATAAAGAATAATACCGCCATCTTCACCCATCTTTTGGATGGTCTCTTCAAGCTGCTCGCCACAATCGCATCGAGAGGAATGGAAAACATCACCGGTTAAACACTCGGAATGCATGCGAACCAAAGGCGGATCGGCTTTCTTATCGGCTTGTTGGAAAATTAGCGCGACGTGCTCTTGCTCAGACTCTAAACCATGGAAGGAAAGGATCTCTGCTGGGATCTGGCTTCCCACCCCGACTTTCAACGGCACTCGGGCCCTAACTTTAACCATTCTGCGTCTATCTCTTACTGCTGATACCCGATTGAGGGCGCTAACATTACTACACCCACATCAGTATGCCAATTCAAAAATGTTATATTATAACATTTATCGGGAGGATGCGATAAAATCGTATTGGGAGGTATCTGTCACCTTGTCTCTATCCTCATCACTGCAAACGCCGTACCACCGCAGCCGGATTGCCAGCCACAATAGAAAAAGGTTCGATATCCGTATCAACCACTGATCCGGCTTCAATCACTACCCCTTCACCGATTGCCGTGCCTGCTTTTATCACGGTATTTCCCTCGATGATAACGTTATTACCGATGATGACATCCTGAGAGGACTCACATTCACCGCGGGCAATGTCTAGCGGTAATACGCGATGACGCGTGGTATAGATCCCAACGTTGGGGCCAATACTCACGTTATCGCCAATACTGACATGCGCCCCGTCTAAAATGGTGCAATTTGGACCGACGCTAACATTGTTGCCAAGATGAATATTCATCCCGTAATGGCAAAAGAAAGGCGCGTCAATTTCAACGTTATCGCCAACACGGGCGAATAGCTTGGTGGTTACCACCGCTAAACTGGCCGCATCTTCAGGATCGAGCCGGTTAAACTGTTGGCAAAGTCGGCGCGCGGCATATCGAAACAAAGTCAGCTCTTCATCCGCAGGACAATAAGGCAAGCCACGTTGCATTTTTTCAAATTCTGTCATCGGCTCTACCCTTGATGCGGCATTCTTACTGACGTTGGCTCAAAGCTAGGGTTATCTACAGTCGACATAGAAACCAGCGAGTCACCGTATTCACGTAAGAATTGGTTCCCCAGCGAGACCCCTAGCTGATAATCGGCTTCCAATGCCTCCGGCTTACTCAGTAAGGCACTACTTTGCAACGGAGCGCTTGGCGCAATTTGCACTATCTGAGCACGCGCAGGCGGTGACGCCAAAAATTGCAGTTCACTTTGATAGCTTTGATAATGCGTCGTCAGCATCTTAAGCATTTCGGTGTTTAGCGGCTTGCCGGATAAAGACTGGAGCCGATAAATCGTGTCGCCACCAAAAAGCCAACGACCACCATTTTGCATCGCTTTCTCTTTCATACTGTCGCGCACACGATTAACCAATTGCTCGCGGCTGGACTTATAGCGATCTGACAGTTCACCGATTTGCTTACTGAGCTCTTTCTGGAAGGTTTCAAAGCGTGCGAGTCGATATTTGGACTCAAAGTTTGATAAATAGTCGGAGAGCTTAAATTGCGGCCTCTTCGCCTCAAAGCGTTCGCGTAGTGTTTCAAGAAAGCGCCGGTTTTCATCATCACGTTTATCTTGTTCAACCACTGGCTCAGTGCGAACCACGACGATAATATCCGCCCCGCGCGCAAACGCTTCTTTTGCCGGGATCGCCGCTGTTACCCCACCGTCCACATAACGGTGCTCACCGATGTTCACCGGGTGCGGATAAAGCAGCGGAATCGCACAGGTCGCTTTCAGGGCATCTGGCCAGGTGTCTTCTGTCAGTGAGAAGAAGGCTGGTTGCAGCGTATCTGTGTCAGTCGCGCATGCATAAGCATAACGGTTTTGCAGATGGTGCCGCGCCGCTTCCATATCCAGAGCCGTTTCTTTACCAGGTAACGCCGTGTCTAACGCCCAATCCAAGTCCATGTAATGCTGCCGGCGAACATACTTCATTAAATGGAAGAAACGCTCCTGCGTGGTGAGTTGGGTAATAAAGCGGTAACCATATTGGTACTGTTGGCAGACATAGGCACTCATATTGAGCGCCCCCGCCGATGTACCAAAATAAAGCTCAAAGGGGTCAAATCGGTGGGTTAAAAACGCATCCAGCACACCGGCTGTAAAAATACCTCGTTGTCCGCCCCCTTGAAGCACAAGGGCTATGCGCTGCGGCCGCGCGTGAGTCCCGCTCTGTGCGCCAGCGGTCAGCGCGTTGTCGGTCAACACCGTGGGCTGCACGGCTTGATTGGTTTCTACCACGTTCGCCCCTTACCATCACATTTAGCGTTATGCTTATGTTTTATTGACTATTTTTAATTAGCTAAGTCTCACAGTTTAACGCGTCGTGTGACACTGTGCTAGCACTACCGTGCCGTGGCATCGTCATCAAACCGGAAGCCGCCGAACCAAGTGTTGTCTATGCCATTACCGCCACGGCGGCAAACGTAAAAATAAGGCCGAGTGCGCAGGCAGTCGTGACCAGTGCATAAGTGAGTGTCGTATTCATGATGTCCTCCTAGGTGATAACGCTGCTATAACAAGTATAAACCACATTTAGTGTGCGTCTTTGTTGTCTAAAATTCTGCTAATGAGATCATGTTTTCTGGCGCTGTGGCACGCGTTCAACACGTCTTGGCGTTGTTTTTTTCATCAATTGACGAGCGAACAAAAATAACCATTAATCACCACTTATTGATAATTATAATAGTTTTTATCACTACATAAGGTTAACAAAACATGATTTATATCTACCTCACTCTACCAATAGCAGGTTAACCCCCATTTTTTTGCTAACTTGTTGGTTTTATGGCTATTGATTTAGCCTCACGCTGTGCTTAATGTGCAATGACTGCCCGCTTTAGATAAAAAATTCAACATTCGGGCAACAGGAAGTTAAAAATCAATATTGCGGGAATGTGCTATTTCTTTCATATCGGCCAAAAAACGCAGCCTCACAACACTGCATATTTGGATGGGCGTAAAGAAAGGCGATTCGCAAAGGAGTAAGTAGATATGAAAAGAGAACAATGGGGCTCACGCGCTGGGTTTATCCTGGCTGCCGTGGGGTCAGCAGTCGGCCTAGGGAATATTTGGCGCTTCCCTTACATGGCCTATGAGAACGGTGGCGGTGCCTTTTTTATTCCATACCTTTTCGCCATGCTCACCGCGGGTATTCCATTTATGATTATGGAATTTGGGCTAGGGAAAAAACTGCGCGGCTCATCGCCCGTGGTGTTTTCTAAGCTCAATACCAAATTTGAATGGCTGGGGTGGTTTCAAGTTTTAATCGCGGCAACCATCGGGATTTACTACGTCGCCGTTATTGGCTGGGCCATTTCATACTTTGGCTTTTCGTTTGGCCAAGATTGGGGCACAGACACCAACGCCTTCTTCTTCTCCGATTACCTAAAATTGGGGGAAAACTCTCCCACCAGCTTGGGTGATTGGCAGTGGCACATCGCGATTCCAATGATCATTGCTTGGGCCATCACCTATGCAGCCGTTTTCCGTGGCGTAAAAGGCGGCATCGAAAAAGCCAGCAAAATCATGATGCCTTTGCTGTTTATCATGGTGTTGTTACTCATTGGCCGTGTGGTGATGTTGCCAGGGGCACTGGATGGTTTGAACTATCTGTTCTCGCCTGACTTTAGCAAATTGGCCGATGCCAGTGTGTGGTCCGCCGCTTATGGGCAGATCTTCTTCACGCTGTCGGTGGGCTTCGCCATCATGCTTGCTTATTCTAGCTACTTGCCAGAAAAGTCCGACGTCAACAACAATGCTTTGATGACGGTATTGATCAACTGTGGCTTCTCAATTGTTGCCGGCGTGCTGATCTTCTCGATTCTTGGCTATATGGCGGCGGAACAAAGCAAAGGGATCACCGATGTCGTCAGCGGGGGCGTTGGCCTAGCGTTTGTCACGCTACCTGCTGCGATTAATTTGCTCCCTATCCCTTATATTCTTGGTCCATTGTTCTTCCTCGCATTGGTTGTTGCTGGCTTGAGTTCGCACATTTCCATCATTGAAGCCGTGACGTCGTCAATTATGGATAAGCTCAATGTGACTCGTCAAAAAGCGGCGACAGCCGTATGTGGTGTGGGCTTTGTCGTATCAATGGCGTTCGCTACCAACGGCGGTCTATTGCTGCTTGACTTGGTTGATTACTTTGTTAACAACGTTGCACTGCTCACAAGCTGTTTGCTTGAACTGCTGCTGGTCGGCTGGCTAGTTAAACTGTCAGACATCCGTCAGTATGTTAACCGTGTCTCTGAATTCAGCGTGGGTCAGTGGATGGAAATTTGTATCCGCTTTATCAGCCCCATTATGCTGGCGGTGATCTTGGTGAAAAACCTGATTGACACCTTCAACGAAGGCTACGGCGGTTACGCACAATTCGAATTACTGACCCTGGGTTGGGGCTTGGTCGCTGCCATGCTGGTGGTTGGTATTATCGTTAATAGCACCACGACCCCTGCTCGCGATATGGAGACAGACGCATGACAACAGGCGCAATCATCATGATGCTTATCGGCTTTGCCGTCACTTGGGGTGGCGCGGCCTTGTGTATTCGCAAAGCGATGCACAGCAATAGCGAATAGCTCGTCACGGTTCATAACACACTGTGATGTCAACCAAAGCCCTCTTAATGGAGGGCTTTGTCTTTTTCACGATCTCGCGTCGTCAAGCGATGAACTATCTGCCTTTTTATACCTTTCCCCCTCCTGGGTGTCTGCTCTGACATCATCACCAAAACGGTTATCAACAAGTCGCTGATTAATTACACAAAGTGCGGCTTTGTTTGTAGCATCTCAACGATAAAGCACCGATAATGGAGGAACTGACTTTAGCAACGAGGACAATGGCGATATGGCTTCAGCCAAACGCATCTTAGTGGTCGACGACGATGTCGAAATCCGTGAGCTTCTCCAAGCTTATCTCACCAAAGCCGGTTACGAAGTGATGACCGCGCAAAACGGTCATGAGATGCAAACTAAGCTGGCTGTCCAATACCCGGATTTAATTTTACTCGACGTGATGCTCCCAGGGGATGATGGCTTTACGCTATGCAAAAGTATTCGTAAAGATTCGAGTGTGCCTATCATCATGCTCACCGCTGTATCAGACGAAACGGATCAAATTGTTGGGCTAGAGCTAGGCGCCGATGATTATATCGCCAAGCCCTTTAGTCCACGCCAATTGATCGCCCGTATTCGTGCATTATTACGTCGCACCCAGCAATTGCAGGAGACCACGCTGTCCCGACCTAAAGCGATTCGGTTTGGCCAGTGGCGCCTAGAGCCTGCCACCCAGCAATTGCACCAGGTTGTCACCGGCATGGAGATAGAGTTGTCGGCGTCTGATTATGCCCTGCTGATGCTGTTTATCGATCACCCACACCAGTTGCTCGATCGTAATGCGATTAGCCAAGCGACGCGCGGCCGCGATGCACAGGCACAAGAACGTGGCATCGATGTACAAGTTAGCCGCTTACGCCAGCGCTTACGTGACACAGGCAAAGCGAACTTGATTAAAACTGTGCGTGGTGCGGGTTATATGTTTGTCGCTGAGATCCAATATGAATCATGAATGGCTAGAAAAGCTGATCCCTCGCTCTTTGCTATCACGCACCTTGCTGCTGACCTTGTTATCCGTGGTATTGGCGCAGGGCATTGCCACCTCAATTTGGTATACCCAATCAAAACGAACCCAGCTTGCGGGGCTAGAGGCGGCGTCGGCGAGTTTAGCTAACATGTTTGCCTCAACCACCACCTTCTTTCAATCGTTGCCCGTTGCTTATCGGCATGTGGCGCTTAATCAATTACGTAACATGGGCGGGACACGGTTTTTTGTCTCCTTTAACAAAGAAAAAATCCAAATCACGCCTATTGAAGAGACACAGGCGAAAAAGGTCGCCACCCGTACCGTATCAGGCATTCTCCACGAGCAGCTCCCGTCATTGAATACCATTGATGTTGACTTTTCGCGCCCTGAAACCTTACGCGTGCTCAACAACGACATTTTATTGCAAGACTTGCCCAAATCTTGGGCACATCACACGTTAAGTTTAGAGCCATTAAATCCCCCCATTTTGGTGGTACAAATGGAGCTGAAAAAAGATGAGTGGATCTATATCGCTGCATTGTTACCCGCGCCCTATGTCACGCTCGATGATACCTTGATTACCGCCGATCAAGTGGTCTTTATCGTGGTGATCACTGCGCTATTACTGTTCTTTACTTACACCTTGATTCGTCAGCAAGCACGCCCCTTAAAACGTCTGGCCAAAGCAGCGAACTTGTTTAGCACCGACATTGAGCAACCTCCCCTGAAGGAGGAAGGCGCGGCAGAAATCGCCATTGTGACACGGGCGTTTAACCGTATGCAGCGTCGCCTACAACGTCACCTACGTGAGCGCGAAACCTTATTCCGCTCCATGTCGCATGATTTAAAAACGCCTATCACCCGCTTACGTTTACGGGCCGAATTAATTGATGACGACGTGCAAACAGCGAAGCTCAATAAAGATTTAGATGATCTTGAAATTATGGTTAAAGGTGCCGTACAAACGGTCAGAGACACCGATATCCATGAGAACATGGCGGCTATTGATGTCATTGATTTCTTAGCGATGATTGTCGAACCACACAACCAAAACCGTATTCGAGTCAGTATTGAAAGCGACGCAGTACCTCCGTTTACGTGTAAGCCACTCGCCTTCAAACGCTGCTTATCCAATTTAATTGATAATGGTGTGAAATACGGCGATAAGGTGACGATTTATGTGATGGACGCAAAACACACGTTAGATATTACCCTGATTGACGAGGGGCCAGGCATTCCTGAGCAAGAGCTCGACTCGGTGTTTGACCCTTATGTACGCTTACATGATGATAACGACGGTTCGGGGCTCGGTTTAGGGATTGCGCGCGATATCATCCACGCGCATGGCGGGGATATGGTGCTCAGTAACCGCAGTGAAGGCGGCCTGCAAGTTGATATCAGTTTTCCTCGGGTAGAAGAATAATGGCACGTTTAACACGCTTAAATAGATACCTCTCTCAATGGATCATCGGTGGCATGCTTGCCACCTATAGCCTTGCAGTGTCCGCGAGTGATGTTGAAGTTTTACACTGGTGGACATCAGCAGGTGAAGCCAAAGCCGCCTCTGTCTTGCGAGAAGGCGTTGAGCAACAAGGCCATCAATGGCAAGACTTCGCGGTCGGTGGCCGCGCAGGGATAAGCGCGATGAACACTTTGAGGATCCGTGCCATCAGTGGTAACCCGCCCCTTGCGGCACAAATCAAAGGGCCGGAGATCACCGAATGGGCCCGTTTAGGCTTTTTACGCAACCTCAATGAGATTGCTGAAGCGGAAAGTTGGGAAGATAAAATCCCTGCCCCACTACGTGATGTCATGCAGTACCAAGGTAACTATGTGGCGGCGCCCATCAATATTCACCGCGTAAATTGGCTGTGGGTCAACTTACGCGCCTTTGAAGCAGCCAATGCCGACATCCCTACCGACTTTGATAGCTTTTTTGCTGCCGCCGATAAACTGCAGCAAGCAGGCTATATCCCACTCGCGTTGGGAGGGGAGCCATGGCAAGTCGCGACGCTTTTCGACAGTCTGGCGCTATCAGTACTGGGGCCACAAGATTACCAACGTGCCTTTTTAGACTTTGATCGCCAAGCACTCCTTAGTGACGATGTGGTCAAAGCCTTTACCCTGCTGGCGAAGATGCGCCAATATGTGGATGACTCGGGTCAAGGACGCAACTGGAGCGATACCACTCGTCTACTCATTGATAACCAGGCGGGGATGCAAGTGATGGGTGATTGGGCCAAAGGGGAGTTTTTTGCCGCCAACCAGCAAGAAGGCAAAGCCTTTACCTGTGTCGCCTTCCCTGGGACGAAAAAAGCCTTTAGTTACAATGTCGACAGCTTTGTATTTTTCAAGCCCAATAGCCAAAGTGAGCGACAAAGCCAAACAGACATGGCCTCGTACCTCCTCACACCACAGTTCCAGCGTGACTTTAACCGTTACAAAGGCTCGTTACCTATCCGATTTGATGTGCCCCTCCCCAAGGGAGACCGGTGCGCACAACAATCACGTGATGCGTTTACTTACGCGCAAGAGAATGGCACCTTAAGCCCCAGCATGTCACACGGCCTTTCCACCACACGTTATGTACAAAGCGCGGTGTTCGACGTGATTAATGAGTTCTTCTACAACCCTGAGCAAACGCCGCGTGAAGCCACCGAGGCACTGTATCGCGCTATATTATCCGCGCAAGCTTGACGGTCGTCATGCAGGCTTTTTCATCACACAGACTTAGCCAGCCCTTCTCAATTGGCAGTTGGCGCTTGCGTGGGGCCGAGATCGTGCGAGTCACAAGGAATAAAAGCAATATCTGCCGGCAGCGTCGAGTAGTTGCTCAATACATCGTTGGTGAACACATAATCAAACTGACTTAACGTTGTCACTTTCACCGGCGCACTGCGCTGCCACTTTGACCCATCTGCCACCAACCATCTTGCACTCGCTGCACTAAGCATGGTGTCACTGACATCAGCTTCATCGGGGGAAAACTCACACACCCATCCCTCTTCATTGACTGCCGCACAGCCGATAATGGCGATATCCGGTTGGAAACGCGACAGGAACTGAAGCACCGAGTGTCCAACCATATCTTGGTCATTGGCGCGCAGCTTCCCTCCTGCCAGCCAAATATCGAGGTCGGGATTAGCCCCCAGAATATGCGCGATCTGAACGTTATTGGTGATTACGCGAAGGTCGCGCCTTGTTAATAGCTGCTCAGCAATCGCAGAAACCGTGGTCCCTATCCCGAGCATCACGGTCGCCCCCTCAGGAATGTGCTCGGCCACCGCGCGTGCAATCGCCGTTTTAACGCCACTGTGCCTTTGCAAACGACGTTGGTAATCGCTATTGACATGCGCAGAGGGCATATTAATGCCGCCATGGTGACGCCGAGCTAAGCCAAGCGCACAGAGCTGATTAATATCACGACGAATAGTCTGCGTCGTGACCGAAAACTGCGTGGCCAAATCATCCGTTTCTAGGTGCTCTGTTTTTGCTAATTGCGCTAATATTTCGCGCTGGCGCCAATTTAACTCTGCCTCTTGTGACACATAAGCTCCTTGTTGTATGACATTATCGACCGCTCACCTAACGATTCGGTTGACTCCGTGTCAGTAAGGGTGTGCTAAGTATTTACTTGGGTCGTCGGTGATCATCATGTCTACGCCCCAACCCCACAAGGCTTCGACCTCAACAGGCTTATTAGGGGTATAACACTTAAGCGCTAAACCTGAATCTTTAACGGCTTTGGCTTTCTCTTGGGTGAGGTGGCGATAGTTGCAGTGAATGCTAAACGTGGCTAAGTCCCGGAAATCACGCCAATTATCAGGGATCGTTTCCCATAAAATCGCCCGCGCTAACTCAGGCATTTCATCACGAACAATCGCGAGTGCCTCAAGAGAAAAAGATGAGACTAATACCTTCTCGGTGCTGATAGGGCTTGCCGACAAGCAAGCAAATATCGCGCGGCACAAGGCAGGTATATCGCTATCCGGGTAAGTTTTGATCTCAAGGTTGATATGAAGCGCATCGCGGTGCGCTTGGGCTAAAACGGCCATGAGCGTGGGTACCCTTTCATACCCAAACTTTGGCGAAAAGTACCCACCTGCATCGAGCTGCTGTAAATCGGCCAAGGCGGTGTCTTTTAACGCCCCTGCACCATTGGTGCACCGTTGTAAGCTATGGTCATGAAACACCACGGGAACACCGTCTTGGGTCAGTTGCACATCGACCTCGACCCAACTTAACCCCATCTCTCGCACCTTTGCAATAGACGTTAACGTGTTCTCAGGAGCATGAGCAGCGACACCTCGATGCCCACATAATTGCTGTGGCGCGATTTTCATTTGAACAGTCTCATCTCAATCAGTTATTTGGGTATTGTAGGACAGCGCGAGCCGCATTGTCTCGTGTAAATATGACAGAGTGTTTACGAGTAAATCTTTGCGCTTGCAGGATTTTCATCATCAAAACACGCTCTAATTAACAATTTTTCACATATCATGCGACCGTGGTCAAAAGTCATACAATTGTCATCTCCCTTTTCGTTTGGGTTCATATTATGTTCATTTTTGTTCATTAAGTTGCCGAATGAACATTACCCCATCCTCAAAAGGAGTGACGCATGAAAACCCAACGCTTAACCGCGCTTTCTTCGGCCCTGTTGCTGGCCTCTTTTTCTGCCAACGCGACAACCGAAATTGAATGGTGGCACGCAATGGGCGGAAACCTTGGCGAAAAAGTGAATGAAATTGCTGAGAAGTTTAATGCCAGTCAGGATGACTATTCCGTCAAACCCGTCTACAAGGGTAACTACACCGAAACCATGACAGGCGCTGTGTCGGCATTCCGCGCCAACAAGCAACCTCATATCGTCCAGGTGTTTGAAGTAGGCACCGCGACAATGATGTCAGCAAAAGGGGCGGTATACCCGGTTTATGAGCTAATGGAAAACGCGAACGTCCCGTTTGACCAATCTGACTACCTCTCTTCTGTGACGGGTTATTATTCAGACGAAGACGGGAATATGCTGTCGATGCCATTTAATAGCTCAACGCCCGTGCTGTATTACAACAAAGATCTGTTTGCTAAAGCTGGCGTTAACCCTCCCAAAACCTGGGAAGAAGTTGAGCAAGTGTCTGAGAAACTGCTTGCCAATGGCGCTCAGTGCGGCTTCACGACTGGCTGGCAGTCTTGGGTACAAATTGAAAACCTCGGTGCTCGCCACAATGCGCCCATTGCCACCAATGACAATGGCTTTGGCAGTGTCGATAACAAGATGCTAATTAACCAGTCTCCATTTGTGGATCACATTGCCAAAATGGCGGATTGGCAACAGGCTGGCATTTTTGAATATGGAGGCCGCCGCTCTGACAGTGCGCCGCTGTTTTACAGTGGTGAATGTGCCATGTACATGAACTCTTCAGCGTCTTACGCTGGTGTGCGCGAAAGCGTAAAAGATTTCGAGTTTGGCGTTGCCAAGCTGCCTTACTGGGATAAAGCCGTTGAGCAGCCAAGAAATACCATCATCGGCGGGGCCACGCTTTGGGTTCTACAAGGCCACGAGTCAGAAGAGTACAAGGGCGTCGCCCAGTTCTTCTCCTTCTTGTCTCAACCTGAAATCCAAGCGGACTGGCACCAGTTCACCGGTTACTTGCCCATTACCCACGAAGCCTATGAGCTAAGCAAGAAGCAAGGCTTTTATGCTCAAAACCCAGGCACAGACGTCGCGATTAAACAAATGACCGAGGTCGAGCCAACGCCTGCCTCTAAAGGGATCCGCTTAGGTAATTTCGTTCAAATCCGTGATGTGATTAACGAAGAGCTTGAGACCGTATGGTCCGGCGATCAATCGGCTCAAGAAGCGCTGGATGAAGCAGTTGAGCGCGCCAATGGCTTGCTTTCAAAGTTTGCTAAAGCCAATCAATAAGCGGTTTAGTTCCATTCAGTAAAAACCTTGTTGTATGACGGAGCGGTATAGACTGCCGCTCCACTTTTTGAGAAAGCCTATGTCCAATAAACCCACATTTAATCATTGTGCGTTTCCCATTTTATTGCTCGCGCCTCAATTGCTGATCACCTTTATCTTTTTTATCTGGCCAGCGGCGCAGGCTGTATGGCAATCCACCTTGTTGGAAGACCCTTTCGGTCTTAGTACTGAGTTTGTCGGTGGCGAAAACTTCACCGAGTTATTGGGAGACACCAGCTATTATCGCTCTTTTTTGACCACCTTATTCTTTAGTTTTTCTGTTGCAGGCATCGCGCTTCTATCGGCGCTTGTGCTCGCGGTGATGGCTGACCGTGTCATTAAAGGGGCGACAGGCTATAAAACACTCTTGGTGTGGCCCTACGCGGTCGCTCCCGCTGTGGCAGGGGTGTTGTGGTTATTCATGTTCAATCCCACTGTCGGTGTATTAGCCCACGCGCTAAAAGCCATTGGTTTAGACTGGAATCCGTTTATCCATTCTGGAGATGCCATGACCATGGTGATCATTGCCGCTACATGGAAGCAGATTAGCTACAATTTTCTGTTCTTCCTCGCCGGGCTGCAATCTATCCCACGTTCATTGGTTGAAGCGGCAGCTATTGACGGCGCAGGCCCAGTAAAACGCTTTTTGACCATCATTTTTCCACTGCTCTCTCCGACCTCTTTTTTCCTGCTGGTTGTGAACTTGGTCTACGCCTTTTTCGAAACCTTTGGGGTGATTCATGCCATGACGCAAGGTGGGCCCGGTCAATCCACCACAACGCTGGTTTATAAAGTGTATGCAGACGGTTTTGTCGGCCTCAATATGGGATCGTCCGCCGCGCAATCCGTCGTGTTGATGATCCTCGTGGGCGCATTAACCGTGATTCAGTTTAAATATGTTGAAAAGAAGGTGGCTTACTAATGGTTGAACGTCGCCCTTGGCTTACTGTGTTCTCGCATTTGGTGTTGATTTTAGGCGTCGCCTCGGTGGCGCTCCCTGTGTGGCTTGCGTTGACCGCCGCCACCCATGACAGCAGCGCCTTTGTAAGTGGTGTCACGCCGTTATGGTTTGGTGACAAAGGATTATCTGTGTTCGAGGAGGTATTAACCGAAGGCACATCACGCGAGTTAAACATTTCCGTGGCCGGCATGCTGTGGAATTCATTTTTAATGGCAATGGGCATCGCCATTGGCAAGCTCGCGATTTCCATTCTTTCAGCCTATGCCGTGGTGTATTTTCGCTTTCCCGGTCGAATGTTGGCATTTTGGGTGATTTTCATGACCCTAATGCTACCGGTGGAGGTGCGCATCATGCCAACATTCCAGGTCATTGCCGACCTGAACATGCTCAACTCGATGTCGGGATTGACCATTCCACTCATCGCCAGCGCTACGGCGACCTTTCTATTCCGTCAGTTTTTTATGACGGTCCCAGGTGAAATGCTTGAAGCCGCGCGAATTGATGGCGCGGGCCCGTTCAAGTTTTTCAAAGACATTCTGCTGCCTCTTTCGCGCACCAATATCGCCGCACTGTTTGTGATCACCTTTATATATGGTTGGAACCAGTACCTTTGGCCGATTTTGATCACCACCGATGATGAGTACTACACCATTGTGATGAGTATTCAGCGCATGCTCTCTGTTGGTGATGGTGAGGTGCAATGGAACCGCGTAATGGCAACAACTCTAATGGCGATGCTACCCCCGGTGATCGTGGTGCTCGGCATGCAAAAACTCTTTGTAAAAGGCTTAGTGGAAACGGAGAAGTAAATGGCAACGGTAACCCTAGAACAGATGGCAAAGACCTACCCTAATGGGTTCAAAGCCATTCACGGCGTCGACTTATCAGTGAAAGATGGCGAAATGATTGTATTGGTGGGCCCCAGTGGTTGTGGCAAATCAACCTTACTGCGCATGATTGCCGGCCTAGAGGCGATTTCCAGCGGACAATTAGTCATTGACGATAAAAAAGTGAATGATCTTGAGCCTGGCGAGCGCGATATTGCCATGGTATTTCAAAACTATGCGCTTTACCCACACATGAGTGTATTCGACAACATGGCCTATGGCCTTAAAAATCGCGGGACACCAAAAGCGACCATTCAACAGCTTGTCACCGAGGTCGCGACCATGCTCGAGCTAGAGCACCTACTCGACAGACGGCCCAATCAATTGTCCGGCGGACAACGACAACGGGTGGCAATGGGCCGTGCGATTGTGCGTCGTCCCAAGGTTTTTCTCTTTGATGAGCCGTTATCCAACCTTGATGCCAAACTGCGTGTACAAATGCGCCTGGAAATCAAAGGTTTGCAGAGAAAGCTGAATACCACTGCTGTGTATGTCACCCACGACCAAGTTGAAGCAATGACTCTCGCGGATCGCCTCGTGGTATTAAATGGTGGTAACGTTGAACAAATTGGTACGCCT
Organism: Salinivibrio sp. IB868; assembly: GCF_001995655.1. Lineage (NCBI taxonomy): Bacteria > Pseudomonadati > Pseudomonadota > Gammaproteobacteria > Vibrionales > Vibrionaceae > Salinivibrio > Salinivibrio sp. IB868. The sequence continues at coordinate 278,194 of NZ_MUEW01000001.1, forward strand.
TTAGACGTCTACGATGCCCCGGCTAGCTTGTTTGTGGCCACTTTTATCGGCTCACCAGCGATGAATATCGTTGAAGGTCGTATCGACAATGACGTCCTCTCGATAGGTCAACACGTATTGGCTGAGTGTCAGGGCATTGACACACAATCCGTGTCCGTCGGATTACGTCCCGAGCACTTAAAAGTGGTACCGGCCGATCAGGCCTGTTTCACACTGTCAGTTACCTTAACCGAGTCTTTGGGAGCTGATTTGCTGGTCTATGGGCATATAAGCGATACTGACAGCTTCATCACACTGCGTTTAGAGGGGCACAGTAAGGTCGTAGAAGGAGATAACCTACCCTTGGCGATTGCCCCTGAGAACCTCCACGTGTTTGACCATGAGCAGGGAAAACGGCTGGCGCTCACTCTGCGTCAAATGAATCATCGCCATGTGGCAGCTATTTAATTAGTGAGGATCGCAATACCTATGCCGAATCAGTGTTTGCCCATATCGTCAATGCATGACCACGCCATACGCTGGCGTAACGTGCAATGGCTGTTTACCGACGTCGATGACACCTTGACATGGAAAGGTGAGCTCCCTTGGCAAACACTGAAGGCAATGGCCGATCTCCGTGAAGCCGGCATTCACGTTGTCCCTGTTACTGGCGCGTGCGCTGGCTGGGGCGATCATATGATTAACGCCTGGCCTGTCGATACGGTGATAAGCGAAAACGGTGGCGTGATCCTATGGCAAGAAAACGGTCAGCGCTTCACGAAAATCAATCATGCCGCCCATCAACAGCAAGCTGCGCTACTTGACTGGGTAAACCGCTTACTTCAGCGCTATCCAGCTCGCGCACTTGCTGCCGATCAGTCCTATCGTCTCTGTGAAGTGGCGATTGATATTGGCCAGCATACGCCACGCGCATCCGCAGACGAGATCAATGCATTACTCGACGAGCTTCATGGGCAGGGAGTCAATGCAACGGCCAGTTCGATTCACATTAACGCCTGGTTAGGTAACCACAGTAAACGACACGCGGCGCAAGAATGGTTAGATCGTTACAGTGTCACAGGAAAGCAAACTCAGCAACGCGCAGCGTTTATTGGCGATTCACCGAACGACAGCGAAATGTTTGCCCACTTTCCTCTGAGCGTCGGCGTCGCGAATATCTCCTCTCACCTTCCGACATTGGCCACCGTACCAACTTGGATCACAGATGCACCGGGAGGGTTTGGTTTTGCCGAATTTGCCCACCACTGGCTGTCGGTACTGTCGAACCCACAAGCTATGTCAACGCGCTAACTGAGTGTGACGTCACAGCTTTTCTGCTACAGGGCTTTTTATATCAATGTGTTATTTAACTTTGTCGCTGGCTCGTTCTACAATATCCGCGTTTTATCATTCACAAAGATGCCCAAACCTCAACGTTTGCGCCCCGCACATGGTTGGTGCGTATAATCATAAAGCGCAAACACGATAACGATTAGGATAATGTTATGAAACGCTATGCCCTTGCACTGGTCGCGGCACTATTGCCGATAATGTCAAACGCTGCGCCTGTCAAAAATGCAGATTGCTATTCGGCCAAGTATCATGATTATGTAGATGCATCGATCAATTGGTACCAAGCGTTGGTCGATATGACGGTGAAAAAAGACGCATCGCTCGATGAGGTTGCACAGTGGTTTTTGCAAGGCCGTAAAAATCACTTTAACCTCAATGCAAAAGCGTTTGATTACTATTTAGAAAATGACAGCGCCAAGCTCAATTTGGAAGCGCCTGTGGAATCTTGGTTAAAACTAGGCCAAGAAGACGTAAAAACACTCGCACAAAGCTCGTTGCCCCCCTCTGCGCTGGCCGAAAAAGTGTTTAACTTCCGCCAAGGCGAAGCCATGGACGGGAACTACGCCCTTCGCAGTGCACTTGCCGATCTGCTAAGTCATCCAAAAGAGATTGATAAGGCACTTAACCAGTACAATGACCAAATGAACAGCATTAACCAACGTCAGTGTCAGTAAACAGGCCGCTGTTTGAGAGCCGGCAACCGCTGGCTCTTTTATCGACTCTCTTTCGCGTGTGCTGTTTCAGCTGTCATCTATCAGTAAAAAAAGCCTGATGCTCTCGCTTTTTTTTGCTATGTTGAGGCCTAATTTCAGTCAGTGATCGTGACCCTACTCCCAATGCGCATGAGAGAGTCACTATTTGGACAGCCAAGCAGATATAAGAAGAACGTCATGGCAACACAAAATAAAGCCGCGGACGCCACACCGGAAACCTTGCACCGGATTTTCACTGTCCCCGAAGCCCCAGATTCAACGCTCAGTCAAATTGAGCAAGCGATCTCTCAGAATCTAAACCGGTTTTTACAAAACCATATTACGGCCACCGAACGGTCGCTCGCTGATATTGAGCGCGATTTTAGCGATCCGGCCATCCCTGAAAACCCCACTTTTGTCTCTGATCACACGCAGTTTCTGCTCGATAAGCTCGTCGCTCAATCGGTACATACCGCTTCACCGCGATTTATCGGCCACATGACCTCTGCACTGCCTTATTTTTTGATGCCGCTCTCTAAAATCATGATTGGCCTCAACCAAAATACGGTCAAAATTGAAACATCTAAGGCATTTACACCGCTTGAGCGGCAAGTGCTTGGCATGTTGCACAACCTGATTTATCAGCAAGACGACGCCTTCTATCAAAGTTGGATGCACAGCGCGAACCATTCATTAGGGGCCTTCTGCTCAGGTGGAACGGTGGCGAATATCACCGCGTTGTGGGTCGCGCGAAATAACGTGCTCAAACCTGACGGAGAGTTTCCTGGCATCAACAAGGCTGGCTTGTTTGGCGCGATGCGTCACTATGGCTATCGCGACCTCGCGATCTTGGTGTCAGAACGAGGCCACTATTCATTGGGTAAGGCGGCTGATGTACTCGGCATTGGCCGCGACCAACTGATCTCGGTTCCTGCAGATAGCCAAAATCGTATTTGCATTGATGCACTCGAAGAGACCATTGCCACACTTAACCGGGACAATATTAAACCGATAGCTATCGTGGGGGTGGCGGGCACCACAGAGACAGGCAGCATTGATCCTCTCAATGCACTGGCTGATATTGCGGAACGTGAGGGCATTCACTTCCACGTTGATGCCGCGTGGGGCGGCGCGACCTTGATGTCAAATAATCAGCGCCACAAACTGGCTGGGATTGAACGTGCCGATTCTGTCACGATTGATGCGCACAAACAGCTTTATGTCCCTATGGGGGCTGGTATGGTGTTATTTAAAGATCCGTCGCTCGTGGCGTCGATCGAACATCATGCGGAGTACATCCTGCGTAAAGGAGCAAAAGATCTGGGGAGTCACACACTCGAAGGCTCTCGCAGTGGTATGGCAATGTTGGTGTTTGCTTGTATGAACATCATTTCTCGCCGCGGTTATGAGTTATTGATCGATCAAAGTATTGATAAAGCGGCGACGTTTGCCGACATGATAACCACAGATCCAGATTTTGAGCTGATATCGGAACCCGAGTTGTGCCTACTCACCTATCGCTTTGTGCCCGCAAAAGTACAAACCGCGCTGGCTGTGGCAAGTGAGGAGCAAATTGAGTTGATGCATGATTTGCTTAACGACCTAACCAAGTTCATTCAAAAGCGCCAGCGCGAATCGGGCAAAACCTTTGTCTCCCGTACACGTCTCACGCCTGAGCAATGGCAACGTCGCACCACCACGGTTTTCCGTGTCGTGCTGGCCAATCCCCTCACCACCGCTGATATTTTGCAAGAAGTGTTGGCGGAGCAGGGTGAAATCGCCAAAGAAAGTGAGTTTGCCTACCCACGCCTGATGACACTGGCTGACAGTATTCTCAAAGCCTAAGTCGGTGCGGTTCGAGCAATAAAAAGGCAGCCCCGTTACGGTGGCTGCCCTATTGCGCTAAAAAATGATGACCTGCGCAGCAAACGGGCTACTTCAGCGGCCCTGCTTTTGGTGACGTCGTTGATTGCAAGCAATGTGTTTGGCTCAGTACTGCCTCGCGTTGATGTTCGATATCAATTTGGGCTTGACGCCACTGCATCTGTACCTGAGATGCCGTCATCGTTCGTCCCGGTTCTGAAAACAAAAACCGCTGCAGCGTGTGATCAAACTCTGCACTGTTCTCTTGTTCGCTGTAGACAATGCCCATTAGCTCAAACGCACGTGTTTTCTCTCGCGCCGTACCAATCACGGTGTAGCGCTGAGCCGTATCAAGTGTTTTGTCATAGCGGCAATGGACAAGATCTTGTTGCGCGCCACGCAGTGCTTCATTGAGACCAATGGTGCTGTAATTGCGCCATAAGTCCGACATTTTTGGCAGTGAGCATCCGACCAATAACATCGACAAGCACACTGCGGCCATTATCTTAATCATCACTTCTTCCTACACTGTGCACCGAATACAACGCGTCTCTCTATGGCTGGTCACTTATCAAGACGCATCGCGCCGTCACCACGCCCGGCTGTCACATTAGCGCATGGCTACCATTGGTAACGGCACTACCGCTGATAACTTGAGGTCAGTCACGTTTGCCAATCACCACTTCGCCTGATTGCTCAAACATAGCGACTTCCTTGCGACGACGCCCAAGCAAAATAGGCTTATCATCGTAGAATAGAAAGTTTTTCCAATACCGTTTAAACACGCCCCATTGGGTTTCGACAATATTATGTTTGTCGTAGCAAAAATAGACCGTAATATTGTCTTCCCAAGGAAAGTTAGCGAGAAACTCTACGGGAAGATCATCATCGTCGTCCCAGGCTTGTTGCCAAACCAGTCGCTGGGTCCAAACGCTTTGATGCGTCGGCCAATCTTGCTTGCCAAAATGATCCGGTGTTGGGCTGTCTTTACTGATAAATTCTTGCCATAACTGCGCCGCGCGTGCCTCAGCCATGGGTTTAATATCAGCGAGATCCTGTTCGGGAATAGGCAAAGACTGGTGGGTGAAGATCCACTTTCTTTTATATTCAGACAACGGGAGATAATTCATGCTAATCAGGTTATACGCTCTATGATGCCGACAACTTTATCATAATCATCACTGGGTTGTTACTAAGTAAACCCGGACTGAAGCGACACAAGAGTGGCGATGCTTCACACATCGCCGTTTGAGGAAAGCAAACTCGGTTAGTCGTTAACCGCTATCTCATCGGTCGATTGAACATCTTGGCTGTCGCCAAGTTTTCGATGACCTTGGTCAAGGTGTACCATATCGACAAAATCATCACTGCCAACCTGAAAGGCCTGACCAAACCCTTTGACATACAGACCATTTTCCGGCTTTAGACGGAATAAATGGAAGTCAGCTAACCCGCTTAAGCTGTCGATAATATCGCCAAAGCGGTGGGTCAGCGCCGAAATCCCCGTTTGCCACTCAGTGGTATCACGCATCACTAATTCAGCATTGGCATCAAAACTAAGGCGCTGGCGCGCATAAATCTGTTTTGCCCCGCTTTCGTCTTCGATCATCATCAGCGAAACTTGGGGGTTTTGTTGTAGGTTCCGAGCATGACGAGCAATTTCACTGATTAAAATATAAAAACCGTCTTCCAACTGTGCAAATGGCGCATAACTCACGTTGGGTTTTCCCTGGGCATCGACGGTTGCTAGCTGCAAAGTCCGACAGTTAGCACGAAAGGCTTCGATTTCTGGGCCAAGGCGGTTTTGTAGGCGTTGTTGTTTTGTCGCTTGATCCATGATTATTGCTCCGGGTCTGTTGGTGTTGAGGTCGCTAACTGCGTTTTTAGTTGATTAAAGGCTTCAACCTGATGTTCAAGAAGCTGACGTTTGTCGTCTCTTCCCACGTAAATCTTAAAGATTGAATCCCCCTGTTCGGTGAAAAAGCCGATATAGTGGGTTGTTTTACCGCGAAAAGGCTTGCTGACGAAGGCAATGCCAGTCATGCGCTCTAATTTTAGGTGGCCATGCATTTCACCCGGCTTTCCCATTAAGTTGTAGTAGCCATAAGCGATCTTTCCTTTGGGAAACGGGGCTTTTACTTCAAAAATTGAGCCACCGGAATGCACAATCGCTGTGACTGGGCCACCCCATTCGGCCACCTGGGTGAAAACGGTTTCCGCATGCTGCCCGTCCACCCACGTTTGATACTCAGCCGGCATGGCACGTACTGCCTCGCCTTCACTCACGCCTAGGGTTTTCGCTATATCAGCAGGCAATATAGAGGCATTATCTGCCAATAGTGCGTTTACCTGCTCGTTTAAAGTAGTTGTCATTGATCACTCCAGCCTATTCTTATTGTGGTGTGTCGTCTCTGAGTGGGCAGGCGTTCACCTGCCCTTTATCTTTGGGTTAAAACTGGTACCGAACATTAAACTTAATATCACGCCCGGGTGACGCGGTTTGCGCCCACGCTTGGGTGTATTGTTCATCGGTTAAATTATCGATCGCGAGATCAAGCTTCACCCCATCCCAGGCGCCATTCGGGCTATAACTTGCATACAGATCCCACAGGGTATAGCCGTCGTAGGTGTTGGCATTATTCGTGTCGTCTTGATCGGCATAATGAGAGACGCGACCACCAACACTCACTGGTAACGTCGCCAGCGCGTAGTCGGTTTCCGCAACCCATTTATGAGCGGGAATATTATCTAGATAGCTGCCATCATGCTTATTCTTGCCTTCGGTTTGGCTGTAGCTCAGATTATTGGTAAAACCACCAAGTTGGTGATGCAAGCTAATCTCGATGCCTTCAAGTTTAGCTTCGGGAAGGTTCGTCTTCACCGTGGTGCCATTATACGCCCCCCAAGAGCCGTCTTTAACCGATTGATTTATAAAATTATCGACGTCATTGCGAAAGACTCGGGCATCAATATAACCTTGATCAATATACTGACTCGATGAAAACGTATAAGTAATATTGAGTTCTTTGTTGGCACTTTCCTCAGGTTTCAAATCTGGGTTGGGCACAAACTGGTTCATTCCAAAATGTGTGCCACTGGCATACATTTCTTCTAAACTCGGGGCTCGAAATGCTTCGCGATAGCTGGCAGTCAATGCTAACTGTTCAGTCGCATTCCAAGTCAATGCAGTTGAAGGCGACCACGCCGTATTATCATGGTTACCAATGGTCGATTCGGGTCGCTTATCTTTCGCATCATAGGCATCAAAACGGACACCCGCTTGCCAGTGCCATGCTTGTCCCAGCGGTACATCAACTTGGGAAAATACGCCGACGCTTTGTGCTTCGGCATCTTGGTTGTCTGGGCGAGAGGTATTGCTTTTATCTCGGACGGTTTCAAAGCGATCTTGATAAGCATCCAGACCAGTGGTTAGTGTTAGTGCTTTAAACGTCGAGCGATTCGATAAAGACAAACCCAGCGTTTGCATCTGATTATTATCAAACTCACCTTTATCAACCCGATGCTCATTGACCTCGGTGTCGTTCCAATACAGGCGAGTGTCTAAATCCACCCATGACTGGCTAGGGTTATAGTTGTACGTGAGCGACAGGCTTTGGTCTTCGACTTGGCGATACACGAGGGGCGACGAGGTTGACGGCTCTTCTGTCGTCGGATTAGAGGGAACCATGGCGTCACGTTTACCTTGACGCGCGATGAATGACCACTGGTGATCCAAAGAAGGCGTAAACACCAGTTTAGCAAACCCGCCTTTTTCTCGATCCGCAGAATACGACAAGGTCTTGCCATTGCCTAATTGGCTATCGTCGCTATCGTGATAGTAGCTTTGTACTAGCCAATCAACCGTCTCCGTGCGACCAAACACCGCACCGCTTGTACGTGAGGCGTTGTCGTTGCTGTGGAAGCCTTGTTTGACATAGCCACCCAAGGTTTCTGTGCCAGAGAGAAAGTCACTGGCTGATTTGGTGTTTTGTGCGAATACACCGCCTAATGCACCAGACCCCCACAGCGTACTGGAAGGGCCACGGACCACTTCGACTGAACTGAGCAATTCAGGATCGATGAATAGACTGGAACGATGGCCGACCGAAAAATTCTGACGGGCACCATCAACAAGCTGGATGACGCGGCCGTTGTCACTGCTAAGGCCTCGAATGCTAACAGACTGAGCGGCATCACGCCCTCCTCCGAGTACGGAGACATTGGGTAAATGACGAATCAAATCCGTGACATTACTTCCCTGGCGTTTCTCTATCTCTTCCAATGACACTGTACTCACCGCCACGCCAGCGTTCGCTTTTTGCGTGTCCATACGACTTCCGTAGACAGAGAGCGTCTCTACAGGGCTAACCTCTTTAGACTGGCTGGCGGCACTCGCGCTCTCAGCGACGGCCTGAGGCGCAACAGTCATCGTACTTAGCACGGCCCCGACTGCCAAGGCGACACGGTGGCTATGCTTTACTGTCCAAATATCCTTTCTGGTTTTCATAACGGTTCTCTATGCCTTACTGCAAATGCGACTTATCATCATTTGAAGGTGATTCTATTGATCGAGAACAGGAATGCAAACGATAATTGATCTTGTTTGTATTGGGTAATATATTGTCTGCGTTCATGTCGCACGGTGTGGCGACCTAACCAGCATATAAACCACTCAACACTACTGACACTGAAAAATAAGGATAAAGCATGGCAACCGCTGCTGTTCGACTGATTGCCCTCATGATGACACTCGTTTCATTTTCAATTCACGCATCGCCACGCATAGTGAGTGCGGGGGCAAGTGTTACTGACCTACTGATTGATCTGGGGGCAGAAAAACAAATTGTGGGGATTGATGCCACGAGCCAGCTTAATAATAAAGATGTCCCCAATATCGGTTATCACCGTCAGTTATCAGTAGAGGGGGTACTCTCATTGTCACCCACGCTTTTGTTAGGCTCTGAGGAAATGGGCCCCAAACCTGTATTAACAAAGCTCGACAATGCCGGGGTTAAGGTGGTTGCGCTACCCAGTGCATCGACGGTGGCGGCACTGAAACAGCGCATAACCCAAGTTGCCAACCTCACAGACAAGCAAAGTAAAGCGGCACCCCTGCTTCGTGCGGTCGGTGGAAAACTCACGCAACTGAAACGTCGCGCCCTAGCGTCGACACAGCAGGGGGTTTTCTTACTTGTTCACCAAGGTCGTCCCGCGAGTATTGCCGGCGCGAGCACGACACCCAATACGCTCATTGAGCTTATCGGCGCGACTAATCCGGCTGCCAATACGGTTACCAGCTATAAACCCCTCTCACCCGAGGCGTTGCTCGGTTTTAATCCCGATTTTATTTTGGTGATGCAACGTTCTTTGGACCAATTGGGTGGCTTGACAGGACTCGCCAATGCCGTCCCCTTGCTAGAAAACACCCAAGCTTTTCAGCAAAACAAGATCCTCGCGATCGATGGCAGTGTGTTGGTTGGCGGTTTGAGCCTGAAAAGCTTAGATGAGGCGCTTCGTGTGCAATCACAGTTAATAGAGCTTAGCCAGTGATGCCATTACAGATACAGCATCCTCATCAGCGACTCTTTCCCGCGCTGATCATTTTGTTGCTTGCCGTATCGGTGACCTCGATTGCAGTCGGTCAATGGCAGTTAGGTTGGCTCGTCAGTCTACAAAGTCTAACGCCTTGGCAAGACCAGCTTGAGCCTCATGTATTAGCCATCGTGCAGCAAGTCAGACTGCCCCGAACGCTGCTTTGCTTATTTGTGGGCGCTTTACTCGCCGTTTCCGGTGCATTAATGCAAGGACTATTTCGTAACCCTCTCGCGGATCCTGGGATTATTGGTGTCTCAGGGGGGGCGTCTCTAGGCGGTGCACTGGGGCTGTTGTTATTGTCATTTGGCAGTACAAACATGGCGTTTCACTTATCAGTGCCTCTATTTGCTTTTTTTGGTGCACTTTTCGCAACGTTATTTGTATACCGAATCGGCACCACCGCGATGGGCACGTCCGTTACCGTCATGCTATTGGCCGGTATTGCTATCAGCGCGCTATCAGGCGCGGCGCTGGGAATGATCAACTATGTGGCCGACAATCAAACCCTACGCGATATCGCATTGTGGTCTATGGGATCACTGACCGGTGCCAGTTGGGGGCAAATCGCTTTAACTGGAGTGGCGGCTGTCGCTCTCACGGTGTTTGCTTGTTGTCGTGCTCATCAGGTGAACGCTTTATTGCTCGGTGAAAACGAAGCCGCGTATTTAGGGATCGATATTCACCGCCTAAAACGTTTGCTGATCATTGCAACCGCTGCCGGGATGGGCGTATCCGTTAGTGCTGCGGGATTGATTGGGTTTATTGGCTTAGTGGTACCGCATATTGGCCGCCTGATCGTTGGGCCCGACCACCGTATGCTCATCCCTTTATCTGCAGTATTGGGGGCACTTTTACTCACGCTTGCCGATATTATTGCTCGAGTGATTGTCGCACCTGCGGAGTTGCCCGTAGGCATTATTACCGCTTTGATGGGCGCACCTTTTTTTATCTGGCTTCTTATTCAGCAACGACAAACGATGGTGCACTAATGTCTCGTACGGCGCTTCATGTTCAACACCTTCATTACACCCTTGGTCAACGCCCACTGCTTCGCGACATCAATGTCGCGTTTCAAAGTGGACAGTTACATGTCTTACTCGGTCCAAACGGAGCGGGTAAAAGTACCTTGCTCAAACAGCTGATGAGTGAGCAACACCAACAAGGCGACGTATTGTTTTGGTCAGCGTCAAGAGCGACATGGCCTCGTGATACATTCGCGAGACAGGTTGCCTTTTTGCCGCAAACCAGCGAGTTAACCTTTGCGTTTACGGTTAAAGACGTCGTCGAAATGGGCGGCACACCATTAAAAGCAAACCGTAAACAAATCCGAGCGTTAGCCGAAGAGCAGCTACATCAATGGCATGTATCTCATCTTGCACATCGTGCCTACCCCACTCTGTCGGGCGGTGAAAAACAGCGTGTGCATATGGCGCGTATTTCCATGCAATTAGCGCACACTGAACCGACTCGTGCCATGATGATGCTTGATGAGCCGACATCTGCCCTTGATATTAGTCACCAACACCAAACGCTCATGCAGTGCCGGGCACTGGTTGATCAAGGAATGACAGTGATCATCGTCCTACACGACCTTAACCTTGCCAGTCGCTACGCGGATTATCTTTATTTTATGAAACAAGGCGAAATGGTTCTCTCGGGAACGCCTTGGCAATGCTTTACGCACCACCAGATGACTGAGATTTATCAACACCCACTGACAGTAATGACACACCCAACGCATGCTTGCCCACTGATAGTGACGTAATGACAATTTTGCCGACTGTGAAGAAAATGAGATCACGCTGCAAGAGCATAGCTGGGTCACAAAACCACCTGTTGGTGATGGCTTGCTCATCAGACCAATTGCGACTGAGCAGCAACCTAAGTAAACTGAGACCGCAACCGATTAACTATGAGAATGGATGAAATCGGATTCGTTACCTTCGCAACCCTCTGATGAGCCGGGATTGTGAAAGACAACGCCGCTGCGTTACAGCGGCGTTTTTCTGTAAGGTCGCGAGTAACGATCCCAAGGCTTCACAATATAGAAGAATTAAGATGGCAACGATTAAAGATGTCGCGCGTCTCGCGGGCGTTTCAACCACCACGGTTTCACACGTTATCAATAAGACCCGCTTTGTCGCAGAGAAAACAACCGAGAAGGTTTGGCAAGCCGTTGAAGACCTTAATTATGCGCCAAGTGCGGTCGCGCGTAGTTTAAAGTGTAATACGACGCGCACGCTTGGTATGTTGGTGACCAAATCAACCAACCCTTTTTTCGCTGAACTGGTTCACGGTGTAGAAGATTATTGCTATGAGCAAGGTTATACCCTGATCTTATGTAATACCGAGGGTAACCTAGAAAAACAGCGTGACTATTTACGCATGTTGTCAGAAAAACGTGTCGATGGTTTGATTGTGGTGTGCTCGGATCTCAATGAAGATCTCATGCTGCTGTTAGAAAAGAAACGCGATCTCCCGATGGTGGTAATGGATTGGGGGAGTCATCATATCAACACCGATCGCATCGAAGACAATGCCGAGTTAGGCGGATACTTGGCAACCAAACACTTTATTGACAATGGCCATACCCAAATAGGCTGTATTTCCGGTCAAATGGATAAAAATACCTGTAAACAACGACTAGCAGGATTTTACCGTGCACTGGATGAAGCCAATATAACAGCGAACCCTGACTGGATCGTAGAGGCTGATTTCGAGGCAGAACAGGCCAAAGTCGCTGCGCAACAGTTCATTGATATGAATCATCGTCCCACGGGCGTGTTTTGCTTCAACGATATTATGGCGCTCGCCGCAATTAGCACCTTTAACCAAGCGGGGTTGCAGGTACCTGAAGATATTTCTGTGATTGGTTATGACAATATTGATCTGACCGAGTATTACTCACCACCACTGACAACCGTCCACCAACCTAAGCGGCGACTCGGTAAGACCGCTGTTAAACTCTTGCTTGCACGCATTAACGATAATGATACGCAACAGCAAGTATTTGAAATGGATCTCGAGCTCATTAGTCGGGAATCTGTAAAAACGATAACTTAGTGTTTTATAATAACTTTTTAAGCTGCCATACCATTGGGTATGGTGGCTTTTTCCCCTTTCTTGAGCCAAAAAGAGCCTTTACTCTAACTTGTCAATTACAAACTTTTTGAACCAAAATCACACTTTGTGTGGTTAGTGAGGGCGACATCACTGTCTAATTATTATATGCTTATCCCTGTTTGAACAAGGCAAACCATGGCGAAAGCATGGGACGCAAAGCCACCGGCCTATGGACGCTGATAAAATTCAATCAGTTAGTTACGGTAGCGGGGTTGCCAGCATCATTGTTATAAAGCTGAAGATAGCGTCAAAACTTACGATGTATCATCGTTGAGATTTTGATAACTCGCTGACAATTCTGCCTGTTTGCCTTGTTACACTACGGTACTATTTTTTAGGCATTTGCATTCATCGAGATTGTTATTAATGGATAAACCAGCTTTAAAAGACGCGATGCGTTTATTTGCCGATTTTGGCAATATCAAATCCCGATCCATGTTCGGCGGATTTGGCTTATTTTGCGAAGACACCATGTTCGCCCTTGTCGTCAATAACACCCTTCATCTACGCGCCGGCAAAGAAAACGAAGCTTTACTTAAACAACAGGGCCTCGCTCCCTATGTATACAAGAAACGTGGTTTCCCGGTGGTCACCAAGTACTTTGCCATTCCTGATACTTGGTGGGACAATCACCAAAAACTCATCAGTGAAGCTAAAAGTGCACTCGATGTTGCCATTCGCGATCGTTCGCTAAAAACCGAAACCAGTCCGTCACGATTGAAAGATCTCCCAAACCTTCGACTCGCCACCGAAAGAATGCTGAAAAAGGCAGGGATCGACTCGCCTGAATCCCTTCATCAACAGGGAGCAGTCAACGCCTACAAAGCACTCGTCTCTGCACATGATAAAGACCTAAGCTTGGAGCTATTATGGTCACTAGAAGGCGCGATTACTGGCAAACACTGGTCAGTTGTCCCACCCCAACGCCGCCAAGAGTTATTACAACATCTAGAGAAATAACACCTCACAATAACACTCTCTACTCTGACTCTACTTTTTCTGTGAGCAATGTTCGCGTCCAACACCGCCTTAGGGCGGTGTCGCTTCTCTCTTTTCGCTCAAAAAAGCGTCAACCACACTTTTTTTACACTCCATGTGAAAGTCTCCTGCGATCGATCAGGTCTGATTCAAGGTACGATTAAGAGCACAGTTTCTTAATGCAACAGAAAAATCAGCCAGTTAATTAATCTACAGCACCTAATGTTATAACTGGATCCTATTTGCTACCTGACGAGATACCGTATGCCAATAAAAAAGCTCTTACTTGGCTTTGCGATTGCTGCATTTATTACCCTCTGGTTTAGTTTTGATCTCAGCCAATGGCTGACACTTGAAAACGCCAAGGCGCAACAAGCGGCATTGAACGATTACATTATTGAAAATGCGACCACCGCGAGCTTGGTGTTTTTCGCCGGCTATGTGGTGATGACCGCCCTGTCGTTGCCGGGAGCGGCCGTAGCCAGTCTATTGGGCGCGGCACTCTTTGGCTTTTGGTGGGCATTGGTGTTGGTCTCCTTTGCTAGCTCGATTGGCGCCACCCTCGCCTTCTTGGTGAGTCGCTTTATGCTGCGTGACTGGGTCCAAGCCAAATTTGGCAATAAGCTCGATACCATTAATCGTGGCATTGAGAAAGACGGCAGCTTGTATTTGTTGACCCTCCGCCTGATCCCTATTTTCCCGTTTTTTCTGATTAACTTGGTGATGGGGCTAACCTCGTTCAAAACCCGCACCTTCTATTGGGTCAGTCAGCTCGGTATGTTGCCGGGTACCGCAGTCTACGTGAATGCAGGGACCCAACTGGCCCAAATCGACGCACTCGGCGATGTGGTGTCTCCCTCGGTGCTTGGCTCTCTCGCATTACTGGGTGTCTTCCCACTGCTGGCAAAATGGGTCATGGCTTGGATCACGCGTCGTAAACGCTATCAAGGTTGGAACAAGCCTCAACAGTTTGACCGCAATATGGTGGTGATCGGTGCTGGTGCAGGCGGCTTGGTATCGAGTTATATCGCTGCAGTGGTAAAAGCAAAAGTCACGCTGGTTGAAAAAGGTTCGATGGGAGGTGACTGCCTAAACACCGGATGTGTTCCCTCAAAAGCGCTAATACGCGCGGCAAAAACCATGCGAGAAATTGGCAAGGCCAAAACGTTTGGCATTCATACCCAAACGCCAGCTGTTGATTTTTCAGCGGTGATGGCACGGGTTAAACAAGTGATTACCCACATTGAGCCTCACGATTCGGTCGAGCGTTACACCAAACTCGGCGTGGAGTGTGTGCAAGGCGAAGCGCACATCGTTTCGCCATGGGAAGTTGAGGTGAACGGCGAGCGACTGACCACTCGCAACATCGTGATTGCCACAGGCGCACGCCCCATGCTGCCCCCCATTCCTGGTTTGGCAGAGGTCACGCATTACACCTCGGATACGATTTGGTCTCTGACTGAGCTGCCACCACGGTTATTGGTTTTAGGCGGTGGCCCCATTGGCGCGGAATTGGCGCAAAGCTTTTCATGCTTAGGCAGTCAAGTGACGCTCGCGGAAATGGCCGACCAACTTCTCAGCCGCGAAGATAAAGATGCCGCCCAATTGGTTGAACAGGCGTTAGAACGTGACGGCGTCACGGTTTTAACACAGCACAAAGTCAAAGCATTTGAACACAGTGATAATGAGCAAATCGCCTTACTCGATGGGCCTGACGGTGAGAAAACCGTCGCATTTGATGCGGTGCTGGTCGCGTTAGGGCGCAGTGCCAACACCAAAGGATTTGGTCTCGAAAAGCTCGATATTCCAGTGACCGAGCGTGGCACTATTCAAGTCAACGAGTATCTGCAAACCGCCTATCCCAATATTTATGCGGTGGGTGACGTAGCGGGGCCGTTTCAGCTCACCCACGCCAGTGCCCACCAAGCGTGGTATGCCGCCGTGAATGCACTATTCGGTCAATTTAAACGCTTCCGAGCCGATTATTCAGTGATGCCGGCGGCGACTTACACCTCGCCAGAAGTCGCGCGCGTAGGTATCAATGAAAAAGAAGCCAAAGCCAATCAGCAAGAAGTGGAAGTGACCTATTACGGCATTGATGATCTGGATCGCGCGATTGCTGATGGCAATGATCACGGTTTTATTAAGGTGCTGACACCGAAAGGAAAAGATACCATTCTGGGAGTGACTATTGTTGGCGAGCATGCGGGCGACTTGCTCGCAGAATTTACTCTCGCCATGCGGCACGGGTTAGGACTAAATAAAATTTTGGGCACCGTCCATCCGTATCCGACCATGAGTGAAGCGGTGAAGTATACCGCTGGGATGTGGAAACAAGCCCATGCACCCGAGAAGCTGCTTAACTGGGTCGAAAAATATCATCGTTGGATGCGTCACTAATTGAAAAGGAAGATGACAATGAAACACTGGATAGCGGCGTTAACATTGGCAATTGCGAGTACTGCCAGTTTTACTACCTCTGCAAGCGCGGAAAACAACAGTTGGGAAAGAATTGAGCAACAAGCCAAAGGTCAAACTGTTTACTTTAACGCATGGGGCGGCAATCAAGAGATCAATGCTTACCTGCGCTGGGCAAGCCGCGAGTTACAACGCGATTACGGTGTCACACTTAAACATGTCAAAGTGGCGGATATCGCTGAAACCGTCAATCGCCTGCTTGCCGAAAAGACCGCCGGTAAGGATAGCGGCGGCAGTGTCGATATGGTTTGGATTAACGGCGAAAACTTCAAATCGATGAAGGAAAATGATTTGCTGTACGGCCCTTTTGTCAGCACGCTCCCCAATTGGCAAATTGTCGATAAAAGCTTACCGGTTGWAGAAGACTTCACTGAGCCAACAGACGGCCTCGAAGCGCCTTGGGGGGTGGGACAGCTGGTGTTTATCCATGATCAGAAAACCTTGGCTAATCCGCCTCGATCATTTGCCGAGCTGCTAGATCTAGCTAAAGCATTCCCTGACCGTATCAGCTATCCCAAACCCCCTGAGTTCCACGGCACCAGTTTTCTGAAAGCGGCGTTACTCGAGCTCACGGACAGCCGCGAGGCACTTTACTTGCCGGTTGATGAGGTGGATTTTGACGCGGTGACCGCCCCATTGTGGCGCTATCTCGACCAACTGCACCAAGTCGCTTGGCGCGAAGGCGCGCAGTTCCCATCGGGTAGTGCTGAAACTATCCAATTGTTGGACGATGGTGAGCTTCTCGTCGCGATAGCGTTTAACCCCAATGCAGCAAAAGCGGCGGTGGCCTCTGGAAAACTTGCCCCATCAGCGCGTGCGTTTGCCTTTGACCAAGGCGCGCTGTCTAACATTCACTTTATGGCGATTCCATACAACGCTAATGCCAAAGCCGGCGCCATGGTCGCCATCAACTTCTTAATGAGCGAAAAGGCACAGCTGCGCAAAGCCGATACTCAAGTATGGGGCGATCCACCCGTGGTGAAGCTGCCTGACACCGCCGAAGTCAGCCGCTTTAACACCCAACCCGAGCCACACCCAAGCTGGCAAACCGCGCTTGAGCGCGCTTGGCTGAAACGCTACGGCCAATAGAAAGAGGTTGATATGGCACGTTTGCTGTTTGCCATTACCCTAACGGTGTGCTGCCTACCCTTGTTGCCAGGGGTGGGCGGCTTATTCGCGACCGCCTTTGCATTCTTACCCACACTAGGGCTGACAGAGGCTAATTTTAGCGGCTGGCAAGCTGTCATGGCATGGCCGGGGCTATCACAATCTATTCAGCTAACGCTCATCTCGGGGTTAGGCAGTAGCCTGCTCGCGGTAGCACTTAGCTTTATGATTTTACAGGCTACTTGGCACACGCCTATTTGGCAAAAGATCAGTGCACGCTTGCCTGCGCTACTGGCATTACCACACGTCGCGTTTGCGATTGGTCTGGTTTTGCTGCTATCCCCGTCGGGTTGGCTGTTTCGCCTGTTAAGTCCCCTTCTCGGCGATCAACCCGTGACTTGGGCACTGGTACAAGACCCTTATGTTATTGGGCTCACCTTGGCGCTGACGCTAAAAGAAACCCCGTTCTTACTATTGATGAGTCTATCGGTGCTGCGTCAAATTGATGTGTCTAGACTGACGATGGTATCAACCAGCCTCGGGTATAACCGCACCGCAACCTGGTTAAAAGTCATTCTTCCGCTTTGGCTGGCCAAAATGCGTTTCCCGATTTTTGCCGTCATCGCCTACAGCCTTTCAGTGGTTGATGTGGCGATGATCCTTGGGCCGAATACGCCGCCCACCTATGCGGTATTGGTATGGCAGTGGTTTAATGACCCTGATTTAGCGCTATTGCCTAGAGCCTCAGCCGGTGCCTTGCTGTTGTTTGCTCTGTGTGGCTTGGCTTTATTGCTATTTCGCTTTTTGGCGTGGCTTGGTTGCCAATGTCTCAATCGCTGGCAATACACGGGGCGCCGCCACGCATGGTTACCCGGCAAATCACTCTGGTGGCCGGTGTTTATCACTCCCCTTGCAATTATGCCTGTGTTGCTGATGTGGTCATTCGCGCTGCGCTGGTCATTTCCCGATTGGCTACCCAGCCGATATAGCTTACGGTTTTGGGAGCAAGAGCTTAGCTATGTGTGGTCATTGGCGGGGAACAGCGTCGTTCTGGCAGTGATCAGCGCCAGTGTCGCCTTGCTGTTTGCCATCGGGTGTCTGGAACGCTCGGTCAATCAGCAACGCTCAGTGCCGAGAGCGGTCATCGCTATTCCATTATTGGTTCCTCAACTCTCTATCTTGTTCGGTATTCAGGTGGCGGTGTATAGCCTTCCCGGCCAGTGGCACGTGCCGGCAACCCTTTGGGCTCACATTTTTTTCGCGTTTCCTTACGTGTACCTCGCACTCGATGGGCCGTGGCAGCAATTTGATATGCGTCTTATGCAAACCGCCAGAAGCCTCGGTGTCAGCGCCACGCTTGCATGGTGGCGAGTGAAACTGCCACTCCTTTTGCCCGCCATTATCTTGGCGTGGGCGGTCGGGGCAAGCGTTAGCTTAGCGCAATACCTCCCCACACAATTGCTGGGCGCGGGACGCATTAATACCCTGACCACAGAGGCGGTTAGCTTATCGAGCGGCCTCGATCGCCGTATCAGTGGCCTGTATGGGCTGATGCAAGCGATGCTTCCACTTGTCGTTTTCGCCTTAGCCACTGTGCTGAGCCGCATCGCTGAACGTCGCCTTTTACCTAAATCAACACCAACTTATTCAGGAGCTGAACACCATGACACTGTGTGTCAACCAACTCACCATAAACGCGCCTGATCAATGTTTGGTGCGTGAGCTGTCATTTTCGGTCGCTCCGGGAGAAATACTCACCGTGATGGGACCCAGTGGCTGCGGAAAATCGAGTCTGCTGAGTGTATTGGCGGGGCACATCCAACCGCCGATGCATTACAGCGGTCAACTGACGTTAAATGGTGAGCCCTTTGATCACTTACCGCCGGAGCAGCGCCGTATTGGGATTTTGTTTCAAGATGATTTGCTCTTTCCGCATCTCAACGTCTGGCAAAACTTAGCCTTTGCCCTGCCTTCATCGATGAGCAAAGCGCAAAAACGTGATCAGGCCATCGCAACATTAGGGTCTGTCAATTTAGCGGAGTTTGCGGATTATGCCCCCAGCCAGCTTTCGGGCGGACAGCGTGCGCGAATCAGTGTGTTGCGTGCATTACTCGCCGCGCCCGATACCATCTTGCTTGATGAACCCTTTAGTAAGCTGGATAAGCCGCTGCGACGGGATTTTCGGGCCTTTGTGTTTGAGCAAATTGCGCAGCGAAACATTCCTGCGTTGATTGTGACGCATGATGCCGAGGATATTGCGGATCAGAGCCGCTGTTTAAATTGGCCAGCTCGCCCGACTGACCCCGCACCGCACGAGGAGATGCAGAATGCTTGATCGTTACGCCATCGCGATAATCCGCTGGCCATTGAAGCAGGCAGCGGTGCAGCTTACAAAATGGAGGGTAAAACCCGATACCGTCACGCTCTCAGGCTTTTTGATTGGCTTGCTGGCCGTGCCCGCTCTCGCGCTACAAATATATTGGCTGGCGCTTGTGTTTATTATCATCAACCGACTTTTCGATGGCCTTGATGGTGCCCTCGCCCGCGAGCAAGGGCTCACGGACGCGGGGGGCTTTTTAGATATTACCCTCGATTTTATCTTCTACGCTGCCATTCCTTTTGGCTTTGCGCTGGCCGATCCGGCCAATAACGCCATCGCCGCCAGTTTTTTGCTGTTTTGCTTTATGGGGACTGGCGCAAGTTTTTTAGCGTTTGCAATTATGGCCAGCAAACACCAGATTGATAACCCGGTTTACGCCAATAAGTCGATGTATTACATCGGCGGGATCACCGAAGGAACGGAGACCATCGCGAGTTTTGTGTTAATGTGCCTTTTCCCAACATACATGGCGTGGATTGCCGGCATCTTTGGCGCAGCCTGTTTAATTACCGCAGCAACACGAGTCTGGGCGGGGTACCAAACGTTGCGTACGCTCAATACGCCCTCCTCCTAGCTTATAGCCACTGGTGCTGCAGCTGCTCTTTATCGCCTAAGTAATCGAGCAGCCAGCGCACCGGTGGTGATTCTTTATCCGAGCGCCATGCAATGCAGCACGGACTGCTTAATAGCGGCTCTTCAAGCGCAAGCTCCACCAGCTCTCCTCTCGCAATCGCATCTTCTGCCATGTGTGAAGGCATCACACCAATGCCTAACCCTGCCTTAAAACATTGCATGGCACTGTGCCAATTCGGTACCGTGAGGCGGCGCTGATTATCCAATAGCCAAGTGGTACGGCGCGGTAAGCGGCGCGAGGTGTCTTCCAAACAGATCGCCGGATACGGCGCGAGCTGATCATTAGCCAGTGGCTGGGCACACTGGACGAGTGGATGCGAGGGGCTCACCACAAACCGCCAACGCAGGGTGCCCATTTCCCGATAGCGAAACGCGCCGCTCACTGGCACGGCAGCCGTGGCACCAATCGCAATATCGGCTCTATCATCCGCCAACGCATCCCATACGCCGTTAAACACTTCCATGGTTAGTAACAGCTCGACATCAGGAAACGCATCGTAGAAATCCCGCACCAGCGTATTGACGCTATCTTCGCGCACGACGTTGTCCAGCGCTAACGCGACACTTTGTGTCCAACCATTGGCCACACGTTGTGTTTGCTGGCGAATAGTTTCCATGTTCTTAATCATCTCACGCGATTGAGAGACAAAAAACTCCCCCGCCGCCGTCAACCGAACCTGACGATGAAGCCGCTCAAACAGGGTAACCGCCAGTTTGTCTTCAATCTGGCGCACCGTGTAGCTCACCGCACTCGGCACTTTGTGCAACTCGTCGGCCGCCGCGGAAAAGCTTCCTCGCCGTGCGACCACGTCAATCACTTGAAAATCTTGGTAAGAAAACATTCAAATCAATTTTTTTGAAAGCAATGTTCAAATCATAGCGTTTCACAGCATAGATTGTTAGTCATAAACTGCTTGTTACACTATTCTTTACATCAAGAGATAAAAAATGAACAAACAAGTGCCGTTTATCACTCTGTTCTGGCTAGCAGGGCTAAGTATGCTGGGCTTTTTAGCCACTGATATGTATCTGCCCGCTTTTGAAGCCATGCAAGTCGATTTTGCTACATCGTCGGCAAATATTGGGTTGACCTTAAGTATATTTTTGCTTGGTATGGCTTGCGGTCAACTGGTTTATGGTCCGCTGTCCGACCGCGTTGGCCGTAAGCCTGCGCTATTGATCGGCTTGCTTCTTTATATTGTCGCGACTGTCGTATGCCTTTTCGCGAGTAATATTTATCTGCTACTCGGTGCACGTCTTGTTCAAGCATTGGGCGCATGTAGCGCGATTGTGATTTGGCAAGCGGTGGTCATTGATCGCTATGAGGGTAAACTAGGTCAGAAAGTGTTCGCCACTATCATGCCTTTAGTTGCCTTATCTCCAGCTCTAGCACCATTATTAGGTGCCTACTTACTCCAGCATTTTGATTGGCGCAGTATTTTTGTGGTTTTATTTGCACTAGGACTTGTTTTCGTTGCACTTACTCTACGTGAAAAAGAAAGCTTAGCTAAGCCAGTACAAGACACTAAAATTATTGATAAACTTAAAAGTGACTACCAACAAGTTTTTAAATCAAAAAAATTCATCGGTAATATGCTAATTTTCGCGGGTTGTTCCGCAGCATTTTTTGCCTATCTGACAGGGTCACCGTTCGTGATGTCCGCCATGGGTTATACCGAAGCGGATATTGGTCTGAGCTATATTCCACAAACCATTGCTTTTGTCGTCGGTGGTTATGCCTGTCGTCATGCCCTCAACAAGCTTAAAGATCACAGTATCTTGCCTTGGCTGCTTAAGCTGTTTGTCATCAGTGTCGTGGTTATCTTTTTGATCAGCTGGCGCACCGACGTCACCAACATCTGGGCAATTTTAGGTCCGTTTTGTTTCCTTGCAGCGGCGAACGGTGCCATCTACCCACTGGTCGTCAATCGCGCCTTGGAAGATTTCAAATCCTGTAGCGCGACCGCTGCGGGGTTATTGAACTTCTTGCAAATGATGGTCTGCTTCGTGGCGAGCGCGGTGGTGTCTGCGTTTGCAGCCTCCGGCTTGATCGCCGTCACCACGGTCATGCTATCAACCTGCGCGGTGGTCATTATTGGCTTTGGCTTGGTCTGGCATGCAAACCGTCAAGCGCAAACGCTAGCAGCCGCGTAAGGCAACGGGGTTTAGAGACTAAAAAGGCGTCTTTCCAGACGCCTTTAAGTGGCCTCTTGCTTATCCGCTGGACTGCGGCATCGCGCGCGAGATGATCGCGGTCATATCAATGTGCGAAGGGAGCGTACCATATTGATGATATTCTGACGTTTCGACACGCGCTTGCACGAAGGACTCGGCAATGTCTGGTTCTCCATAACGCAACAGTGTCGCAGCTTGCCACAGTATCGCCATTTTCTCTATCACTTGGCGAGCACGATAAGCTAACATCTCAGCATTACCTAGGTGTCGTTCCAGCAGATCTACCGCTCTATCAAAAGCGTCATTCGCCCCTGTCGCACAGCGTAATTCTGCAATGAAGACCGATACAGTATCCGGCTCTCGAGTCAGCACTCGGAGTAAATCCAAACATTGCACATTACCCGATCCTTCCCAAATGGCGTTAACAGGTGCCTCACGATAAAGCCGACTGGCGACATTTTCGTTTACATAACCCACCCCACCCAAGCACTCCATCGCTTCATAGGTATGTTGTACTGCGCGCTTACAAATCCAATATTTACCAATAGCCGTGCCAATCCTAACCAAGGCGGCTTCATGTGGGTTATCCAGTTGTTCAAGCGCCCGAGCCAATCGCATGGAGATCGCGAGCGCGGCTTCTGACTCTAAGGCCAGATCAGCCAAAACATTTTGCATTAATGGCTGATGGTGCAAAGGTTTACCAAATACCTCACGACCTGCAGTATGCCAAACGGCCTCTTTGGTGGCTTGTGCCATAAGAGCGCTAGAGCCTATCATGCAGTCATAGCGCGTTAATGCCACCATTTGAATAATGGTTTTAATCCCCTTTCCTGGCTCACCTAACAGCCACCCCTGCGCATCACGAAACTCAATTTCCGAACTGGCATTTGATTGGTTTCCTAGCTTGTCTTTCAGACGCTGAACGTGAATCGGGTTTTTACTCCCGTCTTCTCGCCAACGTGGAACCAGGAAGCAGGACAAACCGTGGTCAGTTTGTGCGAGAACAAGAAAGGCATCACTCATGGGTGCTGAACAAAACCATTTATGCCCCACAAGTGAATAACGTTTACCTCCTCCGGGCGCTTCACAAGGCGTTGCATAGGTTGTATTAGCCCGCACATCCGATCCTCCTTGCTTTTCGGTCATTGCCATTCCGATAGTGACACCCGCTTTCTCAAACCAAGGAATGTTACGTCCATCGTAGCGACCACTCACGATTTTAGGCAGCCATTTTTCTGCGATATCTGCTTGAGCTTGTAATGCGGGTACGCTGGCAAATGTCATGGTGAGCGGACAGCCAGAGCCCGGATCCGCATGGGTGTGAAGAAATGCCATGGCAGCACGAACCACATGACGCCCCGAGGCTTTTTCACACCAAGGCATGGCGCAATGGCCATGCTCGATAGCATGTGCCATGAGCTGATGATACGCAGGATGATAATCAACCTGATCAATTCGATAGCCAAAGCGGTCAACAGGCCGGAAAGTGGGCAGAAACTGATTCGCATCCATACCCGCCTCTAACAGGTCGCCGCCAATACGTTCACCAAAGGACGTTAAACGGTCTTCTCCCCATTGCCCGCCAAATTGTGTAACCCAATACTGTAAAATACGGTCCGCAGTGAAGGCATTATAATTTTCCAATGGCTTAGGTTGATTAAAAACAACATGTGTATCCGATTGATGGTTTTTGCTTTCCATAGCTTGTTGCGCTCTCCATGTCTTTATCGAAAGTCATCATGTAAGTAGACGACGCGTTCACCTTTATGACTGTCACTAGTCCAAGACAAGGCTGCCGTTATCATCAAACTGCCAACAATCGCCATAAGCGACTTCCCAAAGGTAGTTATCCGGATCGGCAAAGTAGCCGCTGTAGCCTCCCCAAAAAACGTCTTGTGCGGGTTTAACAATACGACCGCCACATCGCTCTGCCAACGCCAACACCTCATCCACTTCCTCTTTGGACCGCGTATTATGCGCCAACGTAATGCCACCAAAACCCGTCTCCGCCACAGCTGTGCCAGGTTTAATGTCATCAGCCAAGGCATCAATGGGGTACAGCGCCAAGCGTGTGCCTGCCGTACTAAAAAACACAATCCCCTCTTCGGGATGACTATGCGTGGGGAATCCCAACTGGCGATAGAAATCATAAGAGTGAGAGAGATCTGCAACCCCCAATGTGATGATACTAATTCGTGCTTCCATACCATTGCTCCTTGGTTTAATCCGTTGGGGCGGTCAGTTTGTCTTTCCCTAACCATGAAAAAGCGCGCAATAAATGGGGCACCGCCTCATCAATGATTTCGCCATGTGCCATGACAAGACGCTGTGGTGCCCAATGAATCAAGGTGCGAATGTGTGTTGCTAATTCGTCTTTGTGAAACCAAAAGCTTAATCGCCAATCAAGTGGTGTCTTACCATTGGGGGCTGTCACACCTGACCACTCGGCAATTTTGCGTTTAAAAGGTGGAAATGCCTCTGGACGAAAATTTTCGATAAGATCAGTGACAATCAGCGTTTGGCTTTGCCGATGAAAAAACACGCATTCTGTCATCACTGGAGACCCTGTAACCAAACACTGGGCAATGTCATCTTGCCAAGCGGGCTCAAGCAGATCTTCAAAATGATAATCAAATCGTAAATCTTTTCGCTTTTTCGCCACTTGTTGGGTGCCAATAAGTTGCGCCTCGGGAAAGGCCTCAACCCATTCGGCTAAGTAGAGGTGGTGCAACTGGTTAGGGGCGATTAAATAGCGAACGGCCCCTAACGACGCCAGTTCACTGCGCAGTGCGCCAGTGAGCTTTATCGGGCTGTGAATCCATAGGGACTGATCGGCAAGCCTCACCACCACCATACGTGTGGTGTAGGGCAGCGTGAAAAAGGGAACAGCCTCGCCATCAGCTATCCAAATTGACGTATCGAGTTGATACACAGCACTCTCCTAATGACCGACTTTACACTGTAGCGTGTCAGCCAACCGCTAAGTGTGCGAACAATCACAGCCTTACAGAGTGCCTAACTGGACATGGCGCGTAATGTTTTTCAGTGTGACCCCTGCAGCTGCAAGGCGAGATTGCATATCATCCAGTGCGCGCTGGTAGTCATCACTTTGCTCAAAGCTAGCTAGCGTTTGCCTGTCTTTAAACATCAGCCGCACGGTTAAGCTTTGTGGAAAGCGTTGATAATTCACCTCATGCGTGAGCCATTCAAACCCCTCGACCTTTTCCATTGTCAACTCACAGACGTCAGTCAGTGCTTCTCGAATAGCTTTGTCATACTTCTTGTCTGTTTTTCGCATGATGCTTCTCTTCTACTGCTGGGTTTTCTTGTGTTTGGGGTCCGTGCGGCTGTGCTCGACAAAAATCAGCTCTTCGGTGGCAAAGCCTCGCTGTTTTGCCGCTGCAATAAACTGCTCCTTCACGGACTCCGAGACAGTTGGCGTGCGCGATAACAGCCATAGGTAATCGTGGTCAGGACCCGAAATAAAGGCATATTGATAATCATCATCCAAATCAAACACCACATAGGAGCCATAGAAAGGACCAAAGAACGATACCTTTAGGTACCCCGTCTTATCGTTTTCAACGAAGTACGCCTTGCCTTCTGCCTCTTGCCATTGGCCCTCTTCACGGCTGTAGCCACGATTAATCACTTTGACGCCGCCGTCTTCACGTAAGCTGTATGTTGCGGTGACATCCGATAAACCCCGCTCAAAAGAGTGATCCAGTCGCGCGACTTCATACCAAGTGCCTAAATAGCGGTTAAGCTCAAAATCGTTGACGGGAGTGACTTGTTTCGGCATGCCTAAGCATCCGGACAATATTAAGGAAAATAACCCAATCATCCAGCCTCTTTTCATTGTTATTCCCTCTTTAAATCCAACATGATGAGTTTTACTCAGCAACAGGTTTGATCGTTTACATGCTTTGTCAATTTTTGGTCAACTCGCTGTTTGTCTGCTTGCCAAGGTGTCAAGTGAGTGCTTTTATAAGCGCTCTTTAGTCACAGAGGTAATCAAAAATCCATGGACAGCGACCGATGTCGTGTTATGCCCTCCCCCGCTTCCTTTAATGAGGAGGCAATCGTATGTTAACACTCTTTATGGAACCCCAAACTTGGGTGGTCTTTTTTACCCTTCTGACCCTTGAAGTGGTGTTGGGTGTCGATAACTTAGTCTTTATTTCCGTATTGTGTGAGCGTCTCCCCAAAGAGAAACGACGCTTCGCGCGTACCTTGGGTATTGGTCTTGCCGTGATCAGCCGGATTGGCTTGTTGCTCTCCATCGCTTGGGTCATGTCGTTGACCGCGCCACTGTTTACGATTGGTACGGAACCGGTTACCGGTAAAGACCTTATCATGCTGTTTGGTGGTGGCTTTTTGCTGCTAAAAAGTACCAAAGAGCTGTGGGCATGGTTGGGCCATGGCGAACCCATTACCCACTCGACACAAGTGCGCACCGGTATGGCAGTGATTTTGCTGCAAATCGTTGCGGTAGATGCGGTATTTTCAATGGACTCAGTGATCACTGCGGTGGGTCTTACCCAAGATGTGCCCGTGATGGTCGCCGCCATTATTACCGCCGCCATCATTATGATGATCGCGGCAGAACCCGTAAATAATCTGGTCAGCCGTTATCCTGGGTTTAAAACCTTGGCCTTGCTGTTCTTAGTGCTACTCGGCGTGCTGCTGATGGCCGAAGGTGCTGGCATTCATATCAACAAAGGCTACGTGTATGTTGCGATGGCATTTGGTTTGATACTTGAGCTTTGCCACATTCGATTGCGCCACAAGCAGCGCTTGAACATCAAGCGTATTGGTCCGCACTTTTCGTTAAAAGTGTCACGTCGCATTGCTGACAGCCGTTAATTCTCAGGGACCGTCGCCACACTCTTGATGGCGGCGGCCCTATCTTTGAATTGAATTTTTCCCACACAGCATTGACCCAATTGCGCATAATGCGCTTGGACATGTGCCACGAGCTGCTCAAGTGGCATGATTTGCCCACTCGGCTGCCAGTGCTGACCGCCGTCTTGGTTCAACCAGCATACGCCTTGGCTATCCACCAGCCGGTCGTCTTCTGTGATCACGTTTTCGCACAGCGCCTCAAGGGACGCCAGATCGGATGCAAACGAGAGTTCGTCATCGCCATGCCAAATCAGGAGCGCCGGATACTCAAGAAACGTATTCATTGCTTGGGCTTAAACATGGCCAGATTGAGTTCAACAGGCGAACCCATCCAACCGACATGGTCAGTATGATCTATGTAGTCATCGCCCGTCACGCCATGCAAGAACACGGTTAAATCGCCCCGGTGCGCCTCAAGCCATGTCATCACCTCATCGAACGCGGCTTTGTCAAAAGCGATCTGAAAACTCCACTTTGGATGTGGGCCAACGCATTTGCGATGAAAGCGGCCAAGGTCGATAGGCAGTGACGATGCAGCGGCTGCTTGATAGATAATATCCGCCTGCGCTTCGGTGTCAGCCTCATAGTAGACATGGGCGTGGTAAGCCTGATGGACATTGGGAAAAGAGTAAGAAGATGACATAAACGCAATGTAAATTAACAGAATGAAGTGAACGATAGTTTACTCTAAGCACACAATGATAAACAGACGATACCGATAAAGAGACTCGGATGGGGACGAATATGTTTGCTTACGAATACGCATGTTATGCTGAGAATGAACAATCATACAACGATTAAAGGAGTCATCATGATTCAGCAAGGACAACCTTTACCTAGCGCGACGCTCAGTGAACTCACCGAAGATGGCATGCAAACCCACGACATTCCTGCCCTTTTCGCCAACAAGAAGGTTGTGCTGTTCGCAGTGCCGGGTGCCTTTACCCCAACCTGTTCCGAGTCCCACTTACCGGGTTTTGTGGTGAAGGCGGATGAGATTAAAGCAAAAGGCGTCGATATGATTGCTTGCGTCTCCGTCAACGATGCCTTTGTGATGCAGGCGTGGGGCGAAGCACAAAACGCCAATCAGATTCATATGCTGGCTGACGGCGATGGCAGCTTTACTCAAGCACTAGGCTTGGAAATGGACTCAGGTAAGTTTGGGGGTATTCGCTCGCAGCGTTATGCGATGGTGATTGATAATGGCATCGTCACGCATTTGAACGTTGAAGCGCCAAAAAGCTTTGACGTCTCCAGTGCCCAGGCGATTCTCGCCCTGCTGTAGCAGTTAGTTAGCGATGGCTGCCAACAGCCATCGCTATCGTTTAAGCGACATGCTCCACCGTTTGATAGTCTCGGCCTATAGCGCTTAACCAGCGGGCGAGATCTTGGGTGGCAATAACCCAAGTTTGATCGTGACAAAAAGGCTGGCATTCCACCGCTTGGACTTGCCATATCGCATTCGCGATCACCAAACTGACCCGATGCTCAGGATCGTTCATTACATCAAATACCGATACGGCACCTGATTGTGCCTGCAAATAGGTGTCGAGTTGCTGAGACGACGCAAACGATAGGCGAGACGTGCCCAAAGCTTCACTCAATCCGGCTAAATTGACGGTGGCTTTGCCCGGTAACACCACCAAGAAAAACTGTTTTCCTTTTCTGTCTTTCAACAGCAAATTCTTGGTCGGATTTGCATCAGTATGCAAACCGAGCGCGTCTGCTTGTTCACACGTATAGACAGGCTGATGGCGGTATATATTTACTGAAATACCGTGCGCATTGAGGCTTTGAAACAGCGCAGCCTGTTGACTAGATAGTGGAGGATTACCCGTCATAACGCTCCTGTTTGAAAATAATGTTGACGAAGTTTTTCGATCTCGCCGCGTTCCGCAGCGGACGCTATATACGTGTTTATTAGCGCCACTAAGTCATTCGCTTGCGGCGCATAGCGGCTGACCTGAGCATGAAAGGCTTTAGGGTTAGGTAGAGAGATATAGGCAAGATCGCGTGAAAATTGATAAAGCCCCAAGCGAATGCCACCCAATACAGGCTCTATTTCACTGGCAAGAAAGCGGCACCGCCCCGCTTCCAACATACGCAAAGCCTGCTGCAAAGTATTGGCTTCAAACCTCGGCTTAGGGTTGTCGCCAAAGCCGGCATAGTTGTAGCCATTCACACCACACACTGAGTCCGATACGGGCAATCTTGGCCGCACATTGGCCGCTGGATCACCGATATATAGATATCCGAGAGAGATAGAATACAAGGGCGTTGTCAGTCGACTGTACTGCGCACGCTCAGGTTTATAACTCGCATCCCAAGTAAGGTCACAACGGCCAGACTCTCTTGCCAGTTCATGCTGCACGCGCGCCCAAGGCATAAATACCAGTTGATAAGTAATGTCGTTACGCTCTAGTGCGGAAAGCACTAGAGCGGTCGCATAACCCGTCAAGGTGTCCGCTTTTTGCTGCCGCGTCTCACCCTGCCAATAAGTGTAAGGTGGCCAAGGACTCCCATCCCCCACACAAACATTGAGCGGCTCAGAGGTTGCCGACCAAACTTGAAAAGAAAGCATGGTCAGCCAAACGATGGTTAGCCTTCGTACCCAGTTGGTCATTAAGCAGCATTTCACGTTGGTTACTTCGCAATCAGTATAACCGAATGTATTGTCATGTCAGCGCAGTAAAGCGTCCATGTTTGCGATACGTCATACCCTCAAACATCAAACCGAGACACGCTCTTCTATTTATTGACGAGCGCATCTTGATGTGGTTTGAAAATGACACTGTCACGCAACTGTTGTATGAGTGCAATCGCAGCCCCCGATAAGTCACCTTGACGCTGATGCAACGTAATTTCAGTATTGGGGAGTTTCGGTAACCCTTCCTCTTCACCAAGTACTCTAAGCCCTTCCCCCATCATCGATGGCGTTAACACCGTAATCGCTAGCCCTGCACGAACGGCTGACGAAAGCCCTGACAAACTTGCACTCGAATACGCAATTCGATGGGTAATACCGGCTGATGTTAAGGCCGCCAGTGCACGCTCTCGGAAAATACACACCCCTTGCTTAGACAGCGCCAAAGGTAGAGGTTGGCGCTGATGCGTATCGTGCCCCACACCCGTGACCCACGTCATCGGCTCGGCGCGCAATACTTCGCCACCCGGGCTGTTAGGCTGACGTGTTGTTATCGCAATATCTAGCGCACCGGCTTTTACTTCTTGTACCAGTTCGACACTCAAACCACAGCTCACCTCAAGCTCTACTCCTGGGTAACGAGCCTCAAACATAGAGAGCGCCTCAGGAAGATAGATTAAGTAATCATCAGGGATCCCTAAACGAACGACGCCGTCTAGCCGTTGGTCGGTCATCTCTTGCCAAGCGAGTGCATTTTGCCTAAGTAGCTGTCTGGCATGCGCCAATAACCGCTCACCTGCAGGAGTAGGCAGTACAGCAGTTTGCCCTCGTTGCAACAACGGTTTTTCGAATAGTGCCTCGAGCCGTTTCATATGTGCACTCACGGTAGATTGCGCAAGGTATAAGCTCTCTCCAGCTCGGGTAAAGCTACCCTTTTCTACCACGGCGACAAAGGTTTTAAGAACCACGAGATCGAGCTCTCGCACGGCGCCTGACTCACGCATCATGATTTGTGATGACCCTATTATAAAAATTCGTTTTCATGATTGTAGCGTTTTCGCCAAAGTACACCAACACATTCACTGAAACAGAGATAAGGAGAGACGCGATGAATCAGAAAAAATCGCCTCAATATCAGTCATCTCGAGATTCGTTTCCCGCACTGTATATGCCTGCGATGCCACCAATGGCTTGGATTAACGGTCGCTCGAAAAAAAGAACACGTTAACCCGACAATTTCTCACTCACAGGCAAATAAACTCATTATGCGTCACGAACACTCATCAATAAGCGCGGGCATTAACCCGCCGGTATTTTATCCTGCCGCCGCTTTAATCGCGGCTTTTGTTATTTTTACCATTAGCGTGCCAGATACCGCCGGCGCGCTATTTGGTAGCACGCAAGCTTGGATCATCGACACCTTTGGTTGGTTTTACTTACTCGCGATGGGGCTATACCTTGGCCTGGCCTTGATTTTTGCACTGAGCCGCTATGGCCAATTTAAGCTGGGCCCGGATCACAGTGAGCCCGAGTTCAGCTACCACTCATGGTTTGCGATGCTTTTTTCTGCTGGCATGGGGATCGGGTTAATTTTTTACGGGGTCGCCGAACCAGTATTTCACTATGCGACCCCAGTAGTTGGCGAAGGCAATACCGCAGAAGCGGCTAAAGCAGCAATGCGCATGACCTTTTTCCATTGGGGATTACACGCATGGGGCGTTTATGCGATTGTCGCCCTTGCCCTCGCCTATTTTAGTTTTCGCCATCGTTTACCACTCCGCATTAGCTCAGCACTTTATCCTCTAATTGGTAAACGTATTCATGGCCCAATTGGTTATACCGTCGACGTATTTGCTGTTTTTGGCACCATGTTTGGTATTGCTACCTCTTTGGGCTTGGGCGTGATGCAGATAAACGCAGGCTTGAACTATTTATTTGATATTCCGACAACAACCAGCGTGCAGTTAATACTGATTGCTTGTGTGACGGGACTCGCCACCATCTCAGTCGTACTAGGGCTCGATGGAGGCATCCGTCGATTGTCTGATTTAAATCTCTGGCTAGCGATTGCCTTACTGCTCTTTGTCGTGGCGGTAGGTCCTACCCTCTTTATTTTCGAAACATTAGGGCAAAATATTGGCACCTATTTGTCATCAATGGTTGATATGACATTTAATGCCTACGCCTATACGGGTGATGAAAGTACAGATGGTTTTTTAGGGGGATGGACACTCTTTTACTGGGCGTGGTTTATCGCTTGGTCACCGTTTGTAGGGATGTTTATCGCAAGGATATCTCGCGGCCGGACGATCCGCGAATTCATTCTTGGCGTCATTTTTGTCCCTGTCGGTGTCACCTTTATTTGGCTCACTGTGTTTGGCGATACCGCGCTACACGGTATTCTTACCAACACCATGCCAAACTTGGTAGACCAAGTATTTGCCAACAGTTCAACATCGTTATTCCACTTTTTGGATAGTTTCCCGTTGGCAGGTGTCTCCTCCGTGATTGCAACTTTATTGGTGATCACCTTTTTTGTCACCTCATCCGATTCGGGCTCATTAGTGATCGATACCTTAACGTCCAAGGATGATGGCGAGTCGCCGGTAAAATTGCGTATTTTCTGGGCGCTTGCCGAAGGTTTAGTCGCCTCAGCGTTGGTCGTGGCTGGCGGTAGCAATGTACTATCTGCACTGCAAGCAGCCTCTCTGACTTCGGCACTGCCTTTTGCGGTCATTTTACTCGCGGTTGGCTTTGGTTTGCTTAAAGCGTTAAAAATGGAGGCTCTCAAACGCGATAGTCTCCAACATCTGGCGACGATACCGGGCAATGTGACGCGCCATAGTCCACATTACGCAGAAAACTGGCAAAATCGCCTACAAACCTTGGTGGCTTCACCTGAGTGGCAGGAAATCGCTGTAATGTTGGATAAAACCATTGAGCCCGCGATGCGTGCGGTCGCCGAAGAGCTTGAGAAGCAGGCGCTGGATGTCAGTATCAACCGCGAACACGATCGCTGCTATCTGCGAGTTCACCACGGCAATGACCCTGATTTTATTTACGGAGTACGAGCCCGTGCCTATGCCAGCCACACGTTTAACCTAAAAACCTTAGCGGATAATGAGACATTGGATACGCCACACCATTATCGTGCAGAGGTATTCTTACGGGAAGGCGGCCAGCAATACAATATTGCGGGCTACAATCAAGCGCAAGTGATTGAAGATATGCTGGATCACTACGAAAAGCATCTACACTTTCTTCACGTGATCAATAGCTAAATCTTATTTTGTCGAGTAACTAGCGCCGCCTTTGCGCGGCGCTTCATCCTTGTCGAGCGTTTACGGCACTCACACCTTGCCAATCTTCCAACTCTTGTTCGGGGTGCTCGGCTCTAAATTGCTGATACAGCGCAATGCCCTGTGGATCTTCCAGCACATCAACCATCACCCCTTTCTCTTGCAGCACCGTCTCGTTACCGCTCGCACTGGTGATATCCCCTACCACCACTCGAGAGAAACCGCGCATGGCGATCAATGCCGCGCACACATCGCATGGGCTTAAACTGGTAAACAAAGTTGTTTGGCTGAAGTCGATTCGCCCGGCATCACGTATCGCGGCCGTTTCACCGTGGTTGTAGGGATGGTTTTCTTGCACCAAGGTGTTGTGTCCTTTGCCCACTATACGACGTGTTTCATTGTCAATAATCACCGCGCCGATGGGGCATCCTCCTTCCTCAGCGCTTTTTTGGGCTAGCAGCACCGCAATGCGCATCAAGTCCGCATCCGTTAGTTTTTGGCTGAAGCTGTTATCCACCAGCACCGGCAAACTGCGCGTTGGCATATGCGCCATGGCACGCAGCGCCGCTTCGTTCACCGTACTGTTTGCATTTAATAGCATCCGCTCTCTCCTTATTCCATCTGACAGATAACGTTAAGCTGCGTCATACCACAAGATCATCAATTTACTCGCAATTAATGAACCAAACAGTGATAAGGTTTGTATTGGTCAATTCGATATTTGTTATTGGTTTAATCGACCTTTTGCGCCTTCGTCTGTACTTGTTAGCCAAGGGTGGTGATAGCAACTCTGTTCAGGGATTTTTATGATAAAACGTTTGATTATTATGTTAGTCGCATGTGGTCTCCTTTTTGGGGGAATTTTTGCTTACAAAGCGGTAGGCAACCATTTTATGAACCAATTCTTTGACAACATGCCTGCCCCCACGGTCACCGTGACGGCCACCACAGTCTCAACCCACCCTTGGCGTGAACAACAGACCACTATTGGCAGTTTTGCGGCCATTAATGAAACCCAGCTAACCACCGAGGCAAGCGGCATTGTCAACGATATTATGTTCGATAACGCGACATCGGTGAAAAAGGGACAATTGCTCCTCACGCTAGATGCCAGCGTTGATGAGGCAGAATTGCGTCGGCTCGAGTCCGTGGCAGAACTGGCACAACTTGAACTGCGGCGTTATCAGCGGCTATTTAGAGATAAAAACATCTCCGAGTCAGAGCTAAAGCGCAAAGAAAGCGAAGCCAAACAAGCGATTGCCGCTGTCGACAGCCAAAAAGCGCGCATTGAGCAAAAGTCATTAACCGCGCCTTTCGACGGCATCATTGGCATCCGAGAAGTCAGTCTTGGCCAATTAATGTCCCCGGGGACAGCGGTTGCGACACTCACGTCAGTGACCCCGATTCACCTCAACTTTACCTTGCCGGAACAGCAACTCAGCACGTTGAAAAATGGTCAAACCGTTTCTGCCACGATTAGCGCACAGCCTGACGAGGTCTTTGCCGGCACAGTGACTGCAATTTCGCCGGTTGTGACGCCGTCGAGTCGCAGTGTCGATATTCAAGCCACCTTTGACAACCCAGATGCCGTTTTACGGTCAGGTATGTTCGCACGCGTGAGCCTTGATCAAGGTGAAGAAACGCAAAATGTCTTGCTGGCACCACAAAGCGCAATTCAATTTAATCCGTATGGCAACGCAGTCTTCGTGATCCAAGAGCAAGACGATGCATTGACGGTACAACAGCGCTTTGTGCAAACGGGCGCGCGCCGCGGTGACATGATTGTGATTAAAGACGGCCTTCAACCCGGTGACCGTATCGTTACCTCCGGCCTCCTCAAGCTCCGTAACGGCAGCAACATCAAGATCAGTGACAATGAGCGTGTTCAGCCGAGCGAAGATCTTGATCCCAACGTTGTGAATCAATAGGAGCGATTCGATGCGATTTACCGACGTCTTTATCAAGAAACCCGTCTTGGCCTCCGTAGTGAGCCTATTCATTATCTTGCTCGGCTTACGCGCCATCACCGACATGAATGTGCGGCAATTCCCCGAGATCAAAAATGCAGTGGTCAGTGTCTCTACCACTTATATCGGTGCAGATGCCGACCTGATTCAAGGCTTTATCACTACGCCGCTGGAGCGTGAAATCGCTGCCTCAGAAGGGATTGATTACTTAGTCTCCACCTCAACCGCTGGTGTGAGCACCATCGAAGCCTATTTACGCCTTGATTACGATCCGAATGAAGCACTCACGCAGATTGCCGCACAGGTGAATAAGGTGCGCTCAGAGCTCCCTGATGATGCCCGTGAGCCCGTCGTCACCCTGCAGGTGGGGGAAACGGTCGCAGCGATGTACCTCGCGTTTTATTCTGACGTCCTCACTGATAATCAAATTACCGATTATTTGGTCCGGGTGGTCGAGCCACAGCTGTCGACGATTCCCGGCGTGCAGCGTGCTGATGTGTTGGGTGCCAGTAGTTTTGCCATGCGAATCTGGCTCGACTCGGTCAAAATGGCCGCGTACGATCTCACCGGTACGGATGTGATTGCCGCCCTGCGCAGCAATAATGTGCTTGCGACGCTAGGGCGCACCAAAGGCCAAGACGTAGCGATTGATTTAAACGCCGCCACCGACATTCATGACGTGAAACAATTTGAAGATCTGGTGATCAGCAGTGATGGCCAATCTGTTGTGCGTTTGAGTGATGTGGCGACCGTTGAGCTCGGCGCGGAAAGTTACCAAACATCGGTCAACTTTAACGGGCTCGATGCCACCTTTATCGGCATCGAAGTCTCGCCAGATGCCAATGCGCTGGATGTGATTGAGGCGGTGAATCAGGTATGGGATGCCGACATTACCACCCAGTTGCCTCAAGGGTTGTCGGCGTATATCGCCTATGATTCAACCGAGTATATTGATAATGCCATTGATGAAGTAGTGATATCGATTATTCTCGCCTTAGCCATCGTAGTCTTTGTGATTTATGGCTTTTTGGGGTCGTTACGCTCGGTGGTCATTCCTGCGGTCGCGATCCCCGTATCGCTCATCGGCACCTTCTTTTTAATGTGGCTGTTAGGATTTTCCATCAACCTACTGACACTGCTTGCCATGGTGCTGGCGATTGGTGTGGTGGTTGATGATGCGATTATCATGCTTGAAAACGTGCACCGCCATATCGAAGAAGGTAAAAGCCGAACACAAGCCGCACTGGAAGGCGCGCGCGAGCTGGCGTGGCCGATTATCACCATGTCGACTACCTTGGTCGCGGTGTTCCTGCCCATCGGCTTTGTCGGTGGCTTAACCGGGGTGTTGTTTGTTGAATTTGCCTTTACCCTCGCCGCGTCGGTGATCTTATCCGGCGTGGTGGCACTCACGCTCTCGCCCATGATGTGTGCCTATGTGCTCAAGCCCTATCAGGCGGACAAAGCGACCCAAGAGCGCTCCCTTGAGCACTGGCTGGATAAGCAGTTTGACCGATTGCATCATCGCTACCAACGCACACTCCATAGCTTGTTGAATACCAATGCGGTGATCCTCACGTTCGGCGCGATTGTTTTAGTGTCTTGCTATTTCTTGTTTATCACCAGTCCTTCTGAGCTTGAGCCCGCCGAAGACCAAGGGTTTGTGTTCTCCATACTCGAAGCCGACAGCCAAACCACGCTGGATGCGTTGTCTGCCAGTACCGATGAATTAAACCGTCTGATTGACGATGTACCAGAAATCGACAACGTCTTTATTATCAATGGCTCTGGCGGCACCAATAACGCAATAGCCGGTATTGTACTTGCGCCATGGGATGAGCGAGAGCGCAGTACCCAAGCGATTTTGGAAAACGAGATTCAACCCTTTATGGACAGCCAACCGAGCTTAAGCAGCTTTGCCTTGGTGCCCCCTTCACTGCCGTCTCCGGGCGGCGGCACACCGGTTGAATTTATTATCGGCTCAACACAACCCTTTGAGGCGATTAATGAAGTGGCGAACAATATTGTGGGCAAAGCGATGCAGACTGGGCGGTTTATCTTTGTCGATACCGATCTGAGCATTGACCGCCCCAAACAAACGGTCAAGATCGACCGTGAAAAGGCGGCTTTGATGGGCGTCGATATGCAACAGCTCGCCGCGGATATGGGCTCATTGTTATCCGGGGCGGATGCGGGACGCTTTTCACTGGAAAACCGCTCTTACCGAGTGATCCCCCAAGTGGCGCGTAATGAACGCCTCACACCGGAACAATTGCGCCAGTTTTACACTCGCAACCAAGACGGTGAATTGGTTCAGCTGTCAACGTTAGTGACCTTAGAAGAAAGTGTGCAGCCCCAAGCATTGCGCGGTTTTCAGCAGCTGAATGCGGTGAAAATTTCCGGTGTACCGCGCCCTGGTGTTCCCTTGGGGGAAGCGCTGGGTGTACTCGAAGAAATTGCGGCGACAGAATTGCCAGCAGGCTTTAGTGTCGATTATGCCGGGCAGTCACGCCAGTTTATGAGCGAAGGCCAGCAACTGGTCGTGACCTTCTTCTTTGCTTTAATCGTGATTTTCTTGATCTTAGCGGCGCAGTTTGAGTCGTTTAAAAACGCAATCATTATTTTGGTCACCGTGCCAATGAGTGTCTGTGGCGCGCTGATATTTATCAGCCTAGGATTTACTACCTTGAACATTTACACTCAAGTTGGCTTGCTCACCCTCGTTGGTCTGATTGCTAAACACGGGATATTGATCGTCGAGTTCGCCAATCAGCTCCAACAAGAAGGACGGACCAAACGTGAGGCGATTGAAGAAGCGACCGCCATCCGTTTACGCCCTATCTTGATGACCACGGCAGCGACGGTGCTCGCCATGATCCCGCTATTGATTGCCTCAGGAGCCGGTGCTGGCGCCCGTTTTGCCATGGGCCTAGTGATTGCCAGTGGGATGACACTGGGCACCTTGTTCACCCTGTTCGTGGTGCCTGCCATGTATCTGTTCTTAGCCAAAACCATCACGCCGGCATCCACCGAGTTATCGCCAGCGCAGACGCATCATAGCGATTAATCGAAAAATCGTACCCATTGGGGCCACTGTAACGTGGCCCCTATTGTCTCGGGCAACAGCCTTTTATATCCGGTTACGCGCTAAGAGGACATAAAACGCGCGAGAACAAATTCCACCAGCAATCGAACACGCAAAGGCACTTGTTCTCGGTCTCGATAGAGTAAAAATAGCGTGCGCGCTCGACTGCACCATTGCGGTAACACGCGCTGTAATTCACCCTTTTCTATCAAAGGTAGCGCGGAATAATCAGGAATATAGCCGATGCCAAATCCAGCCTCCACCGCATGGGTTAACATCTGAATTTCATCCACTTCTGCACGTATACCCGTGGTGGCTTGATAATCAAACGCCTCCCCCGTTTGATGGTGTGTGAGCTCCCAAACTGTCATTGGATGACAAATCACCACCGATTTACCTCTCAGATCACTAGGAGAGCGCACATCGTGATAGTCACTGTCAGGGCTGGCGCACAAAATGAAGTGAATATCGGTGAGCGGCCGTGCAATCCAGTTTTCTACTACCGGATTCCCGACTCGAAACACCACATCCATGCCTTCCGCTTCAATATCTATCAAGCTATTGGAAAAGTTAATATCCAGTTGAATCTCTGGATACTCACGCATAAAGTCGAAAAAGACGCGGCGTAAAAACTGCTTACCGGCATTGATGGGTGCGCTGATACGAATTTTGCCCTGAGGGTGATGTTTCTCGCTCACCAAATCATCGTTCAGTGTCTGCAACTCATCGAACAACCCTGCGGCACGTTCAAAATAGCGATGGCCAATTTGGGTCAGAGAGATACGATGTGCATCGCGATTGAGTAAACGCAGGGCAAGATCCTGCTCAAGCTGGCGAATTCGACGGCTTAGGGTGGATTGCGGCATGGCAAGCTGCTGCGCCGCGGCTTTAAAACTCCCCAACTGCGCCACAGTACAAAAACAGCGCAAATCGTCTAAGGAATAGTTAGGTTTCATATTTGGAATCTACCGTTCTGATATTGCCGGTTTATTCATATTTTGAAACTTATACACTAGCGCCCATCACTCAACAAGTCAGGTCTTGCTATGACAACTACTGCTTCACTGTGGAAAGCCGTTGCCCTTCTCATTTTATGTGCCTTTTTTTGGGGTAGCACTTTTCCTATTGGTAAAGATGCGCTGAATGAAGTGAATGCGCTCACCTTGGTCTTTTGGCGCTTTGCCGTCGCCGCGATTTGTCTAGGCTTTTATCTCAAGCTCACCCGTAGCCGCGTTCCCACACTCAGCGCCAAGCAGTGGCTGTGGGCGACTACCGTCAGCGCCGTGGGGATTGGCGGTCTTAACCTCTGTTTATTCACTGGGCTCGAGTACACCCAAGCGACCAATGGGTCATTAATCATGGCGCTCAGCCCGTTGGTGACTTCACTTATCGCCTGTATCGCGATTCGCGCATTGCCGCGTAAGGGACAAGTTTTCAGCTTGGTGGTGAGTTTATCGGGCGTGCTCGTGGTGATCACCAATGGGCAGTGGCAGATGCTCAGCCAATTAAACTTTAACCAAGGTGATCAGATGATTTTCACTGGCATGTTTGCATGGAGTGCATACACCTTCTTCAGCCAAGGCATTGGCCGCTGGATGCCGGTGATCCCCTACACGTTTTTAGGCATGCTCAGTGGTGCGACTGTGATTGGCATCATGTGTGCGCTTACACCAAGGGTTCATCCATTTGGCGAAGTTTGGGCTGCAAGTCCGCTGGCCGTCTCCGAACTCCTGTATATCGGTGTGCTGGGTACCGTCGCCGGTTACTTACTCTGGCTCAACGGCGTGCGCCATCTCGGCTCTGCCAATGCAGCACTCTTTTTTAACTTTGTGCCCGTGTTCGCGGTACTCACCGCGTTTTTGATGGGACAAGCCGTGAGCCAACTTCAGGTGATGGGCATTGTCATTGTAATCGCAGGACTGTTGCTGCCGCGCCTCCCTCACCCACGCCACTGGCGCGTTGCACGCTCTGCTTAGCGGTGTCGCTATTATACCTCTAAGTGCATCATGAGTCGCGCGCGGTGACTCGTTTTCATCGCGTGCAACTCATGCCTCATCATAGGGTTATCCGCCGAATCGGGTGACACGATAGGGTTGCATATCCACATCCGTGGCCTCCCCATCCATCATTTGCCCTAATAATTTCCCGGTGACCGGCCCTAACGTAAATCCTTGGTGGCCGTGACCAAAGGCAAGCCATAACCCTTTACGTTGCGGCGCCTCACCTATCACCGGTTTCATGTCCGGCATACACGGACGTCCACCTTTCCACGGCGTTTCATCAATACGCGCGCCAATAGGATATAAAGCCTTCGCTTCATGCTCTGCTGCTTGCAGCTGGCTTTGATCCGTGGGGGCGTCCAAGGCGGTTAACTCTGCACCCGTGGTCAAGCGGATACCTGCACGCATAGGTGCCAGCAAATACCCCACTTCCGCATCCATAATCCAGTGATTAAGTGGCTTTTTCTCATCGCATTGGTAATGCATGTGATAGCCACGCTTGGTAAACAAAGGGACTTCTAGACCTTGTTGACGCAACCAGTAAGAGGACCAAGGGCCCATTGCCATTACGACTTGGTCAGCATGTAACTGACCGTCATCGGTTTCGATAACCCACTGCTCGCCTGCTTGTTTCAATGCCTGCAAGTTCGCGCGTTTAATCTCGCCGCCTTTAGCAATCACATCGTCAGCATAGGCCTTGACCAAAGCGCCTGGGTCGGTGACTGTCCAAGGTTGTTTCCAGTGGATCGCGCCCGCCAGCGAAGCCGTTAAATTTGGCTCCATCGCCGTGATCTGTGCTGCGTTTAGCGCCTCATAGTCAACGCCATAGTTGGCACGATCTGCGGCGGCACGCGTGCATTCATCATCTAAGGCTTTTTGCGTGCGGAAAAGCTTGAGGTAACCTTCCTTACGAATCAAGGACGCTGCGTTCGCGGAGGCAATCATTTCCTCATGAGTGTCTAACGACTGCATAATTAACGCCGCGTACTCTGGCACCAATTGTTTGTATTTACTCTCACTGGAATAATGCCAGTATTGTAATAACGGATGGGCGGCTCGGATAACGCTCGTAGGACGGTAACGAATATCGACCGAGCGATTCGGCAATACGCGCAATAAGGTGGCAAGGTCGCGGGGAAATGCGTAGGGTCTAACCGCCTCGCGCTGAATAATCCCGGCATTACCAAATGAGGTTTCTTGTCCGGGGCTTACCCTATCGACCACGATGACCTCATACCCGCGCTTTAAAAGGTGCCATGCCACAGAGACACCTACCATGCCTGCACCTAATACCACTACCCGCTTTGCCATACTTCACTCCCTGAATAACTTGAAATTATGTTTTTATTGTACTTTGCTTGTCATTGTGCCGTTGTGTGCTTTTTGCACATAAGTTACAAGCTTTTAACCAATGCAGGTAGAGGTATTTAACAATCAATCTCACACTTTTTCGACCATCCCCGCCCCTGTCAGACAAGCTCAAGCAAGTAAGTCTTTGTCAATGAAACAATTCATTGTTCTTACTGATTGCAGCTAGCTAGCGCACACTTCCAGCAGAGAAACAGGGGCAAGTGGTTACTATTTAGACCTAGCTATGTGAGAGTGACAAAACACATTCGACGTAAAAGGAAGCAATATGGCTGACTATGATCCAAACAAAGGCTTCGTCGTCATTCTAGGATGGAGCCTCAATGCAATTGATGCGATTAGCCGTTTCGATCGTAAATATGTCGTTGTTGCCCCAACATGGGCAGAAGAGTATGCCAAAGAGCATGATATCCCCTACCTTCCTTGGGACTTTGAGCGCCTCAATGACCGTTCCTTTGAAATTGCCACCACCCTACAAGAAATGGGCGTCGATGTGGCGATTCCTCTGTTCGAAGAAACCGTAGAATGGGCCGGCGCCATTAACGCCGTGCTGCTCAAAAACCCTAAGCTGATGGGACAGTCGCTTCTTTTCCGCGATAAATCCTTAATGAAACGCCGTGCACAAATCGGCGGTATTCGGGTTGGGATCTTTGAAGAAGCGCAAGATAAATCCGACGTGGTACGTTTCCTGCGCCGGGTTAACCAAGCCTTGCTGA
Organism: Salinivibrio sp. IB868; assembly: GCF_001995655.1. Classification (NCBI taxonomy): domain Bacteria; kingdom Pseudomonadati; phylum Pseudomonadota; class Gammaproteobacteria; order Vibrionales; family Vibrionaceae; genus Salinivibrio; species Salinivibrio sp. IB868. Next base: position 320,531 of record NZ_MUEW01000001.1, read on the forward strand.
AACTTGACGGCGACCCAAATGACCCGATCCACCTCAAAGCCTTTGACAAAGCAGGCTGCGAAGGCCACTGGGTGGTGCGTGAGCCTGATGATCTCGATCGTGTTTCCGATGAAGAGTTCCCGCTATTAATGGAAAGCCACCTCGATGGTTGGGAGTTTGCTGTCGAAGCATTTATTAAAAACCGCAAAATCCAGTTTTTAAACATCTCCGAGTACGTCACCCTCGGCTACTCTGTTTTCGTTCCGGCCTCCCCCGAGTTGGAAAAATATCGGGAAAAAGTGACCCAGGAAATCGAGAAGCTGATCGAAGCGTTTGATATTGATTTCGGCTTTATCCATCCAGAGTACTTTGTTACTAACGATGGCCAGATGTACTTCGGTGAAGTAGCCTACCGCCCACCCGGTTTCCAAGGCTTTGAAATTATTGAACGTGTTTATGACTTTAACTGCTATCAAGCGATGGTGGTAGCGTTTGACCCTAAAACAACTGACGAAGAACTCAACGCTTTCTTCCCAACGCCTATCAAAGATGCCAAAGGCGTCGCCGGTACCTTTGGGGTATATCCAAGACGCCGAGTGGTAAGCCAGCTGGCCATACCTGAAGAGACCGAGAATCACGAGTACTTTGAGTTTCATGAGCTGCAGTCACCTATGGAGGGGAAAGTGCCTAAACGAAGTGCATTTGGCACACACTGGGGTTTGCTACACTTTTATGGTGACGACCCGCATGTTATGCGTGACTTATTAAAAGCACAGGAAGACCTTGATTTCTATGTCTAGCTTACTCAATAAGCTTGATCATGCCGTTGAACAACTTGGTCAAGTAAGCTCCATCGCCAAGGCACGCCACCAATTTCACGTGATTGATATTTGTGGGCGTGTATTGGCACAGGATGACGGCATTAATCAACTGTACTCACGGATTGTTACTCTCACTGAGGCAGGCCTTTTTGAGGGAACAGATTGGGGGCAGCCCGAGTATCTCGTACCGAATCTCGTGCCAGATACGCTCGCGCATGCCGACAAAGCCACCGTGGTGCTAGATTGTCTCAGCCAGCTTCGAATGCTGGCTATCGTCGAGGGGAAGCTCTCTTCCCCGCCTTTTTCCCAACAAGAAGCACATCAATTTCTTGCCAGAGTATTAAGCCTCAATTTATCACTCGTAATGGGTCTTACCGATGAGTCGAGCCGTATTCGACTCGGTGCAACGGCGCCCGCTATTAGTGCTTTATATCGTTTTATTCTCAGCCACTTGGGCTATGAAACCATTCTCAGTGAACTGGTTGATGAAGTTTGGCGTGTACTCGCGCAGCGCCCCATTCAGGTCAATCCAATTAAGGCAATGATCAATCAGATCTCTATCTTGGTGTCGCAGGAGCAGATTAACCTCGGTGAAGCCAAGCTCGGCATCGATCGTCTTGTCAGTGCGTTATACGGCCCAACCCAGGGCTGCTATGACGATCCGGGGGTGGACGCGTACTGTGAGCGTCTGAATGCAATGGACAGCAATGCTTTACAACAAGAGGCGTTGGGATTTGCACGTGCGATGCATGATGTCGGTTTAGCATCTGATTACCACGCCATATTTTTACGATGGTTACTGGACAATGAGGGAAGCGACACACTCCCCACCGCGCTAGGTTTAAGTAATACTGGCTTAGACTGCCTAGTGACCTATCGTCAGCTGGTGCACACACTGATCCAGGAAGCCATTTATCCGCAAACCGCGCAAGCTGTGTATGGTTTGGCAATGATGCTTGAACGGGGTGTTCTGTTCGATGCGCCTGTCGCCCCGAGTCTGTGGCGTCAGATTCATCTCAACCTACACCCAGACGTCGCCCATACACTGACCTTGGCCTTTGGTGAGCAACTCCCCGCTCGCGTTCATCTGTTAGCGGGTGTCATGTCAGTGCTTGGCCAGCCGCTAGGTGTGGCTCAAGGCAACAACCCGACTTGCCAATCGGCACGTGCAATATCCATGTGGGCGTATAATGACCCTGATTACTTACTTAACTGTATCGTTCAAATTGCTTGCAATCAGAGCCTACGCATGCATTTTGAAGGACAGTCGTTAGACTCTCACACCCTCTTACAGGGGCTGAGTACCGCACTGCCATTCGATACTGACCCTGTGTCAGTCGTTCTGGTGCCGCATTTGGATAAACTTTACATCGAAATGGGCCGGCTTTGTGTCAACCGAGAGGAAGACCCCCATAAGTGGATCAATCCAGAATTTCATGGTTGGTACGTGGGGCGTGAGTTCATGATTGCCGTTGACGTTAAAACAGGACAACTGAAAGAGTTTGATAGTTTTATCGAGAGCTTCTATCGCAGTTATCATCCGCTTTATAACGGCAATATTCCCGTTATACATCCCCAGCCGGTTGGGATCGCAGTCACCAGCAGCCAGGGCCGATTTATCGGCTGGCACGCGATCACCTTGATACGTATCGCCCTTGACCAAGACAGCGTGATGCGGGTTTATTTTTACAACCCCAATAACGATAGTGGTCAAGATTGGGGACACGATGTGGTGGTGTCAACGCAAGGGAAAGGAGAGCAATACGGGGAAGCTTCCTTACCCTTTGAGCAATTTTTATCTCGACTATATCTGTACCATGATGACACGATTCAAGTTGGTATAAAGAGTCCTCTACCCAGCGAAGCTCTCAATGAAATCAAGCGTATGGCGTTTGAAAGCTGGGCACAAGAACGCATAGAAAACAGCACAGATGCCGTTGTTAATGGCTAAGCATCAACCTGTTCAGTGGTCTCGAAACCACTGAACAGGTGTTTATTATTTATCCCCTCAGGCCTTTAAGTGTCAAAGGTTTATCCCCACCTCTTATCTATCGTTGATAAAAAATGAGGCTTAAAAACCATGGATGCGCCAGATTCATCACTGAAAACACCGCCTCAGATCACCAACGCTGAGGGGAAAACGCGTCGCGTAGGCGTTGAGATAGAGCTCAGTGGCTTAGAGCTGGATACCATTACGCGTTTAGTGGCGGATTTTTTCTCCCTACACATCAAGCGAGGGGGTCGATATGATCGCCGCTTGAGCGGAGACAAAGCCGGAGACTGGGTAGTGGAACTCGACTATGCCAAGCTCAAGCGCTTGGGACAAAGCGATCGTAGTGAAAACACCGTGACCAACCGACTGGATCAATCCGCCGAAGATCTATTGGCATGGGCGGCAAAAGCCTTTGTCCCCGTGGAAATTGTCGGCCCGCCTCTGCCACTTGACCGCCTGCAAGAGGTTGACCAACTCATTGCTCATCTGCGTCAACAAGGTGCCGAAGGAACCGAAGACAGCCCAGTTTATGCGTTTGGCATGCAGCTCAACCCAGAGCTGCCTGATTTAACCGCCAAAACGATTTGTGCTCATTTAAAAGCATTCTTATGTTTGTATGACTGGCTTTTAAAGCGTGCTGATATTGATTTATCGCGGCGTCTAACCAACTATGTCGACCCTTTCCCGAAAGCATATATTGAACGCGTGCTAGCCGCTGATTATTGGCCGGATCTCGATACCCTAATCGACGACTATCTGATTGATAATCCTACACGCAACCGTGCGCTAGATATGCTGCCCTTATTCACTCACCTTGATGCTGAGCGAGTGAATAAAGTGATTGATGATGGGCTCACACAAGCACGGCCAACGTTTCATTATCGGTTGCCGGACAGTAAAGTCAGCCGACCCCATTGGGGCATTCACGAAGCATGGAACGATTGGGTGGAAGTCGAAAAACTCGCCGCCGATCCTGCACGACTGGAAACATGCTGCAAAGCCTATTTGGGCTATCTCAACGACCCATTGGCACGTATCGTTAATAATTGGGCGGAAAAGGTGCACAATTTATGGATAAACCCGTCATCGCAATAACCGGCCCTAGTAAAGGCGCAAGGCTGCCACGTTTTTTTGTCGCCGCGGCAGTCAAACTTTATGGAGGCAAACCGTTACAACTGCACCCCGGCACCACCTTAGATCCAGACGCCTATCAAGGCGTGGTGATTACTGGCGGGCACGATGTCGAGCCTGTGCTGTACGCCGCCGAGCCCGAAGTGAAACCCAACTACGACTCTGAACGCGATGCGCTAGAGAGCAAAGTTATAAAAAGCGCATTAGCGAGCCAAAAGCCCTTGCTGGGCATTTGCCGTGGTGCGCAACTTCTCAACATCTGTTTAGGCGGCACCTTGCACCAAAGCTTGCGCGAGCAACGCAAAAAAACCTCTCATCGCTGGACAATATTCCCGATGAAAACCTTGTGTATATTGCGTGATGTCAACGGCCATATACAGCAACGGTTGGGGCAAGGCAGACGCAAAATAAACAGCCTACACAACCAAGCGATTAACGCGTTAGGCGAGGATTTGACGGTAAGCGCACGTGATTTAGATGGCATTGTACAAGCCATTGAGTCGCCCAACCGCCCTTATACACTGGGGGTACAGTGGCATCCAGAATTCTTGCTTTATCTTCGCTGTCAGCGTGCACTGTTTAAGGGCCTAGTCGAGCACGCAACGCGCTTCCAGCAGCGACAAGCGGCATCTCAGTAAAGATGTCTGTTAGTTGGTGAAAAACAAAAACGCCGAGGCACATTCGCTCGGCGTTATCAGGTAGCGACTAACGCTTTGACCGCGCATTCAGTCGCTTCTCTATTTGGCGTTTTTCCCACTTATCACCAAAGAGATCGACAATGCCCAGAGCACTGACGCCGTGGCTGACCACTGCAATCCCCCATCCCATTGCTGCCCACCAAGCCCAATAATAGCCGGGGTTAGTTTGCCAGTTGATAATAAACAAAATCGCCATCACGACCACATAGCGCGTCAAATGAGAATAAAACCCGCCGAGGGCACGGACGCGATTGGCAATCACTCTTTCTTCTGGACTCATTGAAGTATCTGCCTGCATGTCTGTCTCCTTTTGCAAATCACTAATGTCGATATCAAACACAGCAGCCAACGATTTCAGCGACTCCAATCCGGGTTTGTGGCCGCGTTCGATACGTTGAATCGTTCGAACACTTAGCCCACTAAATTGTGCTAATTGGTCTTGCGACCACCCTTTTTGAACTCTGAGTGCTTTCACGTTCATCCTTGCTCCTTTGTGCTCTTCCCTAGCGACACTATGCAAAATGGGGGCGACATTACCACGACAGCACCCCGACACATTAACGACAGTTTCTTAAAATCAATTACTTACAAAAAAACCGCCCGATAGCCAATCCGCGTATTTTACCCTTAGCAAAAGGTATCAATATACAAGGCTTCGACTTTATCGCGCGCCCACTGCGTTTTACGCAAAAATTTCAACGATGATTTCATCGAAGGATCGTTAGAAAAACAGTTCACATTGATATGTTGGTAGAGGCCTGACCAACCATAGTGTTCAACCAAACGGGTCAAAATGGTTTGTAGGGTTAACCCGTGCAGCGGGTTATTGGGTTGTGTATCCATAAGGGTTCTCAGCAACTCGAGCACGCGCTCGTCAATAAAAGCGCTACTTTACGTGACGATATTGCAAAACGCGAATTTAACCACGGTAGCGCGCCAGCTTATAATCAAGGTTTAGCTGGTATCAAGGAAACCGTGTCACCGTGCAATATGATGTCATCTTGAGTAAAAAAGCGTTCCATTCTCATGGTTCATTCCTGATGGTTAGGCAAGTTGACGCGATATAACGGGTTAACGGGCTGATCAACAAAGTAAGCCCAAACATGATCATATACGGCATGCTGATTTGGATACGGCGCCAAGGCTTTTGCCTCATCAAGTGAGCACCAGCGAAACTCGGTGTGTTCCTCATTAAGCGTGATGGCTTGATTATCATCACACATCACCACAAATACAGGAATAAGCTCGATCACATTCACCGATGCTTCGTAAAACTGCTCCAAAAATTGCGCGTTATATAAATCAGCCACCGCAATCTGGGTTTCTTCGCTAAACTCACGGACGATGGCGTCCACTCCGGTCTCACCCGCTTCAATCGAGCCCGCAACATGGCACCAGAAGCCACCTTTCACTCTCTTCATCAGTAGCATTTTTGTCTCCCCGTCAATACGAGAGAGCGCTACGCCCGAGACCACGGAAGTATTCACAGGGATCATTATTTCTCCTCTGTTTCAAATGCCGCCACTTTTGCATAAACCACAGTGCTAGAAATCGCACCGCTCGGCAGGATACGGTCATTGATAAGTATCGCTTCTTGATGATAACCACAGCGCTCGGCTACCGCACGGCTACGTGTATTTTCGTAGGCAGTTTTGATTTCGACACGCTTGGCATTAAGGTCATTAAACGCGTATTGCTCTAGCGTTCGCACCGCTTCACTCATATAGCCAAGGCCTTCTTTGGAGCTCCGCAGCCAATAGCCTATTTCAAAATAAGGAATCGCGATGTTGCGGATGATTAAGCTGATCACACCCACCAATTGCCCCGTCGATTTTTCAAAAATCGAGTAGCGTAGTTCATTGATAAACATGTCGAAGTCATCAATCGCTTGTTGGGTGTTTTCAATCGAGCTCGATTCGGTCAACGCGTGCGGAAGCCAATCCATAAAAGGCGCAAGGGTGTGCTGACTTTCCAACACGGCTTCTAAAATGAAAGGCTGATGGGTCATATTGGGTGCCACCAGCAACAGACGGTCACTGTCCAATTGGTCTACGCGCGGGGAATCATCCATTAATATCCACCCAGTACCGAGCCAATGATTCATTGAACACTTCATCATTGATGATGTTTTCCAACGTGCCGCCATTGGCTTCAATTACTTGGCGCGATGCCATATTGTCTTCATTCGCGGTAATTAGAGCGCGAGTGATCCCCAGCTCTCTCGCCTTGGGCAGTGCTAAGGCTAACATTTGCTTGCCACATCCGCGTCCACGATATGATGGCGCAATGTCGTAGCCAATGTGTCCAGCTTCTTGGGTTAGAAATGGCGTATTGATGTGATGACGGATCCGAATCGCGCCAATGATTTGTTGCTCAGCATCAAGCAGCCAAAAATGACTACACGGCACATACCCTTTACGAAGGTTTTTACCCAATGACTCATCCGTTAACCGAGTCACGTAAGTGGGGAAATCGTCTTTCCCCGACCGATAGTAATCGGCATTGTCGGGGTCAAACTGAACAAAATCATCATAAAAACGTGTAAAGGCTGCTTGGTGATTGAGTGCGGGGACGACTAATTCCATGTGCTTGTTCCAAGTCCTATAATAGAACTAGGCTATCTCATTGATATTGAAAAATAAACACTTATTGGCCGCCTATCATCCGCCGCCTTAGCGCGCCCTGCTCGCCACACAGGAGTGATTGAATGGTTGATTGCCGCGCATCACTGCCAACGCATCACCGCATCAAACGTTTGACAATGTTGAACCGCTTGCTCCGCCTCTTGCAGATAAACTTGCTGGGCACTTGAGGTTGGATAGGTTAAATACTCGGAACATTTCGCGCTTTGACCATTACCCACCACAATCTTGGCGCCTGGTTGCAAGGTGCACTGTACCAATTTATCGAGCGGCGACCATTGATAACAAATCTCATAGTCTTGGCGATAATCCGCCACCAAGCCAGACGGTTGTGATAACGCCCACCAGTGACCAAACTGACTATGCGGGTTGGTGCTATTCCACGCACGATACACTGTTACCCCTTCAGTCGCCTGATATACCTTGCCTTGGCAAAGCTTCCCTTCCAATGGCTGACCCAGCGACGCCGCCAGTAGCGCTGGATCGTCCACGGCTACAAACTTATCTGCCCATGCGCTTGGCAACGCCGTGCTACCGACACATTCTGCAGCGTCGGTCGTTTCATTACCAACGGGCGTACTGGTACACGCTTGCAGTGTAACGATCAGTGCGCCAAGCAGTGCTTTTTTCATCATCCTTGCTCCCATTCGTGTCGTAATATGGCGTAAACCACCGTATCCCACCACCGTTCTTTAAAGAAACGATGCTGATGAAAATGGGCCTCTTGTCGCATGCCAAGTGAACGACAAAGCTTGGTTGCAGCGAGATTATCGTTAATGGTCTCAGCGTATAACCGATGCACGCCCAGACACTCAAAACCGAAGTTGGCCAGTGCGACAGCCGCCTCTCTCATTAGCCCCGCGCCTTGCGCCTCCACAGCTAAGCCGCACCCGATGGATGCTTGATGGTTGTCCTCAAGCCTTAAACCGACAGTGCCAATACATTTTTCTGATTGCTTGCAGATAACCGCCAACTGATAAGCCACGCGTGGATTTGCGTTGGCTTGTTCGATAAAGCGCGCGTGTAAGTCTCGGTATGTCTCTGGCTGGCAGTCCGTTTCGCTATAAAAACGCTGGTACTTCTGGTGTTGCGTTAAGTGAACAAACGCCTCTTCATCGCTTGGCTGCATGTCACGCAGCACTAGTCGACGTGTTTCAATCATAAACATCCTTGTCTCTCTTGTTGTTTTAGCTCAGCGCCTTGACCATGGTGGTGGCGCCTGAAAAGCCGACTAACCATTTTAGGTGCGGAAAGCGCTCTTCTTTAGTGGCGACAAAGCCTTTGGTTTCATAAAGCTTGCGGGCTCTGGGGTTACTATCAATCACATCCAACCGAACGCTTTCAAAGCCATGCGCTTGGGCATAATCCATAATGGCATCCAACAAGTGGGAGCCAATCCCCTGCCCGCGTACCGCGCTATCAACGGCAATGCCATCCATCACTAATTCATTGGATGCCGCTTTACGCTCAAACAGCGCCAATACTGCACAGGCCCAAGTACCCTTGATGAGCCCCAAGCTATCGATCAGTTGTTTTGCGCCCATACCCTGTGTCAACGCGCCGGCTTGGGTTTGAAACCCGGCCAACCCCACCACCTTGCCGTTTTGCATAGCAGCAAACGAAAAGTCTGGGACGAAACATCGGGATAGTATCGCCACGCGCGCTGCCTGATTAGGGATTGCCCGTGCGAACTTCATCCCAAACGCCTGCTCATATAACTCAGCGACGTTTTGTGCTTGCTCAAGCGGCCATCCTTGCTGGATCGCGATATCCATTGGCTCCCCCAGTTTTTTCCTAGATTAAAAAAGCCACACATTTATCTTGACGTAAAGATTAATGGCGTTTATCTTTATATCAAGATAAATAATTAATAATAACTTAATCAGTTCAGCATGGTTTAACCACAACCGTATGACAGCCGCATCCTTTTACTGGTTATCGCGCGGCATAAGGACACACAGGAGTCATGACATGGAAACTAACACAATGAATATAATCGTATTTGGTGCCACGGGCGATATTGGCAGTCGAATTGTGGCAGAAGCGTTGCAACGCGGGCATAAGGTCACGGCAGTCACACGTAACGAGGCCGCTTTTGCGAAGTTACCCGACGGCGTAACGCCTGTCGCCGTCAATTTGAACGATGCGGACAAGGTGGCATCGGTAATGGCTGATCATGATCTTGCCATTACGGCGTTACGCCCACCGACAGGCGAAGAAGCACAGTTACCCGTGTTAACCCAAGCCGTCGTCCAAGGCGCAGCACATCATCAAATGCGCGTTCTGATTGTCGGCGGTGCCGCTCGACTGATGATTCCGGGCACTGACGGTGAAACCGTGTTAAACGCAAAGGGCTTTCTCCCCGCCTCAGCCGTTGAGATAGCACGCGCGTGCCAAGTGCAATATGAGCAATGTTTAGCCAGCCAAGATGTGATTTGGAGCTACCTCTCGCCTGCCGCCATGATCGCACCTGGTACTCGCACCGGTCAGTACACATTGGGGACAGACACCTTAGTGACAGATAGTGACGGACAGTCTCGCATTTCAATGGAAGACTTCGCGGTCGCTATGCTTGATGAAGCCGAAACACCTAAGCATCTGCAGCAAGCATTTACCGTGGGTTACCAATAATCAAAGTAAGAGCCAGCGGCCACGAATAGGCGCTGGCTTTCACTTTCCGATATGTAACAACGCTAATCAGCCTCATTACTGAGCCACTGCTGTTTTTGCGTCACCTTGTCACAAATGTATTCACCAATCGGCATCGCAGAGGTCGCGGCCGGCGATGGCGCATTACACACGTGTAAACTCCGCGCACTCTCAGCAAACAGAAAGTCATGGACCAAGGTGCCGTCATTTAACACGGCTTGAGCACGGATCCCCGCAGGATAAGGCTTCAAATCCTTAGCTTTTATCGTTGGGCAATACTTGTTCACCTGCTTGACATAACCCGGCTTCCACCAGGAATTTTTCAGCTCAACCAAGCCGGCTTTTAGATTATTGATGGTGACTTTCCAAAACCCAGCAAAGGTCAGCATTTGCCAGGTATCTTTCAGACTGACATTCACCTTGCCATAGCCTTCACGCTTCCAGCCTTGCACCGCGTTAGGTCCAACCGTAATGGAGCCGTCTATCATCCGCGTGAGGTGAACGCCTAAAAAAGGTAAATCGGGATCGGGAATTGGATAGATAAGGTGATTAACAAAGCCTTGGTACTGGCTCGCAAGTTGATAGTATTCCCCGCGGTAAGGGATAATTTGAAACGCTGTCGGGATCCCCATCATTTGGGTCATTCTATCCGCCATCAACCCACTGCATGTCACCACAAATTGACATTGAATCGTCAGACGCTCCCCGCTTGCTTGGCAATGGAGAGTGACTTGTTCAGCCGCTTCACTGGCCCCAATCACTTCTGTATTGAGTTGGGTGACACCGCCGAGCGCTTCAAACTCACACACCATTTGCTCAGTCACCCGCCGATAGTCAACAATGCTGGTCGCGCGAACCGCTATGGCACCCAAGCCTTTAACATTCGGCTCTTCAGCATGAAGCGCCGCCGCATCCAGCCAGCGCACGTCGATATCATTGGTTAAGCATCGCTCATAGAGCGCCCGCATCCGAGCCATCTCTTGCTCGTTGGTGGCGACCAATAGTTTGCCACAGTTCTCCACCGCAATATCGTGCTTGGCACAAAATTCAATGGTCAGCGCCGCTCCTCGTTTACAGAAATCGGCTTTTAAACTGCCTGGTGGATAATAGACACCCGCGTGGATCACACCACTGTTATGCCCGGTTTGATGCTGGGCAACGCTTGCCTCTTTTTCCACCAGCAATACAGAGCAGTCTGGGTATCGCTGCTTTAATTGCCAGGCTGTGGACGCGCCAACAATACCACCACCGACAACTACATAATCATAAACAGATTTCATACACGCCTCATGACACTGGCAGCTGAGATTGTTGCAACTGATACTTGCGCCCACTGTATATAAACAGGCTCGCAAACCCAACGACGCTCACTAAGCGAAGCCACAACGGAATATCGTGCCACACTAATAAGGCACCAATCATTAATAGACAAAGGCGGCTTAGCCAGTTAATCGGCCCTTCAAGATACCCTTCAATCGCGCCAATTAAGGCATACGTACCAATAATGGCAAAAAAGCCAACCTCTAACACCGAGGCGATATCCCAGCTGACCAAGCTGGTATAAGCAATGAGCAAAGGCACGAGATACAAGCCTTTGGCAATTTTCCACGCCATCAGCCCGGTTCGCATCGGTGGGGTTTTAGCAATGGTGGCCGCCGCAAATGCCGTCAAACAAAACGGTGGCGTCACGTTACTGTCTTGCGATAACCAAAAAATAATCAAGTGCGCAGCAAGCAGAGCCAAACTGACCGCCTCCAGCCCTAAGCTTTGCTCTAACAAAGTTTCCATAAAGTCAGCCGGCACTAAGGCAACCATTTGCTTAGCGGTTTCCATGGTCATGGGCGCATTTAAAAGATCGAGTTTGTCTGGGGCCGCCAACATAAATATCGCCTTGGCTTGCTCGGGAAGCTGGCCTGATACCAGCAGCTCCAACAATTGGCTTTCAGCAATAAGCTTATACAGTACGGGAGCTGACAAGGTGCCCAGTACGATATAGGCAGCGGTCACTGGTAAGCCCATCCCTAACACTAACGAGGCGACAGCAATTAGCACCAGCATCATAAACAGATCACCGTTCGCCCAACCATCAATCATCAGCGAGAACGTATTACCGATACCCGTGGTGCTGATCACATTCACCACCAAACCAATCCCCACGAGCAAAATGGCGGTGGTGGCCATATTTTTTGCCCCTTGCGCCAAGGCCTCGATGATCGCTTTCGGCCCCATCCGATGCTCTTTAGAAAACCAGGAAGCGAAAATCACAGAGATAATCGAAATACCCGCGGCATAGGTGGGCGTGAAGCCTTTAATCAACAAGGTGACAAGCACCGCAAGGGGGATCAGGTTATGCCAACCGCGGAGAAGCACCATCAATAAGGAGTCTTCAGTGGTAACAATCTTTTGCACGCCGCTGCGCTTTGCTTCGATGCGCACAAAAAAGCCCACCGAAAGAAAGTAGATCAGCGCAGGAACCAGTGATACGGCAATAATATCCACGTAAGGAATTTGGGTGTACGAGGCCATGATAAACGCCCCCGCCCCCATTACGGGTGGCATTAATTGTCCCCCGGTTGAAGCCGATGCCTCGACCCCAGCAGCAAAGCGCGACGGAAAACCGGCTTTTTGCATTAAAGGAATACTGATCACCCCGGTGGATACGGTATTCGCTACGCTCGAGCCTGACACTGACCCCATTAGCCCAGAGCCAATCACCGCAATAAAGCCCGGCCCACCGATAATTTTGCCCGCGGCCGCACGCGCCACATTGATGATGTAATCCCCAACCCCAGAGCGAACAAGAAAGGCGCCAAATAAGATGAACATGAACACGAACGTCCAGCTAATTCGGGTGATCGCGCCAAACATCCCCTCCGAGGAGTAGTAACTGCGATATAACAGGGTTTCTAGGCTCAAGCCGGGAAAGTGAAAAATCCCCGACGCCCACTCGCCCCACAGCACGACATAGCTCAAGCACACCATAATCAAAATGGGAATAAACCACCCCATGGTACGACGAATCAGCTCCACCACAATCACAATGGCTAAGCTGGCGAATACCCAATCAGCAGTAACAAATTTTACCCCACGCGCGTATAACGCATCTTCGGCATAAGGGATATATAGCAGACAAGCCACTGCACCTAACGCGATAAAAATATCGACCGCCAGCGCTATTTTATTCCGCTTCAAAGAGATATGTGCCGGGTACCAAAGCGCACAAATCACCGCAAACCCCGCAAAGTGTGTCGCGGAAATCCATAACTCGGGAAGCGTTGATAAGGTGTTAAACCAAATGTGCAATACAGACAACACCACGCCCAGCACAGTGATGGTGGTGGTCACCCACGGAAAGTCATCGCGTGTGGGTAATTCAAATTTCTCCAACGCTGTTTCATCTGGCTCTTGCTCAACTGACTGATGCTTAACTGGCTCGCTCATCCCTTTACTCCAAGCAGTGTCTGCGTTTCCATGCAATCTTTGATCTCGATAAGCGCTCCGAGCCATCCCGGAGCGCTATTGCGCTATTGCGTTATTCCATTACCAGTTCAGACGGGATGTCGATACCCACTTCTTGATAGTAGCGTGCTGCACCTGGATGGAGCGGCACAGGCAAACCAGCGATCGCTTTTTCAATCGCCATCGCTTTGGTGGCTTTATGAATGCCTTGAAGGAAAGACAGATTCTCATAAATAGCCTTGGTGAGCTGATACACATCCTCATCGGAGAGATCTTTGCGCACGGCCAAGAAGTTAGGTTGCGCAATAGTGGTGACCGGCTTATCTAGCTCAGGGTACGTGTTGGCAGGAATTTCGTACTTGGTCCAAAGGTTATATTTACCGTTAGCCGCTTTGATTTGCTCGTCAGTAAAAGACAAGATGGAAATGTCATTCCCCAGTGCAGCGAACGCTTGGGTAACCGCGCCAACTGGTACACCGGCTGGGGTGTTCATACCATCAATGGTGCCATTTTGTAGTGCACTGGCACTGCCGCCATAACCCATATACGCCAAATTAAAGGATTCCGGATCCACGCCGAGTCCTTTCATAATCTGACGACCTGAGTTCTCGGTACCTGAATTCTTCTTACCAATCGAAAATTTTTCACCTTCAAGGTTACTCAAATCACTCACGGTGCCGGTTTCTGCCAGCTCACTGCGCACAATAAAGTGCTCAACATTCTGCCAAAGCATAGACACAGAGCGCAGTTGATCTTGGCGGCCACTTTCTGCATATGGCCCCTCGCCGGACCAGGCCCATGCGCCGTATAAGCCCTGCAAGATCGCAAATTGCGCTTCGTCTTCATTAAGCAGTTTCACATTCTCGCCGGAGCCAGCAGAGCTAATTGCCGACAAAGAAAAATGGTGCTTAGGGGCAAGCTTGACCTTACTCAGTGTCGCCAGCGCAACACCAACAGGGTAGTAAGTGCCACCGGTGGAGGCCGTTGCGAGGATGTAGCTTCTGTCTTCTGCGACGGCGGTGGAGGCGACGCTAAATGAGGCCACGGCAAACGTCAGTGCTTTAAACAGCTTATTGATTTTCATTGTTACTCTCCATGTAGGGCTGCGTTATTGATTTACACAAATTAAACGGTTCGTTAACAGCAACACATGGTTAGCAAAGAGAGTGCCAACAGCTAAAACGTTGTTATTAGTGGTATTATTAGGAGGACTTATCGGTAATGAGCAAGATTTTTCTTATTTCCCGCTCAGCTAGTAAGCAAAATCTTGCTCATGGTGCGGCGCCAATAAGCAGTTGACCGTCACAAAACGTAAACAAAGTGTGATCACAGAACGCTTGCTCGCGAAATAGTACTGAGCAACTTTTTGCCGACGCATCAGGTATAGTCTGCGCGGTTGAGTCCAAATTTCTTCATTTTTTGGTTCAAGGTACGGCGAGGTAAATCGAGCGCCAACATCACTTCATGAATACGCCCTTGATGCGCCACCAAGCATTCGTGTAGCACCTTGCGCTCAAAGTTATGTAGCTGGATTAAAAGCGGAACATCCGATTGAACGGCTTCCATGGTCGATGAAGGGCGATTGGACAGTATTTCCATCACTGAAATGCCATCATCCAAGGCAAACCGCACTGCGACGTTACGCAGCTCACGAATATTACCCGGCCATGAGTAAGACAAAATGGCGTGCCGATCCGCCTCACTGGCCAGGCGTGTCTCCGGATTGGTCTGACGGGTAAAGTGCTCAAACAAGATCAAAGCATCATCTTCACGCTCTCTTAAGGGCGGAAGATGGATTTGTGCCACATTTAAACGGTAGTACAAATCTTGTCGGAAGGTTTCATGGCCATTGAGATCGGCTTTAGCGGCCGCAATGACCCGCGTATCGATCGCTATCGACTGGTTCCCTCCCACTCTTTCAATGGTGTGCTCTTGAAGCGCGCGCAACACTTTCACCTGCATACTTGCCGGCATGCTCTCGACTTCATCAAAAAACAAGGTACCTTTGTGCGCGTATTCGAACTTACCAATGCGGCGCTGATTGGCACCGGTAAACGCCCCTGACTCATGGCCGAACAGCTCACTTTCAAATAAGTTTTCCGGGATGGCGCCGCAGTTTATCGGCACAAAACGTTGGGCTTGTCGCGCACTTTCATTGTGTAAGCTGGTAGCCACCAGCTCTTTGCCACACCCCGTTTCCCCATAGATGATCACATTGGTGTCAATACGCGCCAGCTTCGCCACCTGCTCACGAAGTTGTTGCATCACTCGGCTTTGGCCAATCAGCACTTTCTCCAGTCCACTAATACGCGCTAAATAGGCTTGTCGCTCTTGCGTCGATGCTTGCTGGCGATAACTATCAACCGCCTCGGATACACGCTGAGACAAACGCTCGGGCTCAAAAGGCTTTTCGATAAAATCAAACGCCCCGTTTTGCAACGCCCCCACGGCCATATCAACATCACCGTGTCCGGTAATAAACAACACAGGCGTGGCCACCTGATGCAGCTCAAGCTCATTCAGAATCGATAATCCATCAACATCAGGGAGTTTTACGTCGCTGACCACCGCATCAAACGGGTGCTGTAGCACTGCATCCAATCCGGCTTTCCCATGACTAAATGCTTCCACCTCAAAGCCTGCCAACTCCAACCACTGGCAGGTGGTCTGGCGAACAATCTCGTCATCTTCAATCAAGGCAATGCGCGGGAGTGTCTGTAACGTCATGAGGAAACCATCCGTGATAAGTGACTCATTACGGTAGCAAAAGTCACACAACAGAAAAGGAGCTAGCTCTCACTTTCTCATCACACTGCTTTAACATTTGTTCGGCGCACCGCAGTCTAAAGCAGAATAAGAATGAGAGTGTGTTATGCATCAGGATCACCACAGGCACCAAGAAACCAGCACCAAGACGACATGGGCTCGATTAGTCGTCGTCAGCGTATTGGTGATTTTCTCATATGGCATCAGCCGTGAAGCGGCTTATCAGTGGTTAAGCGTACAACATCATAATGAAGTCCAGAACAAGCTTTTGGACTACATCGGTGAGGTCCGCCGTGCCTTAAGGCGCTTCTATCATCTACCGTATTTGCTGACCAACCACCCTGACACACTGGCAATTGTAAAGGGCGAGCAGCATGACCCCGCCGCCTTCCAAGCAAAACTCACACAGCTCGATAAAGCAGCCAATACCGAAGGCTGGACACTGCTCTCGACATCAGGTGATGTGCTGGCGTCGAGCTTGATTGATGAACGCTTTAGCCGCCCCGATCGGTTGGCGATCGTCGAGCAAGTATTGCACCAAGGTGAAGGCGTATCATTGGTGAATAAAACCAAAGGCTATGGCCCACTCTACTATTTATCCGCCCCGGTTTTTGAGGGGCTTAACATCGCCGCTATCGTGGTAGTGCAGATTGATCTTAGTTTTCTCACCGAACAACCCATTACCAGTCAAGACATCATTCTGCTGCAAAATCGGCAACAGCGCTTTTTCCTTTCAAGCAGCAGCGAGTACAACGCAGACTGGCTGAATGCAGCCCAGCTGAATGCAGCCCAGCTGAATGCAGCCCAGCTGAACGCAGCCCGGCTGAATGCAGCCCAGCTGAACGCAGTTCAACAGAACGCGACACAAACGCCAGAACACGATAAGACACAGACGGTTAACAGGGAAACGCGTTATCTCTACGACAGTACCGCCATCAGTCAATGGCGGCTGAGTGCCACCTCCTTTCTTGGCCACACGGTAAAACTGGACGATCTAAAGTGGTCAGTGAGCTACCTTACGCCCTACAAGCCTATCAAAGGCGCGGCAAGCCTGTTCGCATGGGGAGTGGCCGCCGCACTGCTCGTGGTCATTCTGCTGTTGATTATCGGTCAACAACGCCGGCAAAAACACCGTCACCAGCAGCGTATTCAAAGCTTATTGCAAGAGTCGCAGCGCCGACTTAAACAAATGATCGATAAAACACAAGTCGGGTTACTGTTAATTGATCAGCAAGGAGCGCTGTTTGATCTCAACCCGATGGCCAAGCGGTTATTTGGCTTGCCAGAAAACAATCATCACCGCATTTTTGCTTGGGAGTTGTTTGATACCGGCAATCCACACGCTACCACCCTCACCTTGCTGAAAAACCTCGATAAACACAATGAATTGGCTGAGCTCAATGCGGTTGAAACCATGGCGCGTCGCAGCGACGGTAGCGTCTTTCCAGCGCTTTTTTCACTCACTCGTTTCCCTTGGCATGATGAGCAATACTACCTCGCGACGTTGATTGACATTAGCAAACGTAAAAAAGCCGAACAATCACTGCAACAGATGAACCAAGCACTCACCGAGCGCGTGGAAGAGCGCACCCAAGCGCTGCAACAAGCACAAGCGCAACTGATTGAGACCAGCAAAATGGCCGCCTTAGGGAGAATGTCGAGTGCTATTACTCATGAGCTGAATCAGCCACTTACCGGCCTTCGCACCTTACTCACCACTAACACCTTGCTCGCTGAACGCGGTGAAACAGAAAAAGTTAAAGCCAACAATCAGCTAGTGCAAAAGCTGATCGATCGTATGACCAATATGACCAGCCAACTCAAAACCTTTGCCTACAGCAAACCACAGCATCTCCACCCCGTGTCGCTGGCTGATGCCCTCAATGAGACCTTGCGTGTGTATCAAGCTCAGCTGGCAGACATTGATGTGCGAGTGCGGATGCCTCACGACACGCCCCTGATTGAGGGTGAAGGGCAAAGGCTGTTGCAGATCCTGGGAAACTTGGTGTCCAACGCGTGCGATGCGATGGCAAATACCGCGGCGCCGACCTTGGTGTTTGTGGTCACGCCTGCCGAAAGGACAGTCGAGCTGACGGTCAGTGACAACGGCTGTGGAGCCTCCACAGACGTTATAGAGACCATGTTCGAGCCATTTGTCACCTCTAAAAAAATCGGCGACGGACTGGGTTTGGGACTCGCGATTACCGCCAACAACGTGCGAGATATAAATGGACAAATAAGCGTCGCACCTAATGCCCAGAATGGACTGACCTTTACGCTTACTTTTCAGTCAGTCATCCCTGGTCACTAACCCGCGCGCCGCTCGCCTCAGCGCGCAACTACAACGCGGCAAACATAATATGCTGAGGCCCTGCCGCACCGCCCCAATACAACTCGCCTGTATCAGTAAAACCGCCTTTTTGATAACAGGTTTTAGCAACCGGGTTTCGACAGTTCACCGTTAAATACACCCAATTAAAATCACGATAATCAACGGGCAAATACGCCAGCAAGGCTTTAACCGCACCAGTGCCTAGGCCCTGCCCTTGATAACGCGCATCCACCACAAACATGCGCAAACCCAGCGTCTTTGGCGGACAAAAGTCGTACTGAGACGCATAGTCGGTATCGAGTTTAAAAAAGCCTACTATCTTGCCCGCTCGCTCGATCACATGGCGGTGAATGGTCTCACTGTCCTCAGCAAGAAATTCGTCTGCGGTGCCGGCAAATTTCACTTGTTGGTCGTGAAGGGATACCTGACGAACACCGTCGATGTCCGCATCAGTCAGTGGAGCGACATTTATCTCGGTAAGCTGACTAGTGGTGGTTTCTGACATACCAGTTCTCATCATCCTTGTTATTGGTATAGGGCTTGTGCGCTAGTCTTCGTGGTCAATAGTCTTTGCGCTCAATGCTGAGCACTCGAGGTCAGGGAGCACCGAACAACGCGCTGCTTCCATAAAAGACAGGCATAAAAAGGGAGCCCTGCTTGACAGCGCTCCCTATCATAGCGTGCCAGTTAGGTTAAATCACTGACAATTCAACCTTAATATTGCCACGCGTAGCATTGGAATACGGACATACTTGGTGTGCTTGCTCGACCAATGACTGCGCGGTCTCTTTATCCAGATCACCCACAGACACTGCCAACTTCACGGCAATGCCAAAGCCGCCATCGATCGGACCAATCGACACTTCAGAGTTGATGTGGGTGTCTTCGGGCAAGGTGACGCCTGCTTTACCCGCCACTAAACGAAGCGCGCCAATAAAACACGCCGCATAACCGGCGGCAAAAAGCTGCTCAGGGTTTGTCCCTTCACCATCGTTTCCGCCCAAACCTTTAGGCGTGGAAAGCGCCACATCTAAACGTCCATCATCAGATTTGGCTGACCCTTCACGGCCTCCGGTAGCGGTCGCTTTTGCTGTATAGGCAACACTTTGTAGCTCTTTCATTTCACTCTCCTGTGGTCCAGTCCGCTTGCGGCTCACTGCTTCGCACCCAGCAGGTGCGGTGAAGCCGCTTGCATCAGGTTTATTTATTTTGCATGCAAAATACTAGATCGCATGACCCAGCATTGCAAATGTTTTGCGTGCAAAATAAAATACTCACCAGACACACATACAATGACAAGCCCATGACCTATCCCCAATTACAGCTCAACAGCCAAATCTGTCACCGCTTATACAAGGCCTCTAACGGTATTTCGCGCGCCTACCGAACCTGGCTGACCGAGCTTGATCTCACTTATCCGCAATATGTGGTGATGATGGCGCTGTGGGAAGAAAATCAACTATCGATCGCCACGTTAGTCGAGAAAACCGGCATTGATGGTGGTGCGATGACGCAGATTTTGAAAAAGATGAGCGATAAAGGCTTGCTCACCATCGTCAAAGACGAAGACGATAAACGAAAACGGTGGGTAACATTGACGGGCAAAGGCATTGAGCTGCAGCACCAAGCCGCTGCTATCCCTGAGAAAATCCGCTGCAAGTTTCCCAGCATTGATGATCAGCAAGCCCAGCATCTGATTGCGCTGCTGGATAAGATTAACCACGATTTAGGAGAACGTGACGCATAACCGTCCGGAAAACGGCACCTGCACAAGGCGCATCGGCAACACAACAAAGGCAAACTATTACTTGGTCGTCACCCGCTTTACTGCCACAATCGGTGCTGTTACCTCGATATTAACGGACAACAATGAAACTATTAGCTCGCAACCTTGCACGCACCACCACCGAACACGAACTCCGTCAGCTATTCTCCGCTCACGGCAGCGTCAAAGCATGCACCCTTGTGCTGKACCAAGAGACTGGCGAATCCAAAGGCTTTGCTTTCATCACCATGCCTGACGAAGAAGAAGCCAAAGCCGCGCTAGCCGCTTTAAACCTCACCAGCGTTGCGAAAAGCAAAATCCGCGTGAAAGTCGCAAACTAAGCAAAAAGCCCCCTTGCACTTACATTGGCTATGAGGCGAGAGCGATAGTCAACACGATCACACGTGTTGGCTTTTGTTTATGGTCGAAACTTCTGTCCATGGGCGAATACTATTCAGCTGATCTTCGAGCTCATGTTCAGTAATTTCAGTATCATAGGCAACTTGAGCACGCAGCCAATAGCCCTTCGACAATCCAAAAAAACGACATAAACGCAAGTCTGTATCAGCCGTTATAGCCCGTTTACCAGCAATAATTTGACCAATACGCTGTGCGGGCACTCCGATTTCTTTAGCCAAACGATATTGCGAAATCCCCATCGGAGTCAGGAACTCTTCTTTTAGTAACTCGCCAGGTGTGACAGCTTCTACAGTACGCATGAGCGACCTCTTAGTGATAATCAACGATTTCGACATCTTCCGCACCACCTTGAACCCAGCGAAAGCAAATGCGGAACTGATTATTGATTCGAATGCTAAATTGCCCTTTACGATCACCTTTTAGCGGCTCTAGTTTGTTACCAGGTGGTATTTTGAGATCATCTAAATCGGTTGAGATTTGTAGCTGCCGCAATTTTCTAAGCGCGACTCGCTCAAAATTGACGAAACGCTTTACCCGCTTTCCCTGTGCTAGCTTTTCAGTATCTTTGCAATTAAACGTTCGAATCATAAACCCAATAGTAACGCAGAGCGTTAATAACGTAAAGCGTCATCAAACCATAGCTGATTGACAGCCTACGTCCGGCTCGTCACTATCAAGCTTTGATAATGTAGTGACGCTTGAGCAGTAAAAATGGCAAAACCGAATAAAAAAGGCCCCAGTAAAACCATCGATATTTTCTGTAAACGCTGTAATGCGCCACTGTTTAAATACCGCAAAGGTGGCAAAGGTGCTTTGGTGAAATGCTTTAAAGAAAGGATTGTTGAGGATGCCACCACCACGCCGTGTCACTGCCCTCAGTGCAAACAGCCCTTTGCCCGTGACACCTTGGTGCGAGGCACACCAACCTATAAATTTATTGGCGGTAAGGTATGGTTCAAATGAAGATAACCCCTTTAGGCGATACATTAGGGGCGCAAATCGATAATATCGATTTATCCCAGCTTTCAGACACTGAGTTTGCGGCATTGTACCAAGCATTTTTACGCTACAAAGTGCTTTTCTTTCGCGAGCAGCCCCTCTCGACCGACGACCATGTCGAACTGGCAAAACGCTTCGGCGAGCTTGAGCCTCCTCACCCGTTTTTTCCGCACCTGCCCGACAACGACCAAGTGGTCGTGATTGAAACCAGCCGCGGCAATCCACCCAGCCAAAGCTATTGGCACACCGACATGACATGGCAAGCGGTGCCGCCCAAGTGCTCGGTTTTACACGCGCAATATGTACCAGAACATGGCGGTGATACGATTTGGTGTGACATGACAGCAGTATGGGCTGATCTCACCGACGAAGAAAAAGCCGAGCTACGCCAGCTCGACACCATTCACGCACTGCACGCCTTTGAAGGTAGCCGTTACGATCATCAAGACGCCGACGGCCAGAGTGTGGTTTCGAAACGCGCTCAAGACTACCCACCCATTCGCCGTGCCATGATGCAAACCCATCCAGAAACCGGCCAAGAAGTACTATTTATTAACGAGCAATTTACTCGCACGATTGCCGACTGGCCAGAGGCTGACAGCCAACAACGGCTTGCGACACTGTTCAGTCAAGCACGCCAATCGAAATATCACGTTCGTTTTCGCTGGCAAAAACACTCGGTGGCGATCTGGGATAATCGCGCCACCCAACACTACGCAGTAACCGATTATGGCGACGCACCCAGACGATTACACCGTGTCACCGTTCAGGGTGACAGTGCTCAGTAACACCAAACGGCATTCAGGCGCGGGTATATTGATACAGATTGTTGCTATGCCCATAAAGCATGATTTGGCGTTGTAGCTGAAACCCTAGCTTTTCGAGCAAACGGTTTGAAGGTTGATTGTCTGGTAAGGTAACGGCCTGAACGGTACTCAGTCCGGTCGCTATCAGGGTTGCTTCAAGCACCGCCTCGGCGGCTTCTGTGGCGTATCCTTGCCCGGTATAACGCGATAAAAACGCGTAGCCTAAATCTGGATATGCCAACTCATCGCGCTTGAGCACACCGCACATACCGATGGGCTCACCATCTTCCCGGCGTTCTACCAGATTCAGGCCAAAGCCATATGCTTGATAGCTCGCAAGCGGTCCGTGACGGAGATACTCGACTGCATCTTGTTCAGTACGCACCTTTTTATCTGCGATACAGCGTATAAACGACGCATCATTAAGCAGCTCCACAATAAACGGCGCATCGTCGAGATGAAACTGTCGCACATTGAGCCTTTTTGACCGGCATATCAGAGTCATAAACCACTCGCCTACTGAAACAATCTATCGCGCCATAATCGCATATTGGCGCGAATAAGTATCTACGCCGGCAACCAACACTGATAAAAATCGGTCTTCGCATGTTTGGAGTTGGCGCGAACAAATTCCCAGCCGTGCTGGCGATAAAAGGTTAACGCACGATGGTTATCACGGCTCACAGAAAGCATTGCTCGGCGGCACCCGGCGTTTGTTAAGGTGGTTTCGATATAGTGCTGCAGCAAAGGGGCAAACCCTCGACCTCGAAAGGCAGGTGCAAGGTAGATAAGATGCACATAACCAGTCTCAGGCTCCGGCGACGTGCTGCGAAATTCAAGCTGCCCAGCCCATTCTCCATCGACAAAAATATGCCGATAAAACCATTCGGGCTGACCCACGCGTTCACTCATCCGTTCATAATAGCCAGTTAGAAAGTCTTCAAACCCCTCATCGGAGCCAAAGCTACAGACAAAAGCGTCCCGACGTGCAGCCACGCAATAAGCAAAATCGGTTTCAAGATTGATGGGACGGAAGTCAGGTGCATGGGGTATTCTCAAACTCTAACGACCATATGCGCTGCATAACGATAATATACACCTAGGCTTTACTCGATGATCTGATAGTGACGCGTGACATTTTTCGTAACCGCTCCCCAATAGGATGATTTAACTCTCTCTTGGTGCTTATCAAAAGCTGAGCGATCGACAAACTCCTCATAAACATCAAATCGCAGCGGGTTGTCCGAATGTTGCTGAACCTTAAAGACCAAACAGCCCGGCTCTTCCAACGTCAACTTTTTATGATTAACAAGCTCTCGCGTCATAGCCTGAAGATCAGAGCTTGGCACGAGAATAAAACCTTCTAGAGTGACTTTTGACATATAGTTTATCTTTGAAGAACTCAGTTAGCTTGAGAAAACGCTCACTGACTAAACAGTGAGACGCGTGTCTAGTAAAACGGAGCAAGTCCAAGCACTATTTCTACGGTACTTGTCATGCATTTTCTCGATTTACGCGAGATACTATTTGTTGAGCAGACAATTCAGGTAACCAAGACATATGCATGTTTAAGCTATCGGAATGGGAGCCCTCTAGCGGTAAACCTAGCAAACACAGTTTGCCTACTTCAGCTGGCAAATCATGTTTAACTCGCAGGTTGACTATATCACTTGCAACCGAGTATGCTTTATTAGCCTTTATATCTAGCAAAACCTCACTGAGCTTTTGGAAACAGTTGTGCCAAACTTCAAGGAAACTAACTACTGGTAAATTTTCAGGGAATGCGCGTAAATCTTGTTTAAGCTGGCTATTCCAAACCGATTTCTCTTCTAACAAAATATCAATTTTCAAATCTAGTTGAAACGTTACCTCTTCTAAATCCATAGAGTCTTCAAGTTGAAAATCGAAAGGAGGAATACCAACATGCTGACAATAGTTCCTCAATTTGTAAAACAGTCTGTATTCACTATGTGCGTCGTATAGCTCAGATTGAGAAGCTTTCCATTTCTTAATTTCTGGCGATTCTTTTCCACAAAGACGAGAAATTGAAAAATCAGAATGATCAAGCAAGGAACGAAACATACTAGACAGGTTCAAAAATTGCCTGGTTAGGTCTAAGTTTATATTTTCATACAGCTCGTCTGTCATGTGCTTTTGGTCTATGTATTGACGAACATACCCTGCTATTGAGCTAAAGAGTTCGTCCAAGTTCATCTGAACGCTTTTGATTAACTTAAGGCTTTGTGAAAACTCTGAAATGAGTTGATTATTGCTTAAAACACTATCCTTACAGGCAAGCTCTAAAGCTTTTATTTTAGTACTTCGCTCTAGCTTACCATTTATTTCCTCTAGTAGATCGTAAACATAAGCATATTCCCAACCAAACGATGAATCTGTCATATATTTCCCTGATGCATAGCGAATGACATGGAGCGCCCCTCTTGAAGATCTGCCACACTTAGGTGCGACCTTTAATACCGGAGGCAACCATGTCTACTCAATTCTTTTGTGGCGTTGATCTCGCCGAGTACCACTTTTTAAGTAACAATGTATCCGCTTGTTTCTTGGCTGCGCTCGCGCTGAAAAAAGTGCCAGACGCAGCGCCTATCTATGCGCTTTCGAGCTATTTACTTAATAAAGCAACGGGCTTGTTCAACACCCAAATAAAGTGTCGGCTGCGCGACACTTATTCTTATTTGTTATGCATAAATAGCAATGGGAAGAATTTGAATTGCAGGCCCTTCAATTTCTAACTTTAAGTCCGGAATATCAAAACCTTGTTCACTACCCAAAGAACTCAAATTTCCCAGCGCGTCAAGCATTAAAGTTGATGGCATCTTGCTAAGCGCAGTTTTTCTAAGCAGATTGATAGAATCTGAAGAATCACTAACACTTTTAATAACTTTCCCAATTATCTTAAACTGACCGTCAACTAAATCAGACATCAATGGATCATTAAGAAATCCTGTCTCGACTGTCACAACTGCTGTGTATCCAGCTTTCAAGCTAGCAGAACTTAGGTCAATAGTACTACCAGCCTTTAGTGTATCCGAAAATCTAAGCATCTGTTGTTTAATTTTCTGATTTTCAGATATCTGATTACGCCGACCTTTCTTAGGCTGTGGTTTGTCTTCAAATACATCAGCCATGTCCATCATTTCAGCAAGGCTATCGATAGTCTCAACGATCGGGTTTCTTTTAAGGAAACCTTCGAACTCGACAAAATCACCAGCCTTAGGAAGCTCTTCATGAGTTTCTTTAAGGTACCCTTTTTCTAAAAGAGTGTTCCGCAATTGAAAAAATAGCGATGCAGGAGTGTGGACTCTTTCTTGAGATGATGTATTTGCTTCTTCGGTTCCCACAGTTTTTTCTTTGGAACCAGTAAGATCTATTTTCAGAAGAGTAGAGAAAGCTTCACTCAACCCAAAACCAGCGGAAACCTTTTCGCCATCAGTATTCTTATTCAACGAAGATTCAGTAACCGTGGTTACTGTACTAATTCCACCCTGTAGCATTGCCAGCAAATCAAAAACAAGCTTTTGATTAAGATATACAGGGACTATCAATCTATCCATGATGTTTCCTTTTATTCATAACGCCCGCATTTGCGGCTGGTTTGGAGCGCAGCGAAAAACCAGTCCGGCAACATGCGTTTGTTAAGCGCCAAACCTTAGTGCGCTAAAGTACGAGTTCTTTGGCCAAAGAAACCATTACTCCGAGGCACACGTAAAACCCCCACACAGAGAACGATTTTAGTGCAGCTATTTGATGATTTGTCATATTTCCTTTGGGCACAACAGAATATAGATCCTCTGAACAAATCCTTTGATCATGAAGCTTACCAATAAATTCGTTGTAGGAATCTCTAAATGCTTTTTCGAGCGCCAAATAATATGAGTCTAGGGCCAAGAAGAGCAAAATAGGTACTAACGCTATAAATGCATATTCTGGCTTGCTTTTGTCGGCAACCAAAACCAGTATTGCTGACACGATCGTGATACACCACGTCTTTGATGCCGTACTATTTGCAGCCATCCGACTAATTACGCCCTGCATAATTTGCAGGTGAGCTTGAACCGATGGTGATTCTTCGGTTAGTGCGTCTGGATTCGACATTGCTATATCCAACTCGCGAAATTATTGTATCCGTTATCAGACACCCAATCATATACGTTGAAAAAGTTACTAAGATTGTAACTATTTCCTCTATATTTTTGAGCGACTTCAACCCGATAAGATGCAGTTCCACCAATCTTGTCGTATTTCACCCATTTCCCATTAATTTTCTCCCATAGAGTGGCTGTCAAACCAGAATCGGAAAAGGTAACCCCTACATACTCTAGTGGGTTTGGCCCCTTTATTTTGGTCTGTTGGTTCCTGCATTTTATTGAATTGACATGAACGCCAACGATATTATTTCCCCTTTTGAAGCTTTTCAGGAGTTCGTATCTTACCCACGGTCGCTCATACGTCTGGCTACCTATTAGAACACAAGTATTCGAAGTCCTTTCTAAGCCCGAATTTATTAGTTTTTTGAGCGCAACGTCACCTTGTTTTTTTGCGCTCTCCCATATTGATGCATCGTGATAGCCAGCTATTTCACGGTTAAGCTTAAACCTCCAATGGTTTCTAACAACATTAGCCCTAAACTCAGCAACGTCTTTATAATGAAAGCTAAAAAACACCCTCTTTGCCATACGCTCCCTCAATATTTAAAAACTTTTGGATTTTCCCCGCGCATCCAGCCATCCAAATTAACCCATTCGTTCGACCTTTTGTGGACATAGAATTTATTCATAGTCAGATCCAAGTAGGGATACATGCCTAAATACTCTCTACCTTCAAATTGCTCGTCATCTCCGACTATTGGCGCAACAGAGACTCGACCAGTTTTTGCATCCATGTATCCAAGCTCCCACGGCATCCAAAGAGATTTTTCCGCTGACGGCGAGGTCAAATAGATTAGTGAGGAGCAATTGTTCATTCTATTTCGAAGAACTGCTGCAGTTTCGGGGGAAACTTCACCACGATCCAGATGGTCATCTTCTATCCAGTCCACATAGACGCTGTAACCACTCTCTTCGAGCAACTCTTTTACTATTTTCACCACTCTCGCATCATCGAAGGAATGTGAGAGAAAAATGTCATAGCTTTCAGCATACGAGAACGCTTGAGCTGATTCTTCAAGCTTCTTCTTCGCGAACCTCATCTCTCCCGCCTCGTCGATAATGTACGATTGACGGTTATTGTAGACGTTCAGTAATTGTGATTTTTTGAGCAGAGCCAATTGTGTTCCCTAGTATTCCTACTCTTTACCATGTTGCTTAACATTGTATTAGTGCGCATGCGCGATTTCCCAAAACCGTTATACGCGTCTTTTTTCATCTAACTACTTATTATTAAACACATTTACAGCAATTAAAGCAATCATCTCGTCTACGAAAGTGTGCATGCCGCCTATCATGGCTCAGGCGTTCACATTACCCTCAAGCAATAAAATGCAACCCATTGATTAAATAGCATTTCTATTTTTTTCGTTTGGTGATAATGTGAATGTGTGTCGGATAATCGTGCACACAATCTGGCTTCCCTCGCCGATAAGCTGTGTAAATATATAGCTTGGCAGTTTAGTGGAATGCGCTTTAACCCCCACGCTACCGCCCTCTGGTTGGCGGCGTCCAAAAGGCCATGTATGGGCGAGAATTTTAGGGGCTTAGATTATCAAACGCTGGGTAATGTGTTTAGGCAAAGGGGTCTAAAATGTTGGCGCGGTCAGGGTTTGGGGATTTATAAGGGGTTAAACGCAAAAAAGCCGCTGACTGAGCAGCGGCTTTTCGGCATATGGCGGAGAGATAGGGATTTGAACCCTAGAAGGGCTATTAACCCTTGCCGGTTTTCAAGACCGGTGCTTTCAACCACTCAGCCATCTCTCCGGAACGCGGCGTATATTATTGGGTTCGCTGTGGCTTGTAAACCCTTTATTTGCCGCTTTTTGTCTGCTCGCTCAATCAATGATCAGCTTGGCGAACGTGCTAGCAAAAGGCGATTAGCTTACCGCCAATCGCCCCTGCTTTTAACTGAGACACGTTAGCTGAGTCTCTTTGCTGCGCAGTGTTTATAGCGCGATAAAAATACCCGCCAGTGCCGCACTCATTAGGTTGGCAAAGGTGGCGGCAATCACTGCGCGTACGCCAAGGCTTGCCACATCTTTGCGGCGTTCGGGCACCATAGCACCAATCGAGCCAAGTTGAATGGCAATCGAGCCAATGTTGGCAAAGCCACACAAGGCAAAGGTGACAATCACCTGGCTTTGCACCGACAGGTTCGCTTTGATATCGGAAAAGGATAAGAAGGCGACAAACTCATTGAGTGCGATTTTCTGCCCTAATAGGTTGCCGACGGCAAACACTTCATGCACCGGCACCCCAGTAAGCAATGCCAAGGGTGAGAATAAATAGCCGAACAGGCTTTCTAGGCTTAAGCCTTCTAAATCAAGCAGCTCGCCAATGCTCCCGAGCCCGGCGTTTAGCATTGCAATCACACTGATAAAGGCCACCAGCATGGTACCCACGGCCACCGCGACTTTCATACCGTTCATCGCGCCGCTGGCCAAAGCATCAATCGCGTTCGCTTGGTCGCTATCGCTGATCTCCACCTGGTTTTGCTCAGCCGGTGTTTCCGTCTCAGGGACGATGATTTTGGCCATCAATAATCCACCGGGCGCGGCCATAAAGCTCGCGGCAATCAGGTATTTTAAATCCACGCCCATGGCGGCATATCCGCCAAGTACACTGCCGGCCACTGAGGCCATACCGCCGACCATTACGGCGAAGAGTTCAGAGCGGGTCATTTTGCTAAGAAAAGGGCGAACTACCAAAGGAGATTCGCCCTGAGAAAGAAAGATGTTGCTGGTTGCCACCAGAGACTCTGCGCGGCTGGTGCCGAGTAATCGCTGTATGCCGCCGCCGAGCAATTTAATAACCCATTGCATAATGCCGAGATGATAAAGGAGAGAAATCAGCGCACTGATAAAAATGATTAACGGCAGTACTTTAACAGCGAAAATAAACCCATCGTTCGCCAGTGGTCCAAACACAAACTCGATGCCTTCGTTGGCAAAGGAGAGCAGCTTCGCCGCGCCATTACTCATTGCCCCTAGCATGGCTTGACCAAAGGGAATATAGAGCACCAGGGCAGCAAACCCAGCTTGCAGGCCAACCGCGCCTAGCACTGTTCGCCAGTTGATGGCTTTTCGGTTGGTGGAAAATGCGCACGCGCACAGAAACAGAGCGACCAGACCTGCCGCACTATAGAGGAGTTGCATAAATAGATTACCTTGCCGTTGTGTTGCACTTGCGGTACGGATGAGTACGACACGCTGCCGGGGTGGCAAGAGGTTCCATCATGCGTTACATCGTACCGCGGGTTCGGTGAAGGTGGGCCCGACCTTGGACGCTTTTTCTTCAGCCGCGAATCGCGACACAGTCACTCTTTGGCTATCGCTGCGCAAAGAGCACATGTTGGGCGGGCATTCTATTGTGATTAAACTCTCATTTCCAGCAGAATTTGACGCTCGATCACACTTATTTAGAGATTGTCGAGGGTGGCAAACTGCCCTTTTGGCTTTGTCTTGTCTCTCAGACAATGGTCGGATGTTTATCCCCCTCTTTTTGTGTCACGTTGGCAGTGTCTATCATTCACACCCAGCATCACGCCTACGCTTAACAAATTTGGCAAGATTGGTTGACACGTTTGGCTCATATGATACTCATGGGTGGCTATTGACAAAACAATTGAAGGCAAAGTGATAAAAATACGCCTCAATGGAAAAAACAAAAGCAATAGCGCTAAAAAACATAAAACAAAGCAAACACAACAACGCAACCATAATAAAGGAAACACACATGCAAACCGTCTCTTCGCATCAGGCAGGATCTAGCTTGTCGGTGATGCAACGTCTACGCGCATTGGGGCCAGGTATAATGATGGCCGCGGCAGCTGTAGGCGGCTCTCACCTTGTTGCTTCAACCAAAGCCGGAGCCATTTATGGCTGGCAGCTTGCGGCATTGATCCTGCTCGTTAACTTGTTTAAATACCCCTTTTTTCGTGCAGGCGTACAATACACCGCAGGAACCGGTGAAACCTTGGTCGAGGGCTATGCACGTTTAGGCCGCCCTTACTTGTGGCTGTTTGTCGCTTTAAGTGCGGTCTCTGGGGTGATTAACACCGCAGCCTTAACCTTATTTAGCGCCAGCTTGCTCAGCTATTTTGTGCCGTTTGATCTCTCACTGACGGTGCTCTCAAGCATTATTGTGGTCACCTGCTTAGTCATCCTGATTGCAGGGCATTACAAAGCGTTAGATACCTTATCGAAAGTGATCATGGCGACGCTGACTTGCGCCACCTTGGTGGCGGTGACGGTTGCCGTGGGGAATCCTGTCGCGATTGAGCCCAACTTCAATGCGCCCTCGATTTGGTCTGTCGCCGCCATCGGCTTTATCGTGGTGACCATGGGGTGGATGCCTGCCCCGATTGAGATTTCTAGCATCACCTCGGTGTGGCTCAAGCGTAAAGCACAATCAGAGCCGATCAACGCCAAAGCGGCACTGTTTGATTTTAACGTTGGTTACATTGGCACCGCGCTGTTGGCGATTGTGTTCTTATCACTCGGTGCCTTGCTTCTGCATGGCAGCGGGGTTGAACTAAAGCAATCAGGTATTGGCTTTTCGCACCAGTTAGTGGGGCTGTATGCCGCCACCATTGGTGAATGGTCACGTTATTTGATTGCGGTGGTCGCCTTTTTCTGTATTTTCGGCAGCACTATTACTGTGATCGATGGCTATGCGCGCGTGGTGTCTGAATCGCAACGCTTGTTGCGTGAACAAACAGAAGCCGAAGCGCACCCGGCTATTGCACAAGGCTGGATGGTGCTTATCTCGGTGCTGGCGCTGGCGATTGTGGCATTTTGGACCGGCGCACTGCTGACCATGCTTGATTTTGCCATGGTCGCCGCATTTGTCACCACGCCCTTTTTTGCATTGCTCAACTATATTTTGGTGACCAAGCACCGCTTACCGCCTGAAGTGACCATGAGCAAAGCGATGCGCGCATTGGCGATCACCGGCTTGGTGTATTTGTTCGGCTTTTTGGCCGTATTCGTCTGGTGGAAGTGGTTGATGTAACAAAGTTTACCTTGTTCACGCTTAAAGGGCTGGGTTAACATCCTTTTACAACTTCAGCAACGGTGTTGGGCGTGGATAAGGTATTATTGACTTTATAAAAGCCAGTCGTGGTTTAGGTTAAGGACGTGGGCGGCTTGAAAAAGTGAACGACTGCCCACATAACTGTCGTATATAGAAATGGATTGTTAACCCAACCGGGAGAACGTTATGAACGATCGTATCGTTTCGCACAGCCAGTCACAGCAGAGTGCGTTATCTACAAACAAAGTGCTACGTAATACGTATGCACTGCTATCGATGACACTGATCACCAGTGCAATCGCGGCCTTTATCGCTATCGCTGTCGGCATCGGCCCAATGATGTCGCTAGGTATGACCCTAGGTGCGTTGGCGATCGTGTTCTTTGTGCTACCTCGCACCATGAACTCCTCTGCCGGTATTGTATGGACCTTTGTGTTCACCGGCCTTTTGGGTGCCTCGTTAGGCCCAACGCTAACCTACTACCTGAGCCTATCTAGCGGCCCAGGGATTGTGATGCAGGCGCTCGCCACCACAGGTATGGTATTCCTAGGCCTGTCGGCATATGCCATTACCTCTAAGAAAGACTTCTCTTTCATGGGTGGTTTCTTGGTCGCCGGTGTGATTGCCCTTCTGGTGGCAATGGTCGCGAACATCTTCTTACAGATCCCAGCGCTGAGCTTGGCAATCAGCACCATCGCGGTACTGATTTTCTCAGCCTTTATTCTGTATGACACCAGCAACATCATTAATGGCGGTGAGACTAACTACATCCGCGCCACGGTGTCGCTGTACTTGAACATCTTCAACATCTTCGTTCACATGCTAAGCATTCTTGGCTTTATGAACGACGACTAACCCCTGGATTTAGTCAATAACAAACACAAAGAGCCGGCACGCGCCGGCTTTTTTTATGGCTGCGTTTTTATGCCTGAAGGCGTGTGATTACATAGCGCACCCACTCAGTGCGGCGCGCCACATCCGCACGGTGAACGCCAGTTGCACTCGCCTTCCCTGCTCGCTATGCTTTGCAGCCTTAATCAAAGCGATAACGTCCGGTCAGATGACGAACAAAGGTAAGACTATGCTGGTGTATGAAGGTGAAACCATTGCGACGGATGCGCAAGGGTATTTAAAAAATGTGGACGATTGGCACGAAGCCTTGGTGCCGCTGCTTGCCGAACAAGAAAACATTGCGCTGACCGAGGCACATTGGGAAGTGATTCACTTTGTCCGCCACTTCTATCAAGAGTACAACACCTCACCGGCGGTGCGTTTGTTGGTTAAGTCGATGGAAAAAGAATACGGCCCAGAAAAAGGCAACAGCAAGTACTTGTTCAAGCTATTCCCGAAAGGCCCAGCCAAACAGGCCACCAAGCTGGCAGGCTTACCCAAGCCCGCTAAATGCCTCTAGTCACCGAGGCAGACAAGTACCGAAGCTGACAAGTCCCGAGGCCGACAGATCATGCGCCGCCACACCCTCGCGGCGCATATAACGATTGGCACTAGGTTCTATGTTATTGAGACCTGTTATTAAGGCCCTATAAAATGGCGAACCCATCAACGGCACGCCATTCCGCCTCTTCTTTATCAACTTGGTCGACGCCCGCCGTCGGTGGCCCTTTATCTAGCCACGCCATTAACGAGTCCACTGACTCCTCGCCTCCACAAGCCAATACCTCAACGCGACCATCCGGCAGGTTCTTCGCGTATCCGGTTAATGAGAGCTTTAACGCCTCATGGGCGGTGTGATAACGAAAGCCAACTCCCTGAACGTGACCTGTGACATAGGCTTTGACACATTTTTGAGACATCTGTCACCTCTGCTATATTCCCATTGCAAAACGACACCTGTATAACGCTACATGAGACAAGTCGTTTGACAGGATGGCGTCATGAAAGAAGTTGCGTTTCGATGGATTGATAAATACTTTATCCACCTTCGGCTACAAGAAAAATTTTACCTTATCTTTTTCCTCCCCTTGCTCGCAATGGTTGTGATTGCGCTTACCTTGGATGCCGCCTCAGATACCCGCGTGGCACACAAGATGGAAGCGGAAGGTCAAGCCATTCAAGCCATGGTTGAAAAATACGACCTCCCGAGAGGCGAGGTGCAAACTCTGCTCAATAATCAGCAAACCGGTTTTACCTTTAATGGTAATGAGCTTGTCTACCAAGTCGACGGCTCGCTGTTTAGCCATATGAGCGCCACTGATTGGAGCCTGCTACTCGGCATGGTGCTGGTGATTGCGGTGCTTGTTTACTACATCATGACCTTTATTGGCGGTGCGATGTACACCATGAACCAAGCTTTATTAAAGCTAGCAGATGGTGAACTGAGTTACCGAATGAACTTTATTCCTGTTCGTGATGAGTTCAGCCAAATTGCCGTTACTATCGATAAAGTGCTCGAGCGCGAGCAAAGCCTGGTGAAAGCCATTCAGCAAAGCGCGGAGATGATGGATGGTCTGTCCTCCAGTCTGCAGCAGCGTAGCGATGAAAGTGAAGCCTTGGGTGAGAGTCAACGCCAGTATCTTGATTCACTGGCCAGTGCCACCGAGGAAATGGCAGGCTCGATTCGCGAAGTGGCCAGCCATGCCACGGACACCTCGACCCAAACACAAGAGGCCACCGAAGCGGCGAACCAGGGGCGTCAGCAAGTTCAACAAACCATGAACGCGATTAACGGCCTTGCCAGCGAAATTGCCCAAGCGGCGGATAAAGTCAGCGAGCTGAGCAAAAACGCTGAGCAAATTGGCAGCGTGGTAACCACCATCAATGGCATCAGTGAACAAACCAACTTGTTGGCTCTTAACGCCGCAATCGAAGCGGCACGTGCCGGTGAGCAAGGCCGCGGCTTTGCGGTGGTGGCCGATGAAGTACGTACACTGGCCAGTCGCACCCAAGAGTCAACAGTTGATATTCAGTCGATGATTGAATCACTGCAAACGCATACCGCGGATCTGCGCCGCGTGATGGAAGGCACGGTTGAAAATGCCTCCGCCAGCGAGGCGGCGGTGCAAGAAATTGATACCGAAATCAGCCAAATCGCTGAGCGCAGTGGCACCATTGCTGATCGCAGTACCGAAATTGCCGCCGCTGCTGAGCAGCAAGGCAATGTCGCAGGTACGATTTCGCAAGATGTCGAACAAGTACGTAGCCAATCGACGCAGGTAGCACAAATGCTGCGTGATTCCGCCACTGAAGTGAGCGAGTTGGGTGCCCAAGCGCATCAGTTAAAAACCTTGGTGGCAGGGCTTCGCACCTAACTCCTTGGCCTAGCTCTCTCACACTGGTTATCACGCGCCCTTCCCTGGGCGCGTTTTTATTGCAATGTTACTCACCTTGCTCGACAATACCCGCCCTTTTTTGCTTTGCCTATCCATCATTAATCGTTAGGACACCCCATGACTGTCACTGTGTATCTTGCCAAAGGCCGCGATAAATCGATCAAACGCCGCCACCCTTGGATCTTCTCACGCGGTATTGCCCGTATTGAAGGGAAGCCCAGCTTAGGTGACACTGTCACGGTTTGTGATCATCAAGGCGAGTTTTTAGGCCTTGGCGCGTTCTCGCCACAATCGCAAATCCGGGTACGCATGTGGTGCTTTGAAAAAACCGCTATCGACAGTGACTTTTTCCTTGCCCGTATTCGCGCGGCAAAACCGCTGCGTACCATGCTCGCCGAGCGTGATGGACTCACCGGTTATCGTCTCTTGGCCGCTGAGTCAGACGGTGTGCCCGGTATTACCGTGGATAAATACGATAACTACTTGGTGTGCCAATTGCTCAGCGCTGGTGCGGAAGCTCAGCGTGATAATCTGGTCACCGCCCTGCGTACCGAGTTCCCAGATTGTCATATCTACGAGCGCTCGGATGTGGCAATTCGTAAAAAAGAAGGCCTCAAGCCTCGCGTGGGAGTGTTACACGGTGAGGAGCCGCCTGCCTCCGTCATCATCGAAGAAAATGGCGTGGCGATTGAGGTCGATATTGCTAACGGCCATAAAACTGGTTTTTACCTCGACCAACGGGATAGCCGCGAACAAGCGGTGAAATACATGGATGGCAAGCGCGTCCTGAACTGCTTTTGTTATACTGGCGGCTTTGGCTTATATGCGCAAAAAGGCAATGCTAAACACGTCACTAATGTCGATGTGTCACAATCGGCGCTCGACAAAGCCAAAGCCAATGCGGCGCGAAACGGCTTTGATCTTACCCGCGCGGAATTTGTCAATGCCGATGTGTTTAAGCTGCTGCGCACTTATCGTGAACAAGGTGAACGCTTTGATGTGATTGTGATGGACCCGCCCAAATTTGCAGAGTCGAAATCGCAACTGAACGGCGCGTGTCGTGGTTACAAAGATATCAACATGCTTGCCATGCAGCTGCTGAATCCAGGCGGTGTGCTGCTCAGTTATTCATGTTCAGGGCTAATGGACGCCGGATTGTTCCAGAAGATCCTCGCAGATGCGGCCTTGGATGCGGGTAAAAATATGCAGTTTATTGAGCGCTTTTCACAAGCTGCCGACCATCCCACTCACAGTGCCTACCCAGAAGGGTTCTATCTGAAAGGCTTTGCTTGCCTGGTGCAATAACACGCAAGCGGTATCGCAATTTTGTGTCAGCAGGCAGCAGATGTCGCCTGCTGGCCTAGACACTTCTGTCTAGCCCCTCTACTGTTCTTAGAGAGTCAGCATTTAGAGAGCTAGCAACAGGAGTGTATGAATGCTCAGTCCCATTAAGCCACAAGATGAAGAGCAACGTTTAAAAAAACTGCAAGAAACGGGTCTGCTCGATAGCGAAGACGAAGAGCGCTTTGACCGAATCACCCGGCTCGCTAAGCGATTGTTCGATGTCCCGATCGCCCTCGTTAGCTTGATTGATAACGATCGTCAGTGGTTTAAATCCTGCTTTGGCCTCAACGTTCGCCAAACATCACGAGATATCTCATTCTGTGGTCACGCCATTTTGGGTAATCAGCCGTTTGTGGTACAAGACGCCAGTGCCGACCCGCGGTTTGCCGATAATCCATTGGTAACAGGCGAACCACATATTCGCTTTTATGCGGGGCACCCGCTTTCTCTCAGCGATGGCACCAATGTCGGCACACTGTGTGTCATTGATACTCAACCAAGGCGCTTTAGCCAAGAAGACTTGCGTTTTTTAAAAGATCTGGCGCTATTGGCGGAAAGCGAGT
This sequence comes from Salinivibrio sp. IB868, assembly GCF_001995655.1. Taxonomy (NCBI): domain Bacteria; kingdom Pseudomonadati; phylum Pseudomonadota; class Gammaproteobacteria; order Vibrionales; family Vibrionaceae; genus Salinivibrio; species Salinivibrio sp. IB868. Next base: position 357,388 of record NZ_MUEW01000001.1, read on the forward strand.
TGTCATCAGCCCATACCGCTTACACTGATGACATTACTGGCATTTCTAATCGACGCGGTTTTATGCAACTGGCGAGCCGGGCGGTGCAGCATTGTCAGTCGATTAATGCTCCTTATTCATTGGCTTTTTTAGACTTAAATAACTTTAAAGCGATTAATGATACCTACGGCCATGCTGAAGGGGATATCGCGTTATCTCACTTAGCGAACTTGCTGCGTGCCAATATGCGCGAATCGGATGTGTTCGCCCGCTTTGGCGGGGACGAGTTTGTGGTATTTCTCTATGGTACCGGACGCCAAGAAGCAGAAAACGCACTCGAGCGCTTTGCGGGCGTGGTTGAGCGGTTTAACCAGATTAATCGCCATACCTATCCCCTTTCATTTAGCCAAGGGATTGCGACCAGCTCGGCCACCTCGCACCGTGGATTAGATGACTTGTTGGATGAAGCGGATACCAAGATGTATCAACAAAAAATGGGTAAAAAGGCCAACAGCGGTGATGAGCGCTAAGCGGTGTAGAAGAATCAAATAAAACGTGGCACACAGAGGTGCCACGTCTTTCTATAGTGCTCACAGCCTTTGTATCTAGTGTGAAAGCGCCGAGGCGATGGTCTCCAAACTACTCGGATCATCAATCGTCGAGGGAACGTGATAAGCCTCGCCATCCGCCATTTGGCGAATAATGCGACGTAATATTTTCCCTGACCGTGTTTTGGGCAACTTATCGACGATAACCGCTTTTTTAAAGCAAGCGATCGCGCCAATTTGATCCCGCACACGCTGAACTAACTCCTGTTCTATCTCGCCACTCACAGAGACAAAACCATCTTTCAGTACCACCAAGCCGAGCGGCAATTGGCCTTTGAGCTCATCGTGCATGCCCACCACCGCACATTCGGCGACCGCTTCATGGCTGCCTAGCACTTCTTCCATTTCTCCGGTCGATAAGCGGTGACCCGCGACGTTAATCACATCGTCAATCCGTCCCATCACAAACACATAGCCATCTTCGTCCATGTAGCCCCCATCACCAGAGACATAGTACCCGGGGAACTGGCTGAGATAGCCGGCTTCAAAGCGATCATGGTTGCGCCACACCGTGGGCAGGCAGCTGGGCGGCAGGGGGCGCTTCACGGCAATATATCCTTGCTGGTTTGGCGCCGCAGGGTCGCCCATTTCATCGAGGATACACACCTGATACCCCGGGCTTGGCATGGTTGCCGAGCCAGGCTTGGTCGCAAAACAGGTTAACCCCAATGGATTGCCGGCAATCGCCCAGCCGGTTTCAGTTTGCCACCAGTGATCGACCACGGGTCGCTGGGTCTTTTCTTCTACCCATTCCAATGTCGGTGGGTCAAGCCGCTCGCCGGCCATAAACACCGTGCGTAAGTATGTCATCGGATAACGCGCCAGGTGATCACCATTTGGATCTTGCTTTTTAATCGCTCGAAAAGCGGTAGGTGCCGAGAATAAGATGCTGACGTTATACTCATCACACACGCGCCAAAACGCACCCGCATCCGGTGTACCGACGGGTTTGCCTTCAAACATCACCGTGGTGCAGCCGTGTAGCAAGGGGGCATACACGATATACGAGTGCCCCACGACCCAGCCGACATCCGATGCGGCCCAAAACACTTCACCGGGTTTGACGTTGTAAATCGCGCTCATGCTGTACTTCATCGCCACCGCGTGGCCGCCATTGTCACGCACTACGCCTTTGGGTTTGCCCGTGGTGCCGGATGTATAGAGGATATATAAGGGATCCGTAGCATTGACGGGCACCGGCGCCGCAGGGGTGGCTTCAGCTAATAGCGACGCCCAATCAGCATCACGCGGATTATCTAAATTGGCACGACACATCGCACGCTGATAGACCACCACATGGTCGGGTTTGTAGCGACTGTCCATGATGGCTTGATCAACCATCGGCTTATAGGCCAAGGTTTTCGCGCCCTCAATGCCGCACGAAGCGGTGAGCACCACTTTGGGCTCCGCATCTTCAATCCGTACGGCCAGCTCGTTCGGGGCAAAGCCACCAAACACCACCGAATGGATCGCACCAAGCCGTGCACAAGCGAGCATTGCCACGGTGGCTTCTGGGATCATGGGCATATAAATCACCACGCGATCCCCCTTTTCAACCCCTAAGCCTGCAAGCATGCCAGCAACTTTCGCCACGTAGTCACGCAACGCCGCATAAGTGTAGGTGGTTTTTTTATCGGTAACCGGTGAGTCGTAAATAAGCGCGGTTTGTTCGCCCCGACCTTGTTCAACATGCGCATCGAGTGCCATGTACGCGGTGTTCATAGTGCCATCGGCAAACCAGCGCTCAATGCCATTGTCGTCTTTACTAAGAATGGTTTGTGGAAAGGTGAACCAATCAAGCTGTTTGGCCTGCGCCTGCCAAAACCCTTCAGGATCGCGGCTGGCCCAATCCGCATGGTGCTGGTAACTGGCTTCTTGCATAAGCGGCTCCTTATCGCCCGCCATGAGCGAGCGATGAGTTAGCAAGCAACGTGTTTAGAACGTGCTTAGTTAATCACAAACAGCGACATAAATTCGTGCACCGGCGTTTTTTCCAGCGCGGCCTGATCGCTACACAAAGCGGCGATTCTTTCGCTTTGTGCGTGCGGGAACCGAGTCGCCAAGTTGGTACGGAATTTTTGCTCCAGCACAGGGATCCCTTCTTCGCGACGGCGGCGGTGACCAATCGGGTATTCCACCGCGACTTGTTCGGTGCTGCTGCCATCGGTAAAGAAGATTTGGATCGCATTGGCAATCGAGCGCTTGTCATCTTCTAGGTATTCCGCGCTATAGCGTGGGTCTTCTTTGATCACCATTTTTTGCCGTATTGCGTCAATACGCGGGTCGGCGTGATGGAAGGCGTCTTCATAGTGCTCGGCCACTAGGTTGCCGTATAGCAGCGGTACTGCCACCATGTATTGCAGGCAGTGGTCACGGTCAGCCGGGTTAGCCAACTCCCCTTCTTTGGAAATGATGCGAATGGCCGATTCATGGGTGGTGATTTCAATACGTTCAATCTCATCCACGCGGTCTTTCACCTGTGAATGCAAAGTCACCGCCGCTTCCACCGCGGTTTGAGCATGAAACTCAGCAGGGAAGGAAATCTTAAACAGTACGTTTTCCATTACGTAGCTGGCAAAGTCTTGCTTGATACTAAAGGCGTTGCCGTTAAACAGCACATCGTAATAGCCCCACTTAGGTGCGCTGAGCACCGACGGCAAGCCCATCTCGCCTTTCATGGTGATCATCGCCAAACGCACCGCGCGGGAGGTGGCATCGCCCGCCGCCCACGATTTGCGTGAACCGGCGTTTGGCGCATGGCGGTAGGTGCGCAGCGCACAGCCATCCACCCAAGCTTGTGAGACGGCATCAATGATCTGATCGCGATTACCGCCCAGCATTTTGGTGACCACGGCTGTTGATGCCACGCGCACCAATAAAACGTGATCGAGCCCGACGCGGTTAAAGCTATTCTCAAGGGCGAGCACGCCTTGGATCTCATGCGCTTTGATCATCGCGGTCAACACATCGCGCATGGTGAGTGGTGGTTTGCCTTCGGCCACGGCCACGCGGCTTAAATAATCGGCGGTGGCCAAAATGCCACCCAAGTTATCAGACGGATGGCCCCACTCGGCGGCGAGCCAAGTATCGTTAAAATCGAGCCAGCGAATAATACAGCCGATGTTAAACGCGGCAGTGACCGGATCAAGCTCGTGAGAGGTGCCCGGCACCCGCGCCCCATGCCGTACTGTGGTGCCCGGCACCAGTGGCCCCAGGTGTTTGGTACATTCAGGGAAACGTAGCGCCAGCAAGCCGCAGCCAAGGGTATCCATCAAACAGTTACGGGCAGTGTTGTAGGCTTCTGCCGAGGCAATCGGCGTGCTATCGACATAATCAGCAATTTGCACCAATAAGGCATCAGGGTCAGGGCGCAGGTTCAGTTCTACGTTGTTGCTCATGGTCAATTCCTTCTGTGATTTCAATCGGGTGAATGCGCGCTGATTAACAGCGCTGATCGATAGGTAGCCAATCTTGGTGTTCAGGGCCGTCGTAATCGGCACTTGGGCGAATAATGCGGTTATTAGCGCGCTGCTCAAACACATGCGCCGCCCAGCCCGTTACTCGGCTCATCACAAAAATCGGGGTAAACAACTTGGTCGGGATGCCCATAAAGTGATAGGCCGATGCGTGATAGAAATCGGCATTGGGGAACAAGCCTTTCTCGCGCTTCATCACTTGCTCAACCCGTTCAGACACGTCGTACAGCCAAGCGTCTGGTGCGTTTTGCGCCAACTGTTTCGACCAATGTTTGATAAGCGCATTGCGGGGGTCTGACTCACGATAAATCGCATGACCAAAGCCCATCACCTTGTCTTTATTGGCGAGCATTTGCATTAATCCTGCTTCGGCTTCGTCAGGTGTGCGCCATTGTTCTAGCATCGCCATCGCCGCTTCATTGGCACCACCATGCAATGGGCCGCGCAAGCTGCCGATGGCCGCGGTAATGCAAGAGTGCAAATCGGACAAAGTGGACGCGCACACACGGGCGGTAAAGGTCGAGGCATTGAACTCATGCTCGGCATACAGCACCAGCGAGCAATGCATCACGGATTCATGCAGTGGCGACGGGGTTTCATCAGTGAGCATTTTGAGGAAGTAACCGCCAATGCTTTTCACCTCCGGCTGATAGGTATCGACTCGCACGCCATCATGCGAGTAGCGGTACCAATAGCAGATAATGGCCGGCAACATCGCCAGCAGGGTATCGGTTTTATCCGCTTGCTCACTAAAGTCGGTTTCTTGATCCAAATTACCCAGCATCGAGCAACCAGTACGCATCACATCCATGGGGTGCGCATTGGCAGGAATTCGCTCCAGCACGGCTTTTAAGGCGTCAGGTAACCCCCGCTTGCCGACCAAGGTTTCTGAATAGTCAGCCAGCGCTTGGCGATTGGGGAGTTGGCCTTTGAGTAGCAGGTAAGCCACTTCCTCAAATTGGGCGTGATTGGCTAAATCGGTAATGTCATAACCGCGATAGGTTAATCCAGTGCCGGTTTGCCCCACCGTACACAAGGCGGTGGTGCCGGCACTTTGGCCGCGAAGGCCCGCGCCGGAGAGTGATTTATCTTTGGGTGCGACGGCGACATTTGTCATGATTGGCTCCTTTCCTTTGATGCCATCAGATTCAACCGCTGCATGAATCCGTGAACGTGGCGATAATTCCAGTGGTGTAACCGACGTTTTCACACCGAGGGTGTGCGTTTGTGATCACTCTTTTCCAAATAGGCGATCCAATTGCTGTTCGTAGGTGTGATAGCCCAAGAAGTCATACAGGGCATCACGGGTTTGCATGGTGTCGACCACGTTTTTCTGGTGGCCATCATCCAGCAGGTGTTGATACACATTGAGAGCGGCTTGGTTCATGGCGCGAAACGCAGTGAGTGGATACAGCACCATGCTGACCCCGACGCCCGCCAACTCTTGGCTAGTGAACAGTGGGGTTTGACCGAACTCGGTGATATTCGCCAGCACCGGCACCTTTACTTGCTCGACAAAGGCTTGGTACTGCTCGAGCGTTTGCATGGCTTCGGGGAAAATCATGTCCGCTCCCGCTTCTACGTACGCTCTGGCGCGGGCGACGGCACTGTCCATGCCTTCCACCGCCAAGGCATCAGTGCGCGCCATGATCACAAACTCAGGATCGGTGCGCGCATCGACCGCGGCTTTAATGCGGTCGACCATTTCAGCTTGGCTGACAATTTCTTTGTTGGGACGATGACCGCAGCGCTTTTGCGCCACTTGATCTTCCATATGCACCGCGCCCGCGCCGGCGCGTTCCATTTCACGAATAGTGCGAGCAATATTGAGCGCACCACCAAAACCGGTATCAATATCTACCAGCAAGGGCACGTCGGTTGCTGCGGTGATCCGGCGGACATCTTCCAACACATCGTTGAGAGTCGTGATCCCCAAATCCGGTAAGCCGTAAGAGGCGTTAGCAATCCCGCCTCCGGATAGATAAATGGCTTGATGTCCCACCCGCTCTGCCATCATGGCGCAATAGGGGTTAATTGTGCCGACGACTTGCAGCGGGATATTGTTGCGCACCGCTTGGCGAAAACGTGCACCTGCACTCATAGCATTCTCCTTGTGAACTCATGGCTTAGCGGGTTGAACCGCCGGCATTTTGTAGCCAATAGCGTGTTAGTTAATCGGTAATTTGCTGTTCAATCAGTTGGCGACTGCGCTGAATATGTCGACGCATCAGCATTTCCGCCAGCTCGGCATCGCGCTCGCGAATTGCCGCTAAAATTTGCATGTGCTCTTGCAGTGCTTGCTTAGGGCGAGAATGCGCCCGCGGCGATTGAAACCGGTACATCCGCAAGAGGTGGTACAACTCACCGCACAACAGGTTGATCAGTTTCTGGTTATGGCTGGCCTTGATGATGCAATAATGAAAATCAAAATCGCCTTGTTGGTGAAAGTAGGCCGCCCCTTCCACCCGTTCGATATAGGCATGGTGGGTGTCTAGCACCGCACTGAGCTGCTCAATTTCCGCATCGGTGATGTGCGCGCAGGCCAATCTTGCGGCCATGCCTTCTAACGCTTCACGCACCGCGTAAATCTCAGCCAATTGTCGATGGGTGAGTGTCACTACTCTCGCGCCCACATGAGGGACGCGCTCGACCAACCCCAAAGCTTCAACGCGCATCATCGCCTCGCGCAACGGGCCTCGGCTGACGCCAAATGCTGTGGCCAACCCTGCTTCCGACACCTTGGTGCCCGCTGGATAGGTGCCGGTGACAATCGCCTCGATAAGTTGTTCGGTCAGGCTGGCTGACTTGGTGGGCTCACGTGACTCAGCTTGCGCCGATTGCGTGTCCTGATCGAGAACCTGGTCATTTGTCGACAATAAAGACATAAATACCGCCTAAGAACTTCAATAAAGCCAGAATAGAATAAGATTGTAGACAATGTAGATTAGACTTTGGTCTGTAGCGGCGCCTTTTTATCGTGATCAAAACCACAACGTAAATGATAATGTACGCATTGGATTGTTATTCACTTGTTATCAAACGGGCGTTTGACTCGACCTATTGCGAAAGCGGCGTATGGTAGTGCGGTCGTTTTAATAGGGATAGAACGCAAATATGGATAGAAATCATTCCAAGCGTGAAAACGCACTCGCGCTGCTTATCGGCAGTAGTTTGGTGTCACTCGGCATCTTCTTTTTCAACCAAGTAGGGTTATTGACCGGCGGCACCGCTGGATTAGCGCTGTTTTTACAGCGAGTCACTGACTTCAGTTTTGGTGAACTTTTCTTCGTGATCAACCTGCCTTTTTATTGGCTCGCCTACACCCAAATGGGGAAACGCTTTACCCTAAGTACCTTGGTTGCGGTCAGCATCGTCTCATTTTGCGCCGATCATTTAACCGCAGTGCTCACCATCAACACCATTCATCCTGTTTATGCCGCGCTATTTGGCGGCGGGTTAATCGGCATGGGTATGCTAGTGATGTTCCGCCATCAGTGTAGTTTGGGTGGATTTAACACCTTAGCGCTGTTTTTGCAGCAACGGTTTGGCATCCGTGCCGGAAAAGTGCAAATGGCGCTGGATTGCTCAATTGTGGTGCTGTCGCTGATGGTCGTTGACCCATGGCTAATTGCCTTATCGGTCGCTGCCGCAATCACCACCAATCTTGTCCTTGCCATGAACCATAAACCCGGACGCTACCAAGTTCAGCCACCCCAAGCCGCATAGCGGGCGTGAATGACACGGAAAACACAGATAAATATAGATAGAGGCGGCCTTCCGCCTCTTTTTTCAATCACTTCCTCTGCGACACCTTGTCCCCAATCGTTACGATAGCGCCTCTACATCTAAATACGAATCACTCTTACAATTGATTGCTACACATGCTAAATTTCGCGTTTTGATCGCCTATCGTAAAGGAGTGTTGATGAACGCGGCCGATCCTAGCGTTGATGTGTTAAGCCTGCCCGACACGGTTGCACTACCCTCTTTCCCTTCTGCTTTAGGCTTGTCAGTGATCCCTGATGATGTGCAAGGCGTGCCGCTTCGTGAACAGCTCACCACCCCACAAGGATTGGCGCAATGTTTTGCCGCGGTGAACTCGACCTATGGCGATGCAGATAACCGCGCCCAAGGCACGCTATTTATCGGCGCTTACGCCTATGAATTTCTGCTGCCCGTGCTGGCCAGCTGGCTGCAGGGTGGACAACTCCCCTCGCTGGACTTAGATAACTGGCACATTAAATACCAGCCTACTCGCGTCACTAAACCCAATGGCGAGGAGCTGGTGTATCACAAGCCACATTTTTATCTCAATGCGTTGATTGGCTGGAAACAGCCAGTGGCAGAGAATTGGCAGGCTATTTTACATGGTGCCTTATTACGGCATTTTTCGCCCATCGTCGATGCGGTCGCGGAACGAAGCGGTATGCGTGAGGGGCCACTTTGGAAAGTGGTTGCCGATTCAATCTGTATTGCCTTTTTGATGGTGGGTAAACATCGTGATTGTGAACAAGCCGCGCGTGAAGCGGCGCTGTCGATCGTCCATCAACGCGGCACCCCCCTTTATAGTAAGCGCAGTGGTTTTCACGATGTGACCGTCTACGATCCGAACGACACGCAAACCGTATTACAAACCCACAGCTTCCGTTTGCGCGGCGGCTGCTGCCGGATCTTTACCGTGGAAGAACACAGTTATTGTTCAACCTGCTGTTTTTTAAAGCCTGACGAACAAGCTAAGCGCCTCGCAGAAGTTGCGTGTCAGCGTGAAGGCGTGGCGCTGGATACGCAGCCTCGCTAACTCAGCGCCACATCGACCCAAACAAGACGATGATCGGAGTGAGCACGCGCATGCTCTTGGCCGTTTTTATCACAGATCAGTGGGTAGTCGGCATCATCAGGGGCAGGCCAAAATACGCCGGAGGCTATCACCGAGAGCTCACGCGAAGGTAGGACATAATCGAGGCGCAACCCACCGTTATGGGTAGCAATTGCCCGCCCTTTACCATTGATAAAGCGAAACGCGTGAGACTGGGCTGCGTCACTTTTTGGCACCTGCGTGCCGACAGCAACCTCGGGATGCACACGCGGATGGTGAAGCAAGGCGCCAATGGCTTGCTTATCCCCGTCGCCGTAGCTCGGGTCTGCATTTAAATCGCCAATTACCACAAACGGTGTCTTGGGAGAAAGTCCGCCGTGAGCGCCCTTGTCGTCCACCAGCCAATCCGCGTTATCCAAAAGGCCAATCAGTTGGTGAATTTCATCACTGTTGCGCCGCCAGTTACGCTTTTCTGGCCCATCAAACACGGGCGGTGTGGGATGACACGCCACGACCTGTATTCGATCATCGCCAACCAAAATCGGCACTGAAACCAAGTTTTTCGAGGCGAGACGTAACGCCTGTTGTGCTTGTTCGGTGTAATAGTCTGTAGGGAGTTGATGGTGAGGTAATTGATGCCAAGCAAAGTGCTGCCAAGTGCGAATCTCATCGTCTTCGATGGGGTAACGCGATAAAATCACATAGCCAAATTGGCCATGATAGTCGCCAAAGCCATGACACTGCTGAGCATTCGTTAAGTGTTGATGCTCACTGACTGGCACCGTGAGTTTTAACCCTGTGTTGGTGGCGGGTAAATAGCGATACGGATAATCAATCGGTGTTTCACCGTGTTGCGATTCAGCCAAGTGACGCTCACAAAATGCGACAAGCGCCCCATCATCACCGCCATCACCTGGATGATCGAATTCGCAAAGCACCACCACATCGGGACGCACTCGTTGTAAGGTCGCGGCGAGGTTTTTAATTTGTCGGCTGGGGGTGGGCGCTAACATCTTTGCTTTGATCTCACCGGCCTGACGCCCGGCTAGAGACAGGTTGAATTGTGCCACCCTAAGGATTGAAGGTGCTGTCATGACATCCCGATAATGAGCTGAAAGAACCCCTATTTTAACAAGCTATCGAGGGCGCGACGAATTTGCCGCGCATCTTCTTCTGCTCGATGCGGCGTCGGCCCCAACGCCTCCATTTCGCGACTAAAATCGCGCCGATCGAGATCACTGTGCTTTTTTAGCCACTGGTTTACCTCCATTAAGGTGAATGAAGGGCGCATATAGCAGGCTTTGTAAAGTCGCCCCATCCAAAACAGATCCCACTGGCTGTCGCACAATACATGCTCAAAGGGGGCAAGGGTTTGGTTAAGGTGCTGGCATACTTCTAACACACTCATCCCTTCACTAAAAAGGCGTTCGCGGGAGATCCCATGAATTCGGCTTTCGGCTTCTTTGTCCCAGTGCTGCCAATGGCCACTGGCGGTGGAAGGGTCAATCAAAAAACTATCACTGTCGCCATTTGGTAACACGTACCCGACCTCAATCGGGTAAGACACTAACGACAAACCGGATGCTTCAAAATCCAGTGTCACCCACATACGCGTACTCCTTGCTCATAAACACTCCTGCATGAATAGGCACTTCCATTGCCTGATTACCTAACTGTAGCCTTTTTGTTGCTACTTGGACGGGTTGTCGCGCTACTTTTGCGTGCTTGATTAACAAGTGGGTGAAAAAATAGATGTTATTTCATCTGCTTGGCTATTTTTTTATTGATAATGTGATAATTCTGACAAGTGACCGTCGGAGTTTGACCGTTGTACGATATATTTCATCGCCGGATTGATTTAGGCTTCGGTAAATGCTGCTTCACGCAGTTTGATAGCAACCACCTTGTTAACGAGGGATGATAGGTATGAAGCAAACGTCTCGCACCATGCTTGCGCGTAAACACGTGGCGTTAGTGGCGCACGATCACTACAAAAACGCCTTGAGCGAGTGGGTACAAGAGAATAAAGAGATACTGAGTCAGCATGAGCTTTATGCTACTGGCACCACGGGGCATATTCTTGCGCGAGAAACCGGATTAAAAATCACTCCGCTTATCAGCGGCCCAATGGGTGGCGATCAGCAACTCGGTGCGATGATTTCTGAACAAAAAATTGATGCGATGATTTTCTTTTGGGATCCGCTCAATGCCGTGCCACACGACCCAGATGTCAAAGCACTACTGCGTGTCAGCACGGTTTGGAACATTCCCGTTGCCACCAATCGCTCGACCGCCCGCTTTCTGATTACCTCCCCGCTGTTCGGGCAAGAGGTGGATGTTCAAATCCCCGATTATCAAGCCTATTTAGACGAGCGTTTGTAGTGCTTGCCCCACGCTGTGAGTCGTTCGCTGACAGTGTGGGTTATACACCTTCTAGAGATACCCTTTGAGCTCCTCAACAAATGATGAGGCATGACCTTTTTGGTGTACCAGCCACACTTGTTTTTGTGCGCGTGTCAGGGCGACATAAAACAGTCGTCGTTCTTCCGCGTGCTCAATCGGCTCTTCATTTTTTCCCAGTAACGCCTCATCGAGTGAAAGCGAGCGTGGTTTGGCGGGAAATACGCCATCATCCATGCCGAGGATAAACACATAGTGGGCTTCTTGGCCCTTGCTGGCGTGTGCGGTGGTATAGCGAAGCGCCAATGAAGGATACGCATTTTGCCAGCTTTCTAGTGCGTCAGGACGAATAGCATGCGTGCGACCAATCAGCATCACACTCACAGCGTGCTCTGCTTTAGCGTGCTTTTTCTCTAAGCTTGTCAGCGTCTTTTCTAGCTTATCGTCAGCGATCACCTTGATCGCTTTGGGTGTTTTCGCCGATGCCTTGTCTCGCGCGTAATCCAACTGTTTGCTCAGCTGTTTGGGGTTTTGGCCAATGAATTGTTGTGCCACATTCCCCAAGGCAGACGGGTAGCGATAACAGGTGGTCAGCCAGCAAATTTCACTGTCACCGAAACGCTGTGCAAACTCGGTGGTTAAGCTAACATCGGCACCGGCAAAGCGATAAATGGCTTGCCAATCATCCCCCACGGCATACAAGGAGGCGCGTGGTGATTGGGTTTCACTGTCCGTTTTACCGTGACACAGTGCCTCGAGCATCGCCAACCGTGCCGGGGAGATGTCTTGATACTCATCGACCATCACAAACTGAATAGGCGTGACGAATTTTCGCTGCTGAAACAACTTGGTGGCTTTTGCGATCAAGCCGTCAAAGTCAACAGCGTTCTCCGCTTTTAGCGCCTGTTTGTAGGCTTGGTACAACGGCCAAATCACCGCCAGTTCATTTTTTAACGCACTCTGCTCATCAAAGCTCGCCAATCTATCGGTCAGGGCGCGCTTGGTGGTATTGGCTTGGATCACTCGAGAAAGACGCGACCAAATCCAGGTGTGCAACCGGTTTTCATGGGCACAGGCGCTGAGCTCAGCATTATCATCAAGTGGTAGTGCGTGCTGCTGATGTAATTTGTCCCATGCTTTACGGGGAGAGGACTGTTGCCAGTGTTCGGCGAGTGTTTGGGTCAGCCATGCCGATTTCGCCGTCTCATCACTGGCGAGTGGAGAAATAATCGGCGCCTTTCCTTCATGTTCAGCAAGTTGCTGGCGGGCAAAACCATGGAAGGTGGTTACATTCACTTCATGGCCCGTTTTGGTCTTAATCCGAGTTTTGAGCTCGGTGGCGGCATCTCGACCAAAGGCAAGCAACAAAAGCTGCTCAGGCTTGGCTTGACCGCTTTCAATCAAGTAGGCGGCGCGTGCTACCAACACGCTGGTTTTACCGCTTCCGGGCCCAGCCACCACCAAGGTATGAGATTCATCAGTAAGCACGGCCTCGCGCTGTCCCGCATTCAAAGGCGACGACTCAACCTGATCAAACCAGGTTTGCCACTGGTTAAGCATCGCCGCTTGCCACTGTTGATTGCGGGCTTTCAGCCAGCTTGAATCGGCCTGCAACACAGGCGCTAACGTGGTGGCAAGGCTTTCGTCCAAATTGGCTAAGAATGAGGCGGGTATCCCCTCGCCTTCCAGCTTATTCAATACCGTTTGCTGCGCGGTGCGTAATTGTGTGACACGTGCATAACCTGGCGCATTCACCAGTGCATCAAACTCTGCCAGTAAACTGGGGCGTATCATTGCCAGCCGTTTTTGATAACGGGCGATATAGGCTTGATAGTGGCGATAGATAGTTTGTCCCGCCTGTTGGGCGTGATCCCATGGCAAGCCAAAGACCTCGAATGGCAGTGGGTCGCCCTCTTCGGTATAACCGGTCAGCGAAATCGTGCCCCAAAGCAAACCACGCGACACCCGAAGTTGCCCGTCCCATGCTGAGAAAGGAATGTATTGGCGATGGTGGCGAGACTCCAGCAATAAACCATCATCTTCTAACTGCAGGCTGTAATGATCGCCATAAACAAGCCATTGTGCCCAACGGTTGGCCGTAAGTTTCATATCTCAACGTTATTCAGCGAATAGCGCACGCGTTGTGCCCTAAAAAGATGCTTGGCATGCTACTTCTCAAGGCTCGATAAATCAATTCACTAGCGCGATGCCACTGCCTACGCACTGCGCTGACAACGCGAAATTGACCTGCCGCAACCATTTTCTTAATCCATGACAAAATACCCGATTGAGGCTTAGTTTCTGGTCCCGTTTCTGCTATCTTGCCAGCATTGTTGGCCGATCATCCTTATTTATGCCTTTTTCTCTGCCACGTTTACCTTTCCTGCCGCTCGCCGTGCGTGAGTATTGGGCGAACCATCGTATTAATGACAGTATTCGCGTCCTGATCGCTCTCATGGGTGTGGCGTTGTACGCGGGATACGCTGGACGCACAGATATTGTGACGCCACTGGTGCTCGGTGTAATTGCCTCGGCATTGGCGGAAGTAGATGATCACTTTTGGGGACGGTTGCGTGCGCTCGGTGTCACCCTTGTTTGCTTCACGGTCGCCGCCTTTTCTGTCGAACTGCTTTACGGCACACCTTGGTTATTTGCCATTGGCCTCACACTATCGAGTTTCGGTTTTATCATGCTGGGTGCGATCGGTGAGCGCTATGGCACCATTGCCTTTGCCTCTTTGCTTCTCGCGGTTTATACCATGCTGGGGATGGAGCAAGGCAGTGATATGTGGTTGCAACCTATGATGCTGCTGTCAGGCGCACTCTGGTATGGGCTGCTATCGCTAGTATGGATCCTCATTTGGCCTCACCGCCCTGTGCAGCACCGGCTCGCGGCGGTTTTTCGTCAAACGGCGACGTACATGGAAACCAAATCCCGTTTATTTCATCCGGTGGCTGAATTGGTTCCGCAGCCGACTCGTATCGCCGCCGCTAACCAAAATGCCCAAGTGGTGGCGGCGCTAAACCAAGCAAAAGCGTCATTGCTGACACGCGCGCGCCGTGGCCGACTCACACAGCGGCATCAAACCTTGCTACAAACCTATTTCATTGCCCAAGATATTCACGAGCGTGTCAGTTCATCCCATTATCGTTACCAAGATCTGGCGGCGCATTTTTTCCATTCCGATATCCTCTTTCGCTTTGAAGCCTTATTAAACGCCCAAGCTCAAGCCTGCCGGGATGTCGCTCAAGCCATGTCAATCGGTACACACTACCAGCATCCGAAAACAGGCCAGCAAGCGCTCACGGCAATCAAACAGTCGATGGCCTATTTGTCGGCACAAGAGGAGCAAAACAGCACTCGCCTAGCACTGCTGCAGCAACTCGATTTTCTCTACAAAAACTTGGAGACAGTGGAACAACAACTCGCCAGCTTGAGCCACTTAGCTAGCACGGACAATCTGCAAGAAAGTGAACTGGCCGACCCTGATGCACACTCGTTGGGGGAAATGGCTTACCGCATTCGTCGACAGCTCACGGTCAAATCATTGCGGTTTCGTCATGCTGTTCGCCTGTCTTTATCGTTATTGACCGGCTACGCCCTGATCCAAGGGCTTTCGCTAGAGCACGGTTTTTGGATTTTGATGACCATTCAGTTCGTGTGCCAAACCAACTATTCAGCCACCCGCAGTAAGCTTAAAGAGAGAGTATTGGGCACCGTCGCCGGTCTACTCTTGGGCGTACCGGCGCTCTATCTCTTTCCAGATCCCAGCAGTCAACTGGCGTTGATGGTGATCACCGGTGTGCTCTTTTTCGCATTTCGCACCGTGCAATACACCCTCGCAACCTTGTTTATTACGCTGTTGGTATTAATGTGCTTTAGCCAATTCGGCCAAGGCTTCGCTGTTATTCTTCCCCGCCTTGGCGATACCGTCATTGGCAGCTTGATTGCCGTCGCGGCCGTCCGTTACGTGTTACCCGACTGGCAAGCACACCGTTTGCGCGGGATCATGACCGAAGCCTTGCAAGCCAATCGAGACTATCTTGCCCATGTGATTGCGCAATACCGCGTCGGTAAGCGCGACAACCTGGCTTATCGTATCGCCCGACGTCACGCCCACAATGCCGATGCCGAGCTTACCACCGCTATCAGTAACATGCTGGTGGAGCCTGGACGCTATCGCACCAACATCGAAGAGACCTTCCGTTTCTTGTGTTTAAACAACGCAATGTTGAGCTATATTTCGGCCCTCGGCGCGCACCGTAGTCGCATGGATGATGAAGTTAATCACCAAAAAATGGCGCAACTCCATCGTGAGATTCATCAATCACTTAACACACTGACTGAGCGTTTGGGTCAAGCATTGCCAGCAGAGTTACCCACCCAAGTACCATCCACTGGCACCAAGACACCCGCAGGCGAGCCTGTGAGCATTGATGAGCACCACGCCAATGACGCTAACGCATCGCAATCACCTTCGTACGCGCCTGTTGATAACGCGCCGCTAAGCATGGTGCTGCAACAGCTACACTTAATTCGACGCATGTTGCCTGAGCTCAATAGTTTGACAGAAACACTGCGCCAGCAAGCACTTAAGCAAAGTCGCGCCTAAAAGGAAGAAAAGCGGTTACACAGGGTTAGCTCGGCACTGTCACGTGAAAGGCACGGTTATTGCGGAGTTAACAGGACGGATATCACGTCAGCGCTGTGTAAAATTACACTTATTTACGCAGCGAATGGTTGAAAGCCTGACCGCGAGGCCGGATATTAATAGTTACGCCACCTGTTGAGGCTGGCAACTATACTGATAATTAAGCGGCCTAATGCCGCCTCGTAGCCCGCCTGGAGCAATTATGGCTATTCATGTAGGAATCATCGACTCTGACCCCGTCCGTCTCGTCACCCCTGTTTTACATCAGCAATTGCCTGTGAGTAAGCTGATACTCATTGGCACACTGGAGCAAGATCTGGAGTTTGAGCGTTTAACACGTGTGCTGGCACCCAAGGGGATTGAAACCGAGTTTTTTGAAATCTCGGACGACATCAATATTCGTGAAGTAAAAAGCCAAGTGAAACAACTGGCAGAACAGCTCAGCAACGCTTCTGAAGACATCCTTTTTAATGCGAGCTGTGGCCTGCGCCACCAATTACTCTCCGCTTATGAAGTCTTTCGTACCTATCAGTGGCCCAGCTATGTAATTGAGCCCTATAGCGACGAGCTTTGTTGGCTGTACCCTGACGGCCTCCCCCAGCAACAAGTGGAAGACCATATTAGTCTCACTGAGTATTTAACGGTTTTCGGCGCGCGCTGTGAGCATCAAGATGACCAAGTCTCAGGTTGTTTAACCAATGACATTTACCGGTTAGGAGAAAAGTGGGCCAGCAATGCCTATGAGCTAGGTCCAGGCTTGGCCACTTTGAACTACCTCGCAACCACGTGTCGTAAAGAGCAACGTTTAGACGTCGCGCTTAGTGAGAAGCAGCAAGGTTATCGCGAGCTTGGTATTCTTCTCGATGACCTCTCGGATGCCGGCTTAGCCAGTTATGAGCAAGGGGTGCTGACATTTAGCTGTGAAGAAGCACGACGTTTTGCCAACGGGGAGTGGCTAGAAAGCTACGTGCACCACACTGTCACTTCCATCCAACAGGAGCTTCCCACCATCCAAGACAGTGCCCTCTCTTTACAGGTATATCGTCAAATTGGTGAGCGCGAGGTGCGCAATGAGTTAGATGTCGCCATGGTGGTGAATAACAAGCTGCATATTATTGAATGCAAAACCAAAGGCATGTCGAGTGATGGCGACGATACCCTATACAAGCTGGAGTCCTTGCGTGATTTGCTCGGAGGGCTGCAGGCGCGCGCGATGTTGGTAAGCTTCCGTCCATTAAGGCATCACGATATTACCCGTGCCACCGATTTAGGCTTAGCCTTGATTGGCCCGGATCAACTGGCCAACCTGCGTACTCATCTTTATGACTGGTTTATCGCAGCGGGCGGGACGATTGAGGTAAGAACGAGCTAAACGCTTGCGCGAAGCAATAGGACAGGTTCGCTAAACGGTCGACAATAAAAAAACGCGGTGCCCGAGGGCACCGCGTTTGGATAGGATAACGAGGTCTCGCTTATGACAGAAGCTTACGTGCAGCCTCTACCACGACTTTAATCGAGCGCGCTTCCGTCTCTTTCAAGGTTGCATGATCTGGGGTCTCTTTCTGTGTGCGGTTGATAATCACGCCCGCCACGCAACCCGCTCGCAGGCCGGAGCTCGCACACATGGTCAGCAATGTGGCTGATTCCATCTCAAAGTTCAGCACACCCATGTCCTGCCATTCTTGCATTGAACCTTGGAAACGACGCACAACACGGCCGCTAAAGGTATCGTAACGCTCTTGACCTGGGTAGAAGGTATCACTGGATGCCGTCACGCCAGTGTGAACCGTCGCACCATCTTCATCAACGGCGGCTTTCATGGCCGTGGCGACGTCAAAATCGGCCACCGCAGGGAACTCCATTGGTGCAAAGTGCGTACTTGCACCGTCAAGGCGTACAGAGCCGGTGGTCACAATCATGTCACCGACATTAATGTCAGGCTGAATCGCCCCCGTCGTGCCCACACGCAAGAAGGTGCCAACGCCAAGTTGTGCCAACTCCTCAACCGCAATAGAGGTCGATGGGCCACCGATACCCGTTGAGCAAACCACCACAGGTTTGCCATCAAGCCAACCGAGGTACAAGGTATACTCACGCTGTGAGGCGAGAAACGTGGGTTTTTCCATCAAGTTAGCAATTTTTTCTACGCGCGCAGGGTCGCCAGGAATAATCGCCGTGGTTGCGCCTTGAAGATCCGCTTTTGTTACGCCAAGGTGAAATACAGGGGTATCAGACATCATTCGTCTCCTCGCTGGATGGTATCATCCGCATTAGAATCAATGTGATGCCTACGTGAGCAGGCATCAACGCGTTATTGGTTATGTGGTTAGGATACCCAAATTTTACGCCTTTTGTGTGACCACCATCGACCTATTACCATATTGAATATTACAGATTTCAGAATTTAGAGATCGTTATCACTTTATAAAGGCAAAAGCAGACAGCCTTTGCCCTGGTTTTTAGCGCGGGTCACGAAGTAAGCGTAGCGCATTCAGCGTGACTAACGCCGTGGCCCCGCTATCAGCCAGCACCGCGACCCAAAGTCCTGTGATACCGAGTACACTTGTCACCAAAAACACCCCTTTAAGCCCTAATGCGATCGTGATGTTTTGCCGTACATTCGCTTGGGTCGCTCGCGCCAGTTGCAGTACTCTTGGTAACTCGACCAGCCGGTTATGACTCAATGCCGCCTCAGCCGTTTCTAACGCCACATCGGTACCACTTCCCATCGCAACACCCACGTGAGACGCTTTCATGGCCGGTGCGTCATTAATGCCATCGCCAACCATGGCGATACGATATTGCTCCGCCAGCACTTCTACCGCCTCAACCTTGTTCTCCGGCAGTAGCCCCGCGCGGTAATCAATATCCAGTTCGCGGGCAATTTCAGCGGCTGAGGTCGGGTTATCGCCGGTCAACATCACAGGCTGGATACCCATAGCGCGCAATTGCTCGATGGCTTCTCGCGCATCATGTCGCAGTGTATCTCGCCAGCCGATCATCCCTTGTGGTTGCTCGTCAATGAGCACAACCGCAACCGTCACCCCGCGCTCGGCCACCGATTGGGCCTCTTGATATTGCGCGTGGTTTAACGTCGACTCTGCCACTTTATCCAATGCAACCAACCTGACTAACTGTCCTTCGACCATGCCTTGCACGCCGCGACCAGCATTCGCTTGAATATGCGAGGCATCCGGTACCGATAGACCACGCTCGGCGCTATACAACACCAAGGATTTCGCCAAGGGGTGGTGGCTGCCACGCTCTATCGCCGTCGCCGCTTGAAGCAGAGCGCTCTTATCACCGTGCCATGCGCGCACATCGGTCACCATGGGTTTACCTTCGGTCAAGGTACCTGTCTTATCCAATGAGACGGCATTGATACTGGCGAGTGTCTCTAACGCTGCTCCACCTTTGATCA
Organism: Salinivibrio sp. IB868; assembly: GCF_001995655.1. Lineage (NCBI taxonomy): Bacteria > Pseudomonadati > Pseudomonadota > Gammaproteobacteria > Vibrionales > Vibrionaceae > Salinivibrio > Salinivibrio sp. IB868. The sequence goes on from NZ_MUEW01000001.1 coordinate 376,739, forward strand.
AAGCACCACGGCGTGCCGCGGTGGCAAGCCCCGAAGTAATCGCCGCAGGTGTCGAAATCACGAGCGCACATGGGCACGCGATCAACAATAGCGCTAACCCTCGGTATAACCATTCTTGCCAGCTGGCTGCAAAGAACAGGGGTGGAATCACCACAACCAGCGCGGCGAGCCCAATCATTGCCGGCGTGTACCAACGACTGAATTTGTCGATAAATCGCTCAATCGGCGCTTTTTTCGACTCGGCCTGCTCGATGAGACGCAAAATACGGTCAATGGCATTTTCGCCCTGTGCGGATGTCACGGTCAGCTGTACGGTTTTATCAGTTGCCAAGCTGCCCGCCATCACGGTATCACCCGCGTCGATATCGACGGGAATAGGTTCACCTGTCAGCGCACTTTGGTCGAAACTGGCGGCACCTTCCATCAGTTGCCCATCCGCGGGGAGCCGCTCACCGGCACTGATTTCAATCCGATCACCCGGCTCTAGATCACTGGCCGCGACTGTCTCACGCGAACCATGACGATCAATCCGCGTCACGGTTTCTGGCACTAACGCCATGAGTGACTGGATACCATCACGGGCACGTGTAGAGGCATATCCCTCTAGCCGCTCGCCAATAAGAAACAGCACAAGTACCATCGCCGCTTCCGTGGTTTCTCCCAGATACAGGGCCCCGATGGCTGCAATGCTCATTAAGGTTTCTATCGAAAATGGCGATCCTTGGCGGGCAAGCCGAGCCGCTTTAAGCACAATGGGTGCCAGTCCAACTACAGTCGCAGCAGTAAACAACCAATCGGATAAAGAAGCGGACCAGTAATCTAGTCCCCAAGCCACCAACATAATGCCCATTAGGCCAAACAGCAGAGCGTCATCACGCCATTTCAGCCAGCCAGAAGGCGTAGTGGCGGTTTGATTCAAGGGAACCAGCGGAAAACCGGCTTTTTTCGCGGCTTGCTGAATCGCAGAGCGAGTATCGGTTGTTGGCGCTTCGTGAGTCAAAGCGACGCGTAGCTTTTCAGTCGCAAACAGCACTTGTGCGCTCTCTACACCCGGCGTGGCATGAATCGCCTTTTCAAGTTTGCCAGCACAGCTTGGACAATCCATACCAGTCACCCCCCACTCATGGGTCATAGAGGACCATGACGGGGATGACGCCGAAGATGCATTCTCGCAGGTATCGTTACACGAGGTGTGAGGCCTGTCGGGATCGTCATCGCCCGCACTGCCCTCTCCGTCTTGGTGACTTGCACAGCAGCTCGATGCTTGGCAGCTATTCGTTACCGTCTGCGCAGACTGAGAAACCGTTTGGTGATGTGGCTGATGACAGTGGTGATGTCCACAATGCTTACACATAATCGACTCCTTCTTTGGTCGTTGTGTCATTATCTTGTGGTCAGTATAAGGGTTGGAGCCCACTCCAGAGTCAAGCGCTTATCGAAACAACTCTCATTTGTTTTGCCAAACGCCGCACAACAGCAGGAAAAAGATGCGCCCAGCCATGATGGCTGAGCGCAATCCGCCTATTGGATAATAAAAATATAGCCCTGTAATATTAGGAGGTTAACAATATCGATAAAGAAAGCCCCCACAATCGGCACCACCATAAAGGCTTGGGGCGCGGGGCCGAAGCGATTCACAATTGAGCCCATATTCATTACCGCGGTCGGGGTGGCGCCAAGGCCAAAACCACAATGCCCGCCAGCAATAACGGCCCCTGTATAATTGCTCCCCATCAGCTTAAACGTGACGTAATAACTGAATAAACCGATAACCACCGATTGAATCGCCAAAATAATTAAAAATGGTACCGCTAAGTCGAGAATGTTCCACAGCTTGAGCGTCATCAGCGCCATCGCTAAAAATAAAGATAGAGAGACAGTCCCTACCATATCCACGGTTTCTGACTCTAGCTTTCTAAGTTTAAAGACCTCTAGCGTATTCGTAACAATCACACCCAAGAATAAAGCATAAACAAAGTCAGGCACCATGAGCCATTCAATATTAAACCCGTTTACCCACTCAGATAAATGGCGAGCCCCCGTAATACAAAGTAGTAAAATAAATAAGACTTCAATGACTTTCTTCGCTGTCACTTTATCTTCTTCATTTTCATTGTAAGTCACAAGCTCGGGATATTTTTCGTGTGTTGTGGTGCCACGCCCATATTCAGACTCAAGCTGATGTTTATTAATCAAACGCTGAGCAACTGGGCTACCAATGATACCGCCAATCACGAGGCCGAGTGTTGCCGACGCCATGGCAATTTCGAGGGTACTTTGAATACCATACTCATCGGTTAATATCTGTGCCCAAGCCGCGCCAGTACCATGCCCGCCGGACAGGGTAATAGAGCCAGCTACCAACCCCATCAGAGGATCCAAGCCAAGCATCGACGCAAAACTGACACCAATGGCGTTTTGTATAATGATGTACACAGATGCGATGGCAAGAAACCAAAATACCTTTAAACCACCTTTTACCAATTGTTTATAATTTGCTGCCAGACCAACGGTAGCAAAAAACATCAACATGAACGTATCTTTTAGTGGCAGACTAAACTTAAAATCGATACCGTTGTAATGTAATACAGATATAACACACGCAATAATTAACCCGCCCACAATCGGTTCTGGGATATTAAACTTGCGCAATGCGGGAATTTTTGAATTAACAAAATGGCCTAAAAAAAGGACACCGATGGCAATCAGGAATGATTCTAGCGCACCAATTGAATTGAGTTGATACATATAACCTCTTTGTTTCTCTTACCTCATCCTCCCTGATTGTTTAATTTGACCTTTGTTTTACCTCATTTACGTTCACATTAACGTCAATACGGGTTAGCCACACTTCACGATACTCCAGCATCCTGCTTATCGTTTTGCTGCCGCGCTTGGGCTCTTTTACGCCTCAACCTCGCGATAACTGCCCGCTACCAACGGGCGGCACAATAGCAGAAAAACGCAAAACAAGCACCAACAATCGAACTATATATCGTCATATAGCAAGTAACTACTTAAATAGGCAGGATTAAAATTGACTTACCAGCACATAAGACTGAATGAAAAACAACCACAATTCGTTCGGTTTTTGTACTTGGGCAGCGATAAAGCGCGGCGAGATAGTCGTAAGGTAGGAGGAGAGAGCAAGAGAAGCGACGCGGGTATCAATACTAAAATGGGCGCACCTTACCCCGATTGTAAGGTGCGCAATTAACAAACCTCAAACAGGATGGGTAAGACATTCACCCATTTGCATACTGATGGCTCTCAAGACATCCCGCCGGGTGATAATACCCACCAACTTGCCCTCGTCGACCACGGGGTACAGTTTAGGTTTGGTCGGCGCCATCATTTCAGCCAATTTGATAATGCTATCCTCAGATTCAACCGCTAAGGCATTACTGGTCATGCAATCAGCCACGGCGTGTGAATCTTGACAGTGATAGCTGTCGCGCAATAGCTGTTGCAACATATCTTGCTCAGAAATAAAACCAACCAAACGCTTATTAGCATCCACCACAGGTCCACCGGTCTGCTGACTGCGGAGCAGTTTTTCCAGTGCACTGGAAAGCGGCATATCCGGTGAAAAGGTTACCGGGCGTTTATTCATATAATCTTTAACGGTGATCGACTCCATGTCGCCTCCCTTAATCGTCATGACAATCTGTTGTCCAGTACTTTAAGTGTTGTCGAAGTTGGCGAAATGTCTAAATCACTTTAAACAATTTGTGTTATTGAGCAAACCAATGGATAAATAGCTCGCTCTATAGGTGGGCTACCAGCCGAGTAAACGATAAAGCTCACCGGTTTTTACACTTCGGTGTGCATTCTCGATGGTGCCATCACGAGCCCACTTTTCAACGACAGGCCGAATGATAGCTTGCGCCGTTTGCCAATCTTGCCCTGCTTCTATCTCGTCGAGATACAACAATCTTAGCAGTAAGCCATCCAGCCCAGTCAAAAGCTGCTGTGGCGTGCGGTCATTAAAAATCGATGGAAAAACCCGGTCATCGTCATTAGGCAGTCCCATCACTTGGGTCAACTCTTCCACCACACAGGCCACGAGCTTCCCCTTGGATCGCGCCAAATCAACGGGAATAACGACCGCTGCATAACGAATCGCACCATGCTTATTGACTCTAAAATTGGCAGCACAAACGGCATCTTGTAACGGGGAGACATCCGCATTGGCAAATTGCTTGCGCGCATCATCTAAAAAGCGGTCGTGATTAGTAAACATGATGGTGAGGTTGGCGCGCTGCGGAATGTCGGTGGGGATAAAGTCGATGCCAGTTAGCGTTTCGAGGTGTGATACGTGATATGTGACAAGATCATCATGCAGCTGGCTCTCGTTGATTGGGTGCGCCACATGATAACGGATCGGGCCTTCCCACTTGCGGACGCCTTGCTCACCTTGCACATACTCACTTTTAAACGCAATACGATAAAACGCGTCGACAATATAATCGGGCGACTGCCAAGCCCGTTGGTTGGCCATTACAGGCGTCACCATTAAGCACAAGGCCAATAACACCATCCGCTGAAAAAGCCGCCAATATGAGTGACTCACAGTATTACTCCCGATATCGAATCCCTTAGCTAGCATAGTCGCGAAAGTGCAACGCTTGAATCATTTTTTTAACAATCCCTAGCGCTGTCTTTTATTTTGTGCATAAAACGTAAAAACCTAATATCAGTTCCATTTTTCTAGACATTTTTTGAACCAAATCCTCATTCTCACCGCTAAAAAAACCCCGCTAGACGCACACTATGGATAGTAACCAACGATTTTTAACTCGTTGTAGTATGAAGAGGAAACTATGCGTAAAACGCTACTCGCTTTAACCCTTCCATTAGCGATACCTGCTCAGGCTGCCAATGTGGTCGATGCCTCAAGCTTAGATTTGAGCGCGGCATTAAACCATGATCAGTCACGCGCAATGACGGCATCATCGCCAGCACTAAGCTTTCGTGAAAAATCACGCCTACAAGTGGGTAATAAAGCCTTGGTGCGCAAGCAGCAGCTGCATCATGGCGTTCCCGTTTACGGTTATTCGGTGGTCGAAAACACCACCGCACGCGGCTTCGCGCCCAGCGTAAAAGGTGACGTTGTCACTGATATCGAGCAAGATATCGGTGGTACGCTACCGATGATTAATCAGCAGCAGGCCATTGCAATTGCACAAGGTCAAACAAGCCAAGGCAATCGGCATTTTCACCAAGCCGATGCGAACACAGAACTCTTGGTCTGGCTGGATAAACAACAAACAGCGCGCCTAGTCTACAAAGTTGACTACCTTGCCAGCGACAACGGTCACCCTTCGCGTCCGATGAAAATTGTTGATGCTAAGTCTGGCGAGATCCTCGATAGCTGGGAGGGCATCGCGCACCTAGAAGCGGGAGGGCCCGGCGGTAACCAAAAGAGCGGTCGATTTAACTTTGGTCCCAAAACCGAACTAGGTAGCTTTCAAGTCAACCGCGACTGCCAAATGGATAGCCCGAATGTGGTGACATTAAACATGAATAACCGCGAATGGGGCGGAGAAGTTCATCAGTTCAATTGCCCACAAAACACCTACCGTCAAGTCAACGGTGCGTATGCGCCGATGAATGATGCGCAGTTTTTTGGCCAGAAAGTATTTGATATGTACCAAGACTGGCTCGGTATACGTCCGATTCGACAAAAGCTCACCATGCGCGTCCACTACGGCCAAGGTTATGGCAATGCTTTTTGGGATGGCAGGCAAATGACCTTTGGCGACGGTAATCGCAGCATGTATCCCCTAACCACTTGGGATGTCATTGCTCACGAGGTGAGCCATGGCTTTACCGAGCAAAACTCAGGGCTTGAGTACCGAGGCATGTCCGGTGGGATGAATGAGTCTTTCTCGGATGTCGCCGCAGCGGCTCTGGGACAGTACGTATTTGGTGAGTTTAACTGGAAAATGGGTGAAGACGTGATGAAACATAGCGAAGCTATGCGTTATTTCATCAACCCAAGCCAAGATGGACGCTCAATTGGTCATGTGAACCGCTATTACTCTGGTATTGATGTGCACTTTAGCTCTGGCATCTTTAACAAAGCTTTCTATCATCTCGCCACCAGCGATCAATGGAATATCAAAAAGGCCTTTAAGGCATTTGCGACAGCAAACCAGCTTTATTGGCGCCCAAACTCCAGCTTCCAGCAAGGCGCGGAAGGCATTTGCGAAGCGGCCAAAGCATTAAACTACCCAGCCGGAGCAGTAAGCCAAGCCTTTGCAGAAGTGGGCATTCAAACCCAAGGTTGCCAAGGAACGGGAGGCAACCCTACGCCAGACCCAGAGCCACAACCTGATCCAGGAATCTTGCCACTGACACTCGATCAGCCCGTGCAAATCCAAGGGCGCGCGGGCGCTGGTTACCAGTTCGTGGTACACAATGCGCCTCGCGGCACTGTTTGGCTGCAAACCTATCGTGGTCACGGCGAAGTAGATTTATATGCCGCGGTAGGTCGCCCTGCAACCGTCAATGATAACGACTGCGCCTCAACGAATGCGGGCAACGAAGAGTACTGTGGCTTTAGCCAAATTCAGGGCATGGATCTGTACGTCACTGTCGTGGGGGCGCGTGATTATGCGACCAACGTGTTAGCACGCCTTGACGATCGCGGGGTTGAGACCAACCGCTGTACCAATATGCCGACTTGGGGTGGATACAACTATTATCCAGCAGGCGTCACCGTTCAGTATCAAGGGCATCTATTCCAGGCCACGCAAGATAACTGGGGCATAGACCCTTTCACTAACCAATGGGTTTGGCAGTATCAAGGCAGCTGCCAAGGCTAACTTCTCTGCGGCCGACTTCTCCCGGCCGCTTTATTTGAGTTAACACCTCCTCACGTTACGCCAAGAGTGTGATCCCCTAGCGATTATTCCCGTCAATGCTTCGTGCAACGTCATCGCGCCGCTCGCATTACGGTTTTATTGCATCTATGTTAATGATTACTGGTGATAATCTAGCAATGTAGAGGCGATAAATGCGACTAACCGCGTTGAGTAATACATGGCAATGGCGCTGTTTGGCCATCCTCTTATTTCTACTCCCCACCCTTGCATGGGCAGCGAACACGAACGCGTCTTCGCTCCACACCCTCACCATGTTGATGGGGCTGCTCGGTGGCTTAGCGCTGTTCTTATATGGCATGGAAAAAATGTCTAATGCGCTGAAAAACGCCGCTGGAAGCCGACTCAAATCCTTACTCGCCAAACTCACCACCAACCGTGTCGCCGGTGTTTTAACGGGCGCGGGAGTCACAGCCACCATTCAATCCTCTTCTGTCACCACCGTATTGCTCATCGGTTTCATTTCCGCAGGGTTAATGTCGCTCGCGCAAGCAACTGGGGTGATCATGGGGGCCAATATCGGGACAACCATTACCGCCCAGATTGTGGCCTTTAAAATCACTCAAGCTGCCTATCTGATGGTCGCTATCGGCTTTTTAATTGAATTTACAGCCAAAGCCGATAAAACCAAGCAATACGGTAAAATGCTATTCGGATTGGGGTTGATCTTCACAGGGATGAATGTGATGAGTGAGGCAATGTCGCCTCTGCGCGATTATCAGCCATTTATTGATGCCATGGCGAAAATGCACAATCCTTTTTTTGCCATTTTACTTGCGGCCTTGTTTACCGCATTAGTGCAGTCTTCATCTGCGACAACCGGGATTGTCATCGTCCTTGCGGGGCAAGGCTTTATCTCGCTTGAAAGCGGGATCGCACTCGCAATGGGCGCCAACGTCGGCACCTGTGTGACCGCCCTCCTCGCCGCTATCGGTAAATCGCGGGAGGCCAAACAAACCGCCAGTGTGCATATTCTGTTTAATATTATCGGGGTGTTGATATGGCTTCCATTGATCAGTGTTTTGAGTGATTGGAGCGTCGCACTGTCGCCGAGCCATCCTGATCTCACGGGCGTTGAACGCTTAGGGGCTGAACTTCCTCGTCAAATTGCCAATGCCAACACCCTATTCAACGTCGTCAATACACTTGTCATGTTGCCGTTTATCGGCGGGTTTGTTTGGCTTGCAAAGAAGATTGTCCCTAAAACTCGTAAGCCTGCACCAAGTGAACAACCGATTGTTTCGCCGAAATATCTCTCCAAAGAACTGCTGATGACACCCGATATTGCCATGGATCAAGCCCAGCTCGAGATTGGACGCATCGGACGCCGAGTTTGCAATATGATGAATGCACTCCCGCCTCTCACTTCTAAATTAGCTTCCCAGCAAGAGCGAGAAGCGGCTAATCATGCGTTAGAGAAAATCGATGAGCTTGAGCATCAAGTCGATATTTTGCACGGACATGTGCTTTTTTATCTCGGTCGATTGCGTAAAGAGCCTCTCACGCAAGCACAGAGTGACCGACAGATCACCCTAATTAGCATGACCGATCAGCTTGAGAGCATTGCTGATCTGATTGAAGACACCTTGGTGCCCATCATGGATAAATCACTGCATGCTGAGATCGATATCAGTGATGAAATGCGTGAAATCCTTGATAATATTCAAGAAAAAGTCACACATGCGCTGCTAGATAGCGTGAATGCCATTCGACGTGGTGATAATAAACGCGCGAAACAAGTACTGCATACCAAACGTGCGCTTAACGCGCTATTGGATAAAGTGCTTGCCCATCAAGCCGAGCGCTTGGTAGAGCATGACACCAACCGCTTGCAACTTTTTAGTATCGAGATGGAGTGGACCGAATCGCTAAAGCGCGTGTATACAGTGACGAAACGGATCGCCAAACTACACCTGCGAGAAAAAGACCCGCAGTGATACGTCACTAGCAGACTTTAAAAAGAAAACGGAACCAAGCCCTAATTTTTAGGCTGATTAAACCAATAGTGTCGGGAAAATCGTTATAACGGCTCCGCCTAATCATATCTAGGAGCTTGAAATGTATACACTATTTCCTTCCCGACCCAAAACTCTATCGGCACTCATTGCGCTTGCTGCCTTTAGTAGCACCAGTGCATGGGCTGATGCTCAATGTGACATTGCCGATTTAGCGGCCAGTAACATGCCGCTCCAAGCCATTATGAGTGCTGAACGCAGTTGCTTTACCAGCTGGTACGACACCACGTCTATTCGATATCACAACGTCTACCAAGAAACCTTTGTAAACAAAGTGACGCAGCGCCTCGCGCAGACCATTGCCAATTATCAAGGGGATGACAGCCAAGCCCGCCAAATTGCTAACTTAGCCGAGTATGTGCGCGCCGCCTACTATGTTCGCTTTTATAGTGATAAAGCGAACGCCGACTTTTCGGACGCACTAGACGACCGCCTTGCGGATGCCATCAATACTTTTTTGCGCTCACCCTACGCAACGGCAAAAGGTAGCGCCCAAACCGATGCCTTGCATGGCTTAACGCTGATGGCCGATAGCATCAAGCGTTTACCGCAAACTTTGGACCTACAAATTCAACTACTTGAAAACCTCAGGCAAGATCGCTTACATGAACGCCGTTACGCGGATGCACTGAATAACCTTTTCCGTGCCATGGCAGGCCACCAATCACGTCAGGCCTTTTATGACGAGCTTGCTGCCGATCTCTCATTGATTGACCGTCTCTATCAATTCGTGTTGGATAACCCACAACTGTCCAACAGCGAGCACGGTGCACTATTGGTGTCGAATACCGTCCGTGAAATGGGGCGGCTATTGATGGCGCCACAAGCCAGCGTGCGAGATCGTGTGATGAGTCATTATCGCGACCTGTTACCCCGTTTCCCACTGGGCGGCAAAAACGACGCGGTTTGGGTAGGCATGGTAGAAATGGTGGATGCTTACGCCCCCGATAAAATGACCGAATTAGGTCTGTCTGACGCCAAAGCGACACTGGAAGCCAAAGTGGTACCTTATCGCCACCAATGTGAAGGCCCGGCGATCATTCGCTCACAAAGCATGACACAGGCCCAATCGCAACAAGCATGCGAAAGCCTGCATCAAAAAGAAGTCGCCTTCCATCAAACCGTGAACTCAGGCTATCAGGCCGTCGCCGATGATCTAAACGACAGTGTTGAAGTCGTGGTATTTGATAACCCGTCCGACTACAAAACCTATTCCTCATTTTTGTTTGGTAACTCGACGGACAATGGCGGCCAATACTTAGAAGGTAACCCTGCCGATCCAGATAACCAAGCCCGTTTTATCGCGTACCGTAATGATAATGGCCAATCGCTTTCCATTTGGAACCTTGAGCACGAGTACGTTCACTATCTGGATGGGCGCTTTAATATGTACGGCGATTTCAACGACGTGCTTCGCCACGGTCATACAGTGTGGTGGCTTGAAGGCTTTGCGGAGTATATGGCCCATGGCGATGACTATGCCGACGCCATACGCTTGGGTAAAGAAGGCGGCTATTCACTCAGTGAAGTCTTTGCCACCACCTACCAGCATGATGTGAACCGCGTATATCGCTGGGGCTATTTGGCGGTACGCTTCTTGTTTGAACAGCATCCAGATGCTGTAGAAACCTTGCTTGAAGCCGGGCGCTCCGGGAAATTCGAGCAGTGGGCAAATTTAGTCAAAGACTATGGCCATCGTTATGACCAGGCCTTTGCGCAGTGGCTGAACACCTTGGATAACACCGGTGGCGGTGAACCACCACGTCCAGACCCTGATCCCGAGCCAGAGCAGCCAGAGGTAACAACGCTATCATTGGGACAAACGGTCACCATCAGTGGACAAGCGTACAGTGAGCACCTGTATCAGATTGATATTGCTCAGCCTGCCAATGCGCTTACATTTAGCATTGCGGGGCAAGGAAACGCGGATCTCTACGTGGCGAAAGGTCGTCAAGCGCACTATTACGATTTTGATGCCACTGAGTGGAACCAAACCAGTCATGAGACCGTGACGCTTAATGATGTAGAACCAGGCCGCTATACCTTAAGTGTCACCGGACGTGGAGACTTTACTGATGTCACCGTCGCGGTAAATGCGGAAGGCCAAGTCGATCCCGAGCCAACGCCAGAGCCTGAAACACCGGCTGGCACCGATGACTTGCGCCCGGCTCAGCTTAACGTCGCGAGTCCCAATAGCATCAGCGTTTATCAACGTCGTTACCTGTATGCCGATGTGCCTGAAGGCGCAACCAAAGCACAAGTGTGGGTCATGGCGGATGGTGACGCGGGCGATCTGAGCGTATTCGCCGCCGAGGATTACTGGCCAACGCAAGCACAAAATCAAGCCGTTTCAGACGTGCCGGGCAGCAACCAGTATATCGAGGTCGATTTACGTGATCAGCAACGTCTGCACCTGCTGCTCACGGGTGATGGAAGCCGAAGCCAAACCGATGTGCGTGTTTACTTTCGCTGATCGCTAAGCACTAAGCACTAAGCACTAAAAAAATTCTACCAAGCGCCACTGCCGAGTGGCGCTTTTTTGTTCGATTTCCATAGGAGGAGGAAAATAATAGAAAGAGGAAAAACGCTTAAGGAATGATTTCTGTTTTCACGCTCCCACAAACTGAGATAATGCCGTCATGACTGGTCTTGTATCACTGTTCACGAATAATAAGGAGAAACCATGACCGAATGGGAAAAAATGTGCCAAGGACTTGTCTTCGATGACAGTGATGGATCCATTGATATCAGGCGAGACCATGCCACACGAACCTTACTGGCATTCAATCAAACAATAGAGACGACGACAAGGCAGCAACTGCTGCGCGAGTTATTAAGTGCTATCGGCGAAGGTTCGGTGATCCAACCGCCGTTCCATTGTGAATTTGGTGAGACCATTCGGGTTGGCAGCAATAGCTTAATCAATATGAATGTCACTATGCTCGATGGCGCTCCGATCACTATCGGTGACCATGTGCTGATTGGCCCCAATACCCAGTTTTACACTCCCACTCACTCTCTCGATTATCAAAGCCGCCGATCGTGGGAGACCTGGTGCAAACCCATCGTGGTGGAAGACGATGTGTGGATTGGCGGCAATGTGGTGATCTGCCAAGGCGTGACGATCGGCGCGCGCAGTGTCATTGCAGCAAACGCCGTGGTGAAACAAGATGTGCCACCTGACAGTCTTTACGGTGGCACACCCGCTCACTATATAAAAACGCTCAATGGCAAGTGAGACAGACAAACTAGTCGATATTTCGCCAATGTGTCGGAGGAGTCAGCCCCCAGCGCTCAAATTCTGTGGCGCTATAAATGGCTCTCCCTTTTTTGCCATGAATAACCGAAATTTCCGAGGCTTCTTCACCCGCCAACACGCGGTTGACGTATTTGCCCGCTTGTATACCCTGGGATTCGCCAAATAGCACGACCCCGCCAGCAGTTTGGCCTTTCCCGACCGAAAAGTCCCAAAAGCCAAACAAAGGTGTCTCACTGTTTTCATTAGTCCATGAGAGCACTTTATTGGCATCAACCACTTTGTCCGACTCATTGCGGATAATTTGGTATAAACCAACCACAATCGCGTCGTAATCATCGGATTGCTCTACTGAGTTTTTCCAAGACGAAAACAAGCGGTGATTTTCGATGGTCACATCGATACCCAGCTGTTGTTTCAAATCTTCATATTGGTTGGCGATGTGATCGGTTGCAATCGTCGCCGTGGTGCCCGCATCAAAGAGGATTTTTACCTTCATTTGATCTTTCCCTAATAATTCGCTCATCTCTTTCATACTGCGAGCAAACAAGGGACGCTCCAACACACCAGTGACTCGCGCCGTACCGGCGTATTTCGCCATTAATCGACGTGGATTGGAGTTAATACCTAAAAACACTATATCGATATCTTCGTTTCTCAGTCTCGGCAGCATATGGCTCAACGCATTATCATCTCCAAGAACAACGACCTCGGGGCTAATCTTTTGATAAAGCGCCAACGCTTTATCTGCTTGCGCGTCAAACTGAGACCTGGGTAAGCGCTTAGTATCCATTTCAAAAGTATGTAGCGTCACATCATCGCCAAGCGTACTTTCAAGCCCACGGATATAGCTTTCATCCCAGCCGTATTCTTTATGATAACTCTGAACCAGCAGTACATCGGCAGCCCAAGTGGGTGCAACGCTCATCAAATAGAAGGCCAGGATTTGTAAATAGAGTTTCATTATGGCTCCTTGACGCCGAGTTCAACCTTCTACAACTGTAGAACAAGATTTTGAAGTGAGACGTTCCCCCACCCGCCACCTGAAAAAAAGCCGCACCTCTTGGGTGCGGCACGTTTGCTGATTGCCTGCATTTTCGGCTTACTGAGCAGGTTTAATCGTCAGTTCAGCATTTTCAAATCCGAGTGCGGCCAACTCATCCGAATCAAAGTTGGAAATGAGCTCCACCCCATTTGCGCTATCATGACTTGCCATGGGCGTCGCAGACCGCTTACTGCGCGTTTGACGAGAGGTTTGCGACTTCGCTTGTCCGACTTCGATAGTGCCCGCGTATTGTGACTCTGCATAGAAATCGCCAGATACGTGGGAGTAGAAAGGACGTAAGCTTTTGCCTGTTGCCCATTGCATACTCTGTAGGCCGTATTTCTCAATGGCCCAACTCCAGTCCCACCATTTTACTTCACCTGGGATATAACGATGATGCCACTGATAGGCAATATCGGCAGACGGCTGGCTACTGCGGCCCATGGTGAAGGTATGGTCATGTGTAGGGCGATTGTCTGGATGGGAGTGCCATGCATTGCCGCCCCAGCGCAAGAAACCGTTAAAGTTAACGTCATAACTGATGTCTGCGCCGAAGCGATAAGGATACGAAATGCTTGAGCGATATAACTCAACACGGATGGGGATCTCTGAGTGTGCTGGAACGAAAGGACGTGCTTGCAAGGTCACTTGCTCGCTGCTCGCGCCGCCATTGCTGCTGGCAAAACTTTGGTTTGCCTCAAAAGAAATGGTTAACTTGGTCTCACCCACCAGCGGCCAATCAAAACTGTTTTCAGTTTCCACTTTTTGTGAAAAGCCATAGGTGTTGGTTTTTTCCCAACTGGTGGATTCATCGACTTTAAGATCGACCACAACCTGTTGATCAATATCGGTATTATTCCGTGCTACCGCTGAAACAGTTTTAACTAACTGGCGATCAGACTCGACCACATCACCGTGCCAGAAATCGCTATCATTGAGGGTATAAGCAAAATTATCGACCGTGATAGTGGTCTTATCACTACAACGATAGCCATCACAGCCCCCGTCATTATTACCGCGAATATGCCACTTATCACCTGAGCGCCAGACGTCCATATCTTCACCGACATAGTCACTGTGGTTGCCACCTACCCATGCATAACCGAGATAATGCGCGAGATAGCTCAGTGGTTTAACAAACTCACTGCGGTTATTCACGAGTGCATACTGGATATCAAGTTCTGTGCCCTCAGGGATGCTTTTGGCAGCATAATGAGGAATTTCGCCCTCATCGTTTTCTGGATAACACCAAGTATCGGCCGTCTGGCCGTATTGCTTGATTTCACCGTTGTATCCACTGCCCATAATGGCCCAATCACCTGCTAGGCCGGAAATCTGCCACTGTCCCATGCGATCCATCAGAAAATGACGATGTGTGCTTGCTTCATCGGCAGTAAGGGGGCGGTAATTCGCGCGACATTGGTCATCACCTAAGTTATCGAGCACAATTTGATCAGGATAAATATTTGCCTGCGCGAGCCCAGCATAAACCAGTACTGATAGGCTGGACACAGTGAGCGCCGTTACACGTATTGTATTAGCCATTTGACGTATTCCTTATTGAACCTTAAATAAGAGTCATAGTGCGACTGTCATGGTCGTCGCAGCCCTTACCCTTTCATAACGGTTCAATAAAAAATAATGAAAAGCGTTGAAATTAATTCCTCCTAAACTTCATAAAGTTACCGCTAGGCATTCAAAAAAACACCAAATATTCAATGTGATTTTCATTCAATAAAATAAGGGAGGAAGCTGGTGATGAAAATAGAGTTAAGGCTCTATTTTTAGCCTATCAGAACATCATGTTTGGGCATGAGAATAAATTTAGTTGTTGCTTATGAATCTAGCGTATTATTTTTCCTGCTGAAGAAATTCATCTATTTTTTGTGTCGCATGAATAATATTGAGCGGAGAGTATCGAATAAAAGTGCTCCGATGGGTCTGCTTTGAAACAAAAAGAAAGGTGGAGTACTTGTGTCTTTTTTCAATATAAACAAGGCAGTTACACTGGCTATGAGTTAAAAATTGCTCTATAGAAAAGCCGAGCTCACTACCGGGCGGGTAAAACACGTAAAGCGCCCCAACACGCTTTTGATTTAACCCTCCTCGCTGAACCCAATCACTCCACCGCCATCCATTCATTTTTCCAACCACAAACACGCTTGTTGCCACGCACAGCAATAGTGTTATCGCAATCAACAAACACTGCCGGTAGAGAGGCACTTTACGCTGAGCCGGACTTGATGGCTTAGGGTGTGAGGATCGCCCTGTTTGAGGGAGGGAAGGTTGAGGTAATGGCGTAACGTCATCTACCCCACTACATGCGGGCTCAGCGGTATGATGAGCGATCATGCCTTGTGTTAATCGGTAGCCATACTTAGGGACCGTGACCACCAATGAAGCGTCTGCACCTATTGCGATCAAGGCGCGCCGCAAAGCACTGACTGATTTAGCCAGCGACGTCTGACCAATGTACTCACTCCCCCAGCTATAACAGATCAGCGTCTGCTTACTGACGGCTTGCGGTGCGTGCTGCAGAAGGCACTCAAGGACAAGCGTCTCGCGAAATCCAATTCGAGTTGACTTGTGATCGTTGTGGAGTTTCCTTGCGACATTGTCGAAATAAATCATAGTTTTTTCTTTTAATAATAAAACAATCAGTTATTTAGTGCGATAAACATCGTTTTATTTAGAAACAAGATCACATTTCAAGAAATGATGTGATTAACCCGTTTATTCATAAAAATATTAACCCCTCACAATATATGGTTAATACTGGGTTCAGCTGATGTCTCTTCACACAAAATACGGTCATTTACTATACAAAACAAGGGTATGGATAGGGTGCTTTCTTCTTTTTTCGTTTAAATTTTCTTTTGCTGACCCATTTATTACTATGGCAATGAGTTTATAATCAGCTATAAATACTGAGTGTTTACTCAAAACAGGTTGGCAACAATAATGAAATATATTTATAAAACACTCTTCATCCTCTCTGCATTGTTCTCTGCTGCAAGTTTTGCAGCCATAGGACCCTACAAAGTCGTTTTAATCCATGGCTTTCAACCCGATCAACTACAAAGCCGACCAGATCGTGATCAAGTAGCCGTAGATGGTTCAGACTACTGGCAAAACTACTGGTTACAGCATGCTGATGCCCGTGTCGATTGGCCCGCTCACGAGCGGATCGAAGGAAAGATTGCATCAGACTATCTATGGCCTGCATTAAAAACGCTTTCCGAGCAAAAAACCTGTCTGTCCGGCTGCATTTTAGTGACCCACTCTACCGGCGACTTGGTGGCACGCTACCTGTTAGACAACCAAGCAAACTGGCTGAATAACGCAGGGCTCGAGCCACTCAACATTGTCGGCACCTTTGACTTTGCAGGCGCAGGCGGCGGCGTTGAACTGGCCAACATCGCGGTGAATGTTGCTGAAGGTGGTGGTTGGCTAAATCATGCGATGAAAAAAGCCGTGTCACTGTGGATGGGACAACTCCCCAGCAAAGACAATATCGGCGTACTGAACGACTTGAAAGTGGCAAACGCGCGCCAACTCGCCATGTGGCCTGATAACCGTGTACCGCGTATTCGTTTCGTGGGCAATGGCTCTGACTTCTTAGGGGCGACATCACCCTTTATACCAGGCAGCGACGATGGCGTGGTCGCCGCCCACTCGGCCTGTGGTGCCGCCGATGTCGATGCATTTGATAGTTGTTCAACCGCCATTGAGTTTGATGGCCAATTAGATTATGTCCACAAAGGGGTTCGACGCTTTATGCCCTCACACTACCCGCTATTGATGGGCGATAAGTATAGCCATCTGACTATCTTTAATCCTTGGCATAAAGGCAAAGTAACAGCCACCGATCCTGAGCTTAAGCTCGGCGATCAGTCTCGTATCGCTGTCGAGACCATTGACGAAGATGGCTGGTTTGGTAAGAAGTACCGTTATGTCCGTGATTCAGACCGTGACACCTTGTCGGAGCTGGTTCATGCCCTCCCACAATGATTTCGGACAGGCTGTGACGTGATTAACAAAGCTGCCCTTTCATCGAGATAAGGGCAGCAGGTTGGATTTATTCGCTTTTCTTTCCTGTGCTACCGTGGCTGTAACACATTAATTAGGGATTACTATGACTAGACTGCTGCTCGCAGTAACCTTGGTCGTATCAATGGGAACGACAGCGTATTTATGGCTAGATGCACCAGACACGCTGACACATCAAACGACGACCGAACGTGGCCACACACCTTCGCCCCCGAGTATGCGTGAAGCCGCCTCCTCCCTTTCTGATACCACGCGCCACAAAGCACAAGCTCAACCTGCCGAGCCCGATGTGATGAAAACCTCGATGGCGCCGACACTGAGCTACATTGCCGCCGATTATGCAGAGCAAATCCAGCATCCCGACTACTCGATCCCCATTCCATCAAAACAAAGCCCGTATTTACACTGGAATCAACATATCTCGACCCCAATGCCAATTCTCGATGGCTCAGTGAAAGCGGCATTAAAGCTCAACCAATACCGTTACTTTTATCCAGAAAATATCCAAGCCTCACTGGTCACCCCTGCCTCTTTTAATCACGCGACTTTGTCGGTCATTGATGTCGAGGCTAATCGGGAATTGACCCACCTCGATGTCACAGATACACAGTGGAACATTGAGCCCGAAGCCGATTGGCCTGTCGAGCTTCGCCTTAAAGCAGCCCTCAGTTTTGATGGGGGCGACGATGTGCTCACCGCCGACTTTCGTCTTTATCAGCCCATTGCGGAAGTGAAAGGGGTGAAGCCAGTTTTCGGCCGCGGGCCGGATATGGTTATCCCGCTCGTTTTGGATATCGACAAAGGCGGTATTTATCGGGTACGTGCTAATCTATTTACTGCTGACGATCAACCCGTTGCGGTATTAACCAATAAGACACGCCTCAGTGAGGGCGAGCAAACGCTAGAGCTACGCGCTTTTCGAGCCTCGATGCGTGGCTATGGCGATGAATGGCAACTGAAAGACGTGGTGATTGAGCGTATGTCGGGCTATCCCGGTGAGCGGGCACAATTTGGCATCAGCCCACAGGATCATTATTCACTCGGTGTTTTTGACACCGGACAGTTATCCGACGAGCCCTATCAAATGAGTGAGCAAGAGCGAATGCAGTTGGAATTTCTGCAACGTGCAGCTCAGCAATCTTAGTCGCCCATGAAGGCCTCTGACGCTAACCGTTCACTTTGTTCACGTGCGGTATGAATACACCGACGCACACCCTGAGCGGTATTGGTGCGCTGCCACGCGAGTACGACGTGGCTGACTAACGGCATATCTTCAACCGCGACGACAGCGACATGATCGCTCAGCTGTGTGGTCAATGATTCAGGTACCAAGGCAATACCAAACCCCGCTGACACCATTGCCGTTGCTGAATGTAATTGCGGTGCCAACGAGGCATTCGAGGGCGCCAGTCCTGCTCCTTTTAATGCGTCCACCAAAGCATCATGTAACCCTGGGCCAATATCACGTGGAAACAGAATAATCGGATCATCGCCCAATTGTGACAACGTCACGCTTTGCTGCTTGGCAAAGGCATGATTAGCGGGCACCACTAGCTTAAACGGGTCAGGAAACAGCGGCGTGTGCGCCACGTGTTCACTGGCATAACATGGTAAGCGTAGAAAGGCGAGATCGACATCCTGCTGACGCAAGGTTTCCACCAAAGAAGGCATGGGCAGCTCTATTGGTTGAAAATCAATCTCTGGATGGGCTTGCTGTAATCGCCGAACCAGTTCTAACACGGCTTGGCTCACCACCGTGGAGCTGGCAAACCCAAGCCGTAGTTGATTCCGCTCTCCTCGCGCCACTTGTTTGACCCGCTGCACGGCGTGATCCAACTGCGCCAAGATTTTCACCGCATCATCATAAAGCACCTGACCGGCCGGCGTTAGCGCCACCCCACGCGACAAACGCTCAAACAAAGGCACGCCCACCTCTTGCTCTAGCTTTTTAATTTGTTGACTCAGTGGTGGTTGCGCAATGCCCAATTTTTCGGCTGCGCGGGTGAAGTGTCGGCACTCTGCCACCGTTACAAAATACCGTAAATACCTTAGCTCCATGACTCTACCTCTGAGAAGTCTCTGATATTCAGTATCTTACCACGTTTTTTATGTGCCATATCTTTTCGATATCAAAGCCAACCTTTTTTGTATTGGATGCTATTCACGTCAGCTCGCATCATAACTATAGGTTTCACGCAACGAACCGTTTGATTATCAGAACGGTCGTTAAATACGGTTAACGAGGACGCTTTATGAGCACCCAAACCTGCCACTGTGCCGAGCACATTGCGGCCGCCTACGTTGAGCATCACCAACACACGGGTGAAGGCGAAATCTATCAAACCTCCCTGATGAGTGCCTTGATTGATGGCATCTACGAGGGCGACACCACCATGGCCGATCTCCTCAAACATGGCGACTTCGGCCTCGGCACATTCAACCAACTCGACGGTGAGCTCATCGCCTTTGATAAAACCATATTCCAGCTGCGCGGTGATGGCTCGGCGCGTCATGCCGACCCGGACCAAAAGACCCCCTTTGCGGTCATGACCTTCTTCAAGCCAGAGATCAGCCAGACTTTTGATCACCCCATGTCGCGCCAAGAGCTGCATGATGTCATCGATAGCTTGGTGCCAAGCGACAATATTTTTTGTGCGGTTCGTATCGATGGTGCCTTTGAGCATGTTCGCACTCGCACTGTGCCCAAACAAACGCCGCCGTACAAACCCATGCTTGAGGCCATCGCTGCACAACCTGAGTTTCGCTTTGACCATGTCAATGGCGTGATTGCTGGCTTCCGCAGCCCACAATACACCCAAGGGATCAATGTCGCTGGCTATCACGAGCACTTTATCACTGACACACGCCAAGGCGGTGGCCATGTCCAAGACTACGAATTGGCTTGTGGTACCTTGCAAATTGGGCGGGTCTCTAAACTGGTGATTGATCTTCCGACCAATGCCAGCTTCCTCGACGCGAACTTAACCTCGGACAACATACACACCGCTATCGAACAAGCAGAAAAATAATATCACCTCCCATTGGGAGACAACCTCACGAGGAGCCCAACATGACTACAAAAACACAGTGGGACAATGGCGCACAACTGATCGCAAATCACCTAGAACAACAAGGTGTAGAATACATTTTTGGTATTCCTGGCGCCAAAATCGACCGTCTCTTTGACGCCGTTGAAGACACCAACATCAAGATGATCCCCATTCGTCACGAGGCGAATGGCGCCTTTATGGCAGGCGTCGTCGGCCGTCTAACCGGTAAGGCGGGTGTGACTATGGTGACCTCTGGCCCAGGCTGTGCCAACTTGGTCACCGGTCTGGCAACCGCAACCTCAGAAGGCGATCCCTTGGTCGCATTAGGGGGCGCGGTAAAACGGGCCGATCAACAAAAACAAACCCACCAAAGCCTTGATACAGTGAGCGTATTCCGCTCCGTCACCAAATACAGCGCCGAGGTTCAAGCCAGCACTGCTGCGTCTGAGATCCTTGCCAATGCCTTCCGCTCAGCAGAAAGCGGCCGCCCCGGCGCTGCCTTTGTCAGTCTGCCCATGGACATTCTCAACGAACCCGTTGAAAGTGATATCCTCGCACCGACCTTCCCCGCCCAGCCCGGCATGGCAGATACGCGAGCCATCAGCGAGGCAGCCAATAAAATCAAAGCAGCGAAAAATCCTGTGTTTCTCCTAGGCTTACAAGCCAGCCGCCCCGAGAATGCCGCCGCTATTCGTACTCTGCTCAATCGTACCCAATTACCCGTTCTCGGCACCTATCAGGCGGCAGGTACTGTTGATATCAGCTACTACCAGCGCTTTGCGGGTCGGGTGGGTTTGTTCAACAACCAGCCCGGTGATCTATTGCTCGCAAATGCAGACCTTATCATCACCATTGGCTTTAGCCCGATTGAATACGATCCTGAGCTTTGGAATACCCAACACACAGACATCGTGCATATTGATGTCGAGCCTGCGGAAATCGAGCATTACTATCGCCCCAGCGTTGAGCTCGTTGGCCAAATTGAGCCAACCCTGAAAGCACTCACCGAGCAGCTCGATCATCACTGGCTGATGCCATCTACCACCGTCGATGTGCTCGAAGAAGTCGCCCACCAACGTCAAGCGATTCGTGCTTATAGCCATTCACACCAAGAGTTTGCTTTGCATCCGTTACACCTAATCAAAGTGATGCAGGATGTGATCACCCCAGACACAACCTTGTGCTTGGACATGGGTAGTTTCCACATTTGGATTGCTCGTTACCTCAACTGCTTCCGTTCCCGTCAATTGTTGGTCTCGAACGGCCAACAAACCATGGGCGTCGCCCTTCCTTGGGGAATTGGTGCTAGCTTGCTCAATCCCGATCGCAAAGTGGTGTCCGTTTCCGGTGACGGTGGGTTTATGCAATCAAGCATGGAGCTTGAAACTGCTGTGCGCCTCAAATGCAACTTGCTACACATTATTTGGGTGGACAACGCCTACAACATGGTAGAGATGCAAGAGGTCAAAAAATATCAGCGCTTTTCCGGTGTGAAATTCGGCCCGATTGACTTTAAAGCCTACGCCGAGGCGTTTGGTGCCAAAGGTTTTGCGGTCACACGCCAAGAAGATCTTGCCAGTCAATTGAAGCAAGCCATGGACACCGAAGGACCCGCCGTGATCGCGATCCCCGTCGATTACAGTGACAACTACAAGCTAATGGCCCCGCGTGAGGCCGGCAGTATGGATCCGGTATTTGCTTGATCAATCAGATAAAAAGGAGAACACAATGAAAGGTATTAACCAAAAAGTCGCATTGATTACTGGCGCAGCCAACGGCATTGGCGCAGCCATTACCGACCGCCTCTATCAAGAAGGTGCCAAAGTGGCCATTGCAGACTGGAACCAAGCGGCATTAAATGACACTGCAGCAAAATACGATGCTGATCGCGTCTTGAAGCTCTCTGTCGATGTGTCAGATCCAAAAGCGGTAGAAGCCATGATTCAAGAAGTGGTATCCCACTTTGGGCAGCTAGATATGCTGATCAATAACGCAGGGGTGCATACGCCTGGTTCGGTCATTGACGGCACTCTGGCTGACTGGGAGAAAGTATCAGGAGTAGATATTGATGGTGTGGTTTTTTGCGCCAAATACGCCATGCCTGAGTTAATTAAAACCAAAGGTTCAATGGTAAACACGGCATCAGTATCAGGCCTAGGCGGTGATTGGGGCGCGGCTTTTTACTGTGCCGCCAAAGGCGCCGTTGTGAACTTGACACGTGCCATGGCACTCGATCACGGCCTTCAAGGCGTGCGCATTAATGCCGTCTGTCCTAGCTTGGTCAAGACCAACATGACCAATGGCTGGCCCGAATCGGTGCGGGAAAAGTTCAATGAACGTATCGCACTAGGTCGTCCGGCAGAGCCTGAAGAAGTCGCGTCTGCGGTCGCATTTCTTGTCAGTGACGATGCATCATTTATTTCCGGTGTTAACCTCCCCGTTGATGGCGGCGCCACCGCCTCGGATGGTCAACCCAAAATCGTCTGAGAAATCACCAAGCGTCGCGATGCGTCCGTGTTACCGGGCGCTTTTTTCATGGCGCACTGTCAGTCCATGCGCTGCGAGCGCGCGAGCTGTTAAGCCAGATGAAAATCAATCACAAACAACGGAGGACGTTCTGGGTAGATTTGCAAAATCAGCGCCTTCAACTCAGTTAGCGACATCCCTTCTTGTTCCGCATGGCGGGCATCAATGTCCTCGAACGCTAACGGCACAACGCTGTCGATTACAATGTCACACACATAATGATCGGTTTCTAGCTGATGCACCGCGACACGCGAACCAGGTTGATAGTGACTTTCGGACTCATCGCGAATAGTGATGGTTTTAACACCGGCGGCCACCATGGGCGTTAAGGTGGAGAAAAAGGTGATTTTGGTCGGGGCAGTCATGTTGTTTTCTTCCAAACCGTGTTGGCCTATAGTGCGATACGATTAAAAAAGCCCGCGCGCACTTGCACGCGGGCTTTCCATGCCTTGTGACGTTACGCCATCATCGGCACCAATACAAGCGTTCCAATAATCACGGTGATTAATCCGCAGAGAACTGGCACCGAGGTGCGTTTAACCACCTCAAACGGGCTGAGTTTTGCCATCCCAGATGTCGCTACGATCACTCCCGATACAGGCGAAACCGTGCGACCTAAATTAGACGCTTGCAACATGGGGATAATCAAAAACGCTGGGTTAAGCCCCATCTTCGCGGCTAACGAGGGCGCGAGTTCAACAAACGCATAGAAAGGCGCATTGCCCGACCCGGTCGCAATCGCAGCCGCTACAGTGAGCAGGGTTAGCAACAACATCAGCGCGATACCGCCTGCACCCGCACTTTCCGCCAAGCCCAATAAGTTGTCTATCGCACCAATTGACATCAAGCCTTGGGCAAATACGCCGGCAGCCACCAACAGCATCACCACGCCTTTAAAGGCATCCGCCATGCCTTCGTAGCAGGCGTCGAGATCTTCTAGCGTTCTTCTACCATCAAATTTCTTGGTAGCAAAGTCCACCAATGCCCCCAAGAAGATCGACAAGACCACGATGGTATAAATATCAAGATACAGCCCCTCGATGGTTTTCCCATTGAACAGGAACACTCCGATAATGGGTAAAAACGGCAACACTGCGTAATAAGCAGGCGCGTGGGTTTCTATCTCAGAGACATCCACACGTTCCATCGGCGTGTTTTCTTTTTTATCCAGATATTTATTCCAAAAGTACGCCGCTGCTGCCATCACGATGATCGCACAAATAGAGACCGGCAATACGGTTTCAACCGCAAACACATGGAGAGGCAACCCGGATTTTTCCGCCGCAATCACCACATCGCCCGACGTAGGTGACAAAATAATGGCAGCGGGAGAGGCACACACCGCGGTGGCGGCAGGACGAGAAATGCC
The DNA here is from genome assembly GCF_001995655.1 of Salinivibrio sp. IB868. Lineage (NCBI taxonomy): Bacteria > Pseudomonadati > Pseudomonadota > Gammaproteobacteria > Vibrionales > Vibrionaceae > Salinivibrio > Salinivibrio sp. IB868. The sequence continues at coordinate 400,937 of NZ_MUEW01000001.1, forward strand.
CATCGCGGTCATCATCGGGAACAAGGTGGCCATCAGAAGGACACCCAACCCAGTTGCAGAGCTGACTGCCAGCGACATTAAACATGCCACGATATAAGCCGCTACGAGCAGCACATAGGGTGACTTGATCACCGATAGCGGCTTAGAGAACTGTTTCACCACCACATTGTTGGCACCAATGTGCGACATATAGGCCGCAAAGCCACACAACAACATAATTTGCATCCCGAGGCCGCCACCTCGGTATTGCAGCATGTATTTCACGTATTCAAGCGAGTCGGTAAACAGATTGCCCGTCGACGTTAATTTAGCTGGCAGCACACTGTGTCCGATTAACCCGGTGATAATCAGTAATAAAATCCCTGCGGTTAGCAAGGTACTTGCAGCACGATAGCCTTTGACAATGAAGTAGCCCACAGCCACTGTTACAACGAGCCCAATGAGCAGTTCTAGCATAATTCACTCCGCCAGATGATAAAGATAAAAGAATGGGATGGAATTTACTCAGCTCACTGTACTAAACCCCTGCCTGTAGCACGACAACAACCAAACCCGAGCTTGATTTAAGACAAATAAAAAGCCGCCTATCAATAAAAGGCGGCTTGGCGATCACAGTTTGTCTTAGTTAAGTCATCGGCTAATGGTGGAGATCAAAACGGTCAGCGTTCATCACTTTCACCCACGCCGCCACAAAATCGTGTACAAACTTGGCTTGGTTATCATCTTGCGCGTAAAACTCGGCATAAGCGCGCAAAATTGAATTAGAGCCAAACACTAAGTCGACGCGACTTGCCGTCCACTTCACCGCACCAGAGTCGCGCGCAATGATTTCATAGCGGTTGCGGCCGACGGGTTTCCATTGATACGCCATGTCTGTCAGATTGACAAAAAAGTCATGACTTAGCTGCCCCACTCGGTCAGTCAGCACACCTTCCGGCGCACCACCATAATTGGTACCCAGTACGCGCATACCTCCCAGTAGCACCGTCATTTCAGGGGCCGTGAGTCCCATCAATTGGGCACGGTCGAGCAGTAACTCTTCAGGCTGAACGGTGTAGTCTTTTTTCAGCCAGTTACGGAACCCATCTGCAACCGGTTCTAACACCTCAAACGAAGCCACATCGGTTTGTTCAAGCGTGGCATCACCACGTCCGGGTGCAAAGGGAACGTCGACGGGGAAGCCAGCCGCCTTTGCTGCTTCTTCGATGCCTTGGTTGCCTGCCAGCACGATGGTGTCGGCCAAACTAATCTGGTGCTTCTGGGCTATATTGCTCAGCACGTTAACCACCTTCGCTAGACGCTCCGGCTCGTTCCCTTGCCAATCTTTTTGCGGCGCTAGGCGGATCCGCGCGCCGTTCGCCCCACCCCGTTTATCAGATTGCCGATAAGTACGCGCACTGTCCCATGCGGTCGTCACTTTCTCTGCCAGTGTCAGGCCACTGTTGGCAATATCCGCTTTTACCGCCGCGACGTCATAATCGGTGCGTCCTGCCGGTACAGGGTCTTGCCAAATCAAGTCTTCACTTGGCACATCTGGGCCGATGTAACGCGATTTAGGCCCCATGTCGCGGTGCGTGAGTTTAAACCAAGCTTTAGCAAAGGCATCCGCTAACTGCTCGGGATGTTGATAAAAACGCTCCGCAATGCTGCGATAGGTTGGGTCCATCTTGAGTGCCATGTCGGCATCCGTCATGATGGGATTACGACGAATGGAAGGGTCTTCCACATCGACAGGTTTATCTTCTTCTTTGATGTCGATGGGCTCCCACTGCCACGCACCTGCTGGGCTTTTCTTCAATTCCCACTCGTAGTTAAACAACAGATAAAAGTAGCCGTTATCCCATTGCGTGGGATGGGTGGTCCACGCCCCTTCAATGCCACTGGTGACCGTATCGCGACCAATGCCACGCGCTTGATGGTTGTTCCACCCTAAGCCTTGCTCTTCAATCGCTGCGCCTTCCGGCTCGGGGCCGAGCTGTTCCGCATCGCCATTGCCGTGACACTTACCGACTGTATGGCCACCTGCGGTGAGTGCGACCGTTTCTTCATCGTTCATCGCCATGCGCTCGAAGGTGACACGCATATCTTGCGCGGTTTTAAGCGGATCCGGATGGCCATCTACCCCTTCTGGGTTGACATAAATCAGCCCCATCATCACCGCTGCCAATGGGTTTTCCAGATCGCGTTCACCAGAGTAGCGGCTATTCTCAGCATCACTTGGCGCCAGCCATTCTTTCTCTGCGCCCCAGTAGGTATCTTTCTCAGGGTGCCAAATATCCTCGCGGCCAAATGCAAACCCATAGGGTTTTAAGCCCATCGATTCATACGCCATCGTCCCCGCCAGCAAGATCAAATCTGCCCAGCTTATTTTGTTTCCATATTTTTTCTTGATAGGCCACAACAGGCGGCGGGCCTTATCGAGGTTGGCATTATCCGGCCATGAATTTAAAGGCGCAAAACGCTGGTTACCGGTAGCACCGCCACCGCGGCCGTCGGCAATGCGATAGCTCCCCGCGGAGTGCCATGCCATGCGGATCATCAAGCCGCCATAATGTCCCCAATCGGCGGGCCACCAAGACTGACTCTCGGTCAGTAACGCTTTCACATCCTTTTTTAATGCATCGATATCGAGAGCTTTAAGCGCGGCGTGATAATCGAAGTCATCATCAAAAGGAGAGGTTTTACTGTCGTGTTGATGAAGAATGTCGAGGTTTAGCGCGTTTGGCCACCAGGTTTTGTGTGCCATCGCTTCCGATGTTGCGCCACCATGCATCACGGGGCATTGACCGACCGACGTTGAGCCTTGTTGAGACATTGCTTTCTCCTTGCTCTTATTGTTCGACAAGCTTTCTTCACAGCGAATCAGCTTGCGCATTGCGTTAATAGGCAATCAGGCGAAGTGTCTGATTGTCCCGACTAATACAACGTTAATAGGCATTAGACATCCGCGCTAATCTGTTTTGCCAATTACTGTGATTGCTGCCACCACAGTTACCAGTCAGCATACGCTTAATGCCACACCGTTAATGCATTGATAAATATACACGACATTTCCTAACGCCTTGTGTTGTCATCAAAACACAATAGCAGCATGACTTCGTCAAATCGACGTCAAGAAAAAGGCATTATATTTCAATCTATAACGACAGAGTCCCATTCCCCATAGAAGATTATCTTCGTCGACTGATGGAAAATAAAACAAAGCAGACTAGCCTAATTTTGCAGGCAGGATTTTGTTGTTGCCCTAGCGATTGAAGATCATTCAATCACGATTCACATCGTCGCAATTAGGAACACAATTATGAACGCTTCAGATGCACAAAACCTGACATCCCAATTTGATACTTGGCTGAATAACCACCAAAATTTGGTTTCTAACCAACAGCAACTGCAGCACAGCGCGCTCTTTGCGGTACCGCGCGATGGCGACAGCACAGTATCAGGTCAAAATACCATCGGTGCCGGTAAAAATGCGCAAACAGAATCGGCGCAAGGTAAGAAATTGGATGATGCCATTAGCGCTGGCAATCACAGTGAGATTGTTCGCTTGCTTACCGAGTCTACCGGTAACGCGGTATCGAGCATTTTAGGCTTAGCTCAAAGCCGCACCGGCTGGAATCCGCTAGACCCAGATAATGACAAGAATGCCGAAGGGTTTCAGGAGTTTGTGAGCTCCATTCTTAAAGTGCCCTTTTTTAATGTCACCCAATCAGAGCGCACCACGGTGCATTACGAAGAAGAGAACTACAACTCTCTGATTGATAAAGTCGTTGGCCTCTACGACGGGATCACTGAGCAAGATATTCCGCTGATTAAAAACAGTATTGTGAACCTTGCCAAGGCGTGTACTAGCCGAGTGAATACCCAAAACACTAAAACCTTGTTTGTCCAAAACACCATGAACGCGACTGGGACGGACATTGTCGTCGGTATTCAGCAAACCTTTATGATGATGGAGCGCAGTCACAGCTCAGGTAAAGGTGCGCCTAAAGATCAGTACAAAACTGAGATCACTGTGAATGTGATGGAACTGACCTTTAAAGGTGGACTGTGGAATGAAAGTGCCGCGGAGAAGCTCGCCGATAAATTTGTGAAAAGCTGGGATGACTGGCTGGATGGCACCACAACACCCGCTTCACCGAGTGCGGACCAAATTCAGTTCTGCTTTGGTCCGGCACATCGCGCACGTCAAAAACAAGAAGCGGACGCGATTAAGTAATCATCCTCTGCTCCCTTTATTTAACGGGGGAGTATTGGCCCATCTGTAGACAACACGGCAAGTCGATTGTTGGCTTGCCGTTTTTAATACGCCCACTTACGGTTTTGTAGTACCACACGGTAACCGTCCAGATCTTCAAAGGTACGCCCGTCTTTATCCCAGTAGCTATTGTAGCTCGACACAGGTTTAAACCCAGCGGCTTCAATTTGTTGACACGCAGTCTGCCATGCAGCGTGATCCGGCAAGTAAAAGACCAACAGGTTTTCCTGTGACGGTGCTGGACCGACATGGGTGCCGCGATGATGGGTAAATTCAAGGTGATAGTTATGATGTGGGTGACCAATAATGGCACCATCAAAATCATTATGGCCAGAAAACGTCGCCAATAGCTCAAACCCCAGCCCATCACAATACATGTTGGTAATGTCGGCCAAATTGTCGGTGGGTCGTGCCACCCGCATCACGGTGTCTTTATCAATCATTGTGCTGGCGCCTCCGGCTCGCAATTCAATGTTTGCATCATGGTGATAGAGTCTGGGGTAAACCCCAGCGCATGGTAAAACGCCTGCGCATCCTGATTAAACGTCATCACTTCTAGTTTAATCACAGTGGCATGATTGTCTTTCGCCCATTGGGTACAGGCCGCCATTAACGCTTTACCTGCACCGGTTCCTCGCGCATCACGGTCAACCACAATGGTATTCACATGACACATGGGATCGTCGACCAGATGAGGAATGTGTTCAAACGACTCCAGCCTTGCCGACAAAAAGCCAATCACTTTGTTTTGATGCTCTGCCACCCAAAAGTACTTATCCGCTTCTTGCAGCGCTTGCTGCAAAAACGCCCGACCGCTTGGGCCAGGCGTTGCAAACAGATGCGGCGCATGTTGATGGTGCATGTCACCAATTTGTACATTCAGGGCGAAGATGGCATCCAAGTCCTCAACCGAGGCACGTCTCACTTGCATCCTTGTGTCCTTTAAATCCTTTTGTGTATTAGGCGATAAAAATCTGCCCTAATACATAACCGAGCGCACAAGCGCTCACCACGCCAATTAAGCCGACCGCCATAAATGAATGGTTGAAATACCATTTACCAATTTTGGTGGTGCCGGATGCATCGAAGTTCACGGTCGCAATATCTGAAGGATAGTTGGGAATAAAGAAGTACCCATACACGGCCGGCATAATACCGATAAGCAGCGCAGGATCGAGCCCTAACCCAAGACCCACCGGCAACATCATCCGTGCGGTCGCGGCTTGCGAATTAACAACCACTGACACGATAAACAAGGCAAGTGCAAAAGACCACGGATATTGAGTGACCATCTCCACAATTCCCGACTTAAATTGCGGCATCGCGTATTGGAAGTAAGTGTCTGACATCCAAGCAATCCCGAAGATAGCAATGGCCGCCACCATCCCAGATTTAAACACCACGCCATTCGGCACATTACGCGGATCTGTTTTGGTCGCCAGTAAGATGATCCCGCCAAAGCAGAGCATCATCATTTGAATAACCACCGACATGCTGATGGCCTTACTCTCCCCTGCCACTGTGCGGATCTCTGGCCACATCGCGATAATCACAATGGTGACGATGGCACCAATAAACAGCAGTACCGCATTGCGGGCCGAACGAGGTAACACCTCATCAAGTGACGTCGCGGTGGTATTTTCGATTCGCTCACGCCATTCGGGGTCTTGTAAGCGCGCTTGGTAATCCGGATCGTCATCCAGCTCTTTGCCACGGCGCAAGCTGTACAGAGACATCAGCAAGGTACCAAACAAGGTGGCGGGGATAGTCACCAACAAAATCGAGACTAACGTAATGTCATGTTGAATATCGGCAAGCTGGGCAAGGTAATAGACCACGGCTGCAGAGATCGGCGAGGCTGTAATCGCGATTTGAGAGGCAACCGACGCCGCCGCCATTGGGCGTTCCGGACGAATACCATTTTTCAGCGCGACATCACCGATAATCGGCATAATGGAATACACCGCGTGACCGGTCCCAAGCATAAAGGTCATGGCATAGGTGACAAACGGCGCAATCAAGGTGACGCGTTTTGGATTTTTACGCAATAATCGCTCGGCCACTTGCAGCATATACTTAAGGCCACCTGCCGCTTCCAAAATAGAGGCACAGGTGACGACCGCAAGAATAATCAGCATCACGGTCACAGGCGGTGACGTTGGCGGCATCTGGAAGATAAACACTTCAATGACCAAGCCAATCCCTGAGACCACGCCCAGCCCAATGCCCCCGTATCGGGAGCCGATATACAGCATTAGCAGTAAGAACAAGAACTCTAAATACAACATACCCTCACCTCTCTACCCGACTACGCAGGCTGTTTTTGTTATGCGTTTAGCCTAGAACTTGTGTCATGCCTGCCAAGTGGTGCCAATAGCCGTTGCAATCGTTGTTGAGCGGTTGCGGGTTATTACCTACTTGGTTAGCACGGAATTTGTCTACCCAGTGCAAGGTGTCAAGCGACAGTGGGCTTAACCGCACCACATCCACCAGCCCTTGCATCGACGGTAAATCGTTAATGAGATTTGTGCACTGCCCGGACTGGGTTTGAATGCCGTTCAGCACAAATACGGCCTGACCCTCTTGTGATTCCGTTAACCGCCCATTGGGATAGTTGATACAGCACAGTTCGCAGTCATCTTTGGCGCGGTTTTCTGAGCGCGCGGTAAAACAGCGTGCTGAATAAGCCAGTGGTAAGTAACCATAGCCAGTCACCTCCACCTCAAACCGGTCGCGAATGCCCAGTTCATCGCAGCCGTTTAACATATTCACCAGCCAGTCGCGCGAAAGTTCTACCGGCATCACCCAGCGCGTCATGCCAAGGTCAACAAATTGCTTCAGTGTTTGTGGGTTATAGCAATTGATGGCGGACCCAACCACAAAGGGCTGCCGACGCTCACTTAAAAACTGCACCGCGCTCACGTCATTCGCTTCAATGCGAATATCATCATTGTCGCAATAGCGTTTCAGCATGGTCAGCTCTGAGGGCGCTTCAATCAGCGCCATGGTCGAGAGCACCACTTGTTTACCAGACTCGGCCAGCTCACGCGCGAGCCCGATCCAGTCTTTGGTTTTCAGCTCTCGCCGCTTGGCACAGACAGTTTCACCGAGATAAATCACATCGGCTTGGCTGTCAGCCGCTGCTTGATAAAAGGCTTCAACCTCAGCCTTAGGCCAGTAATACAGGATCGGCCCGAGAGAAAATTGCATCATAATTCCTTATTGCCACTTGCGATGGTAAGCGCCCAAACTGGTTTGCACCCCTTCAGAAAGACTATCGAGCGAGTGCGCCCAATCCGGCGCAATATCAAACGCCTCGGGGTTTGCGATACAGCGATCAATCGCTTGACGCCATACCCGTGCAACTTGCTCCACATACGCTGGGCTGCGCTGACGACCTTCGATTTTGACCGATTTGATCCCGGCGCGATAAAGCTCAGGCAGGACACTTAAGGTGTTCAAACTGGTGGGTTCTTCCAGTGCGTGATAGCGGTTACCGTCGACACAAAAACGGCCTTTGCAAAGGGTGGGATACCCCGCTTTTTCATCGGCTTGGTACCGATCAATCAAGACCCCGTTTAAGCGCGACTCCAGCCCTTGCTCAGTATCTTGCCAACGCACGAATGCCGCCGGTGAGCAAGCGCCCACGGTATTGGGCGATTGGCCGGTAAGGTAAGACGATAAATAGCAGCGCCCTTCGGCCATAATGCACAAGCTGCCAAAGGCAAATACCTCTAAGTCGACATCGGTATCGCGTGCTAGTTGTTTAACCTGATGAATAGACAGCACCCGCGGCAATACCACTCGCTTAACGCCATATTGCTGCTGATAAAAGCGGATCGCCCCAGCGTTAGTGGCGGATGCTTGAACAGAAAGGTGTATATCCAAATCGGGATAGGTGTTGGCGGCGTAATCTAAACAGGCCATATCGGCAAGGATCAGCGCATCGGCACCATTACCAGCGGCGCTATCAATCGCATATTGCCAGCGGCGCCAACCATCAGGATGAGCAAAGGTATTAATGGCAACGTGCAAGTCTTTGCCGTGGTCATGTACATACTGACTGGCACGCTGCAATTTGCTGTCGGTAAAGTTCAGCCCCGCAAAATGGCGCGCATTGGTGTCATCTTTTAAGCCGACATACACCGCATCGGCGCCATGTTCGATCGCTTTTTTAACCGCCGGAATATTGCCCGCCGGACAAAGGAGCTCCATAACATTGCATTCCATTTTATGATTGTCCGGCTAAGATAAGGGCGTTGCCAATGTGGGGGGTTGATGTGTATCAAGCTCACTTCTCCATGATGACAAAAATCGCGATAAATGACGCTGTTGGCACAAAAAATCCTCTCATTTTTGACTCGGATCCAATGGCGTAGCATTCAACCTCGCTACTCTAGTGGCATTCAACCATTGGCACCAAAGGAAAGCCAAATGCTCGTTAACCCAATCACCCAACAACCCCTTAGTCTTCCAATGCCCCAACCAAACCTGATTACACCGGGGCTAAAAGCGATCACTCAATTACCACAAGGACTGCAAGCTCAGGTTCTAACGAAGGTCATGAATGCCGCTTTTGCGGTGCCGCTGGCAGAGGACGAGTTCGATTTTCTTGCTGGCCGCACTATTCGCATTGGTTTGCGCGATCTCAACGCCAATTGGTTCGTATCACTGAACGAAGACAACCAATTATTGGTACGTTTATCGGGGGAAGAAGACGCCAGTATCGAGGGAGATTGGTTAGCGTTTTTAAAAATGGCGACCCACTATTGCGATCCGGATACGCTGTTTTTCCAGCGCCAACTCAGTATCAGTGGTGATACCGAGCTCGGGCTGCATGTGAAAAACTTACTTGATAGCCTCGAAATCGATACCCTACCCAAACCACTGGCACGCTCACTGACGTTAAGCCATCACTACCTCACTAAACTCGCGTTGTAGTTGTCACGCTTTTCAAGTATCTGACCCATCAATGGGAGCTTGGATATCATGCTGCCAGCAGCTTGCCAAGTGATCGATAAAGTGGCGCACGACAGGCTGTTGATAACTACGCGATAAATAGACCGCCCACAGTGCGCTGGGCGGTAAGCGATAATCGGTCAGCAAGGGTATCAATTCCCCTTGCTTCACATAGGGATTGGCTAAATCACATGGCACACGGATAATCCCTTTTCCCATTCGCGCCGCATTGACCAAGGTGCCTAAGTCGTTGGCGTGAATCGGCCCACTCACTCTTACCTCTTCTCGGCGATTGTCTTTAATAAACTGCCAATGATCACCGCTGACATGAATTAAGCACGGGTGATCACTGAGATCGCTCGGGTGATTAGGCTGCGACGCGCTGGCTATATATGCCGGTGATGCACACACTATAGAATCGATGGCCATGAGTTTGCGGGCAATTAAATGTTCATCCGGCTGAGGTGTGAAGCGCAGCGCAATATCGACCCGCTCATCCACTAAGGGCGTAAATTGGTCGGAGGCAATCACTTCAATGATGACCTCTGGATGCGCATCGGTAAATTGCGTTACTGGCGCAACAAGGATCCCTTGCGCTAACCCGATTGGCGCAGCAACTCGAATACGACCGGTTAAGGCGCCCTGTAATCGTCCAGTCGTCAACGTTAACGCCGCCGCTTCGTCCAAAATACGCTGGCAGTGACCATAGGCTTGCTCACCGGCATACGTTAAGCTGACTTTACGCGTTGTCCGATGCAACAGACGCTGCGCAAGCCATTGCTCGACTTCTTGCACATGCCTTGAAACCTGCAAACGCGTTAGCCCGAGTTGTTCGGCCGCCCGCGTAAAGCTTTTGGAATTGGCCACCTCTACAAAACTACGTATTGCCGTTAGCCTATCCATATTGTCTCTATAATTGATACAAACTGTATCTATTATGATTATTTATCCAATAAATGAAAGCTAATAAGCTACATCCATCCAAGCAATTACAGCATGAGGAAGACAATATGAAAATCGCAATTATTGGTGCAACAGGTTGGATCGGTAGCCAAATCGTCGAAGAAGCGCGTCATCGTGGGCATGAGGTTATTGCTCTTGTCCGTCACCCAGAAAAAGTGACCCGCGACGATGTCGAAGTACGTCAATTCGACTTGCTGGATAATCATCACTCTGTACAACAGGCCGTTGCTGACGCTGATGCAGTCATTGCCGCCGTGGGCGGGCGCGCTGCAGGCAACCATGAGATGGTGGCAACCAGCGCTAAGCGCTTAATTGACGAATTACCCGCCGCTAATGTCAAACGTTTACTTTGGGTCGGCGGTGCTGGTTCGCTAGAAGTTGCACCGGGTGTCGAGCTGGTCAGCCTGCCCGACTTCCCTGACGCTTATAAAGCAGAAGCGCTCGCTCAAGGCGACGCTTTGAAGGTATTCCGTGAGCACGCCCATACCCTAGATTGGACGTTCGTCAGCCCTGCTGCGGAGATTTTCCCGGGCGAAAAAATAGGCCGCTATCGCGTTGGTGCGGATACCTTGCTTACCGATGACCATGGTGACAGCAAAATCAGCGTTGCTGACTATGCTATCGCGATGATCGACGAACTGGAAAGTGGCGCCCACCGTCGCCAACGTATCGGTGTGGCTTACTAATCCAAGCTCATTGCCCAGCGTGCTCACCCGCCAACCAAGGTTGCGTGAGTGAGACCGTCTGGGCATTAAAATCGTACGCCATTCGCTACGCCTTTCGTCACCCGTTAATCGGTCACGTCCAGAAAATAATACTGGCTAACGTCGCAAATAAAACCAAAAGATTCAAAAAGATGATGAGCGGCATGGTTGCTTTGATGGGCTTGTAGCAATAAGCAAGCGGCTTGGCGGGCACGAGCCTCCATGAGAGCGTGCGAGATTAATGCCCGTGCGATACCTTGTCGCCGTGAATCCGGCTGCACGCACAAATCGTTAATAATTAAGCCACGGCGCGCCCTCGCCAGTGAATACAAAGGCGTTAGGTGGACAAATCCCACCAAGGAGGACTGGTGAGATGCGGTCAGTATACACGTGTCTTGCTCATGCAACCGTTGCTCAGTAAACGCCCTTGTTTGACTGAGCGGCGGACGAATCGCAAGCCAGCGCTGGTATTGGTCAAATAACACGGTGAGGGTATCTAGATCATTTAACTCCGCTTTTGCTATATGCAACATTCTTTCTCTACCGCAGCGCTATGGTTACTTTTCAGTGTAAGCGCCATCACGACGTTCTGCTGCCAACACCTCAACAGACGAGCATAGAGAACAAAATGTATACCGTCACACTACGTTGAAATCGTTCACAGTATCTAGGTTGATATGAATACCAACATAAAAAGTTATAGTGCATAAAGTGCGATAAATAAGGCGGCTAAACGCCGCCTCAGTATATGCCGACCCCTGCAAGGATATAGGAGAATCGTTTGGCTAGGTCCGTGTTGCGTCGTGTTCTGATTACGCCATGGAGCGGGTGCGATACCACTTTACCGTGACAGGTGCGAGCTCTTTTAACGCGTTACGCACCATGACAAATGGCACTTTGATAAAGTAGAACGACATCAACACCATCATCACAGGATCTGCATAAACCGCATAATCCGACCAAGGTGAATGCGCCACTAACCAAGCACCTAAAAAGCCCAAGGTGACTGCGAGACTTAATAAGGTGTCCATTTGCCACTGGCGCGATTCCGCCTCCACCAACTGGCTTTGCCCTGTTTGGTTTTTGCGTGCAATCATCCACCATCCGTAACCACAACCCACTACGTTGACAATACCAAACAGCACCGCCAATGAAGGGTTAACCGCACGCCCACCCTCGACTAAGGACGAGACTGCTTCATACAGAGAATAACTTACCAGCAGCAAAATCACGGCGCCTTTAATGGCGACAACGAGCGGTGTCAGCAACGCACGTGTGATCGGCCTTGCGTAACGCGAGTGGATATACCACGACGCGCCCAGTGACAACAAAGTTAACACTAGACTAATCAACGAGTAGATACCGTCGAACATAATCACTAAAGAGCCAGCAATCCATCCAACGGCAAGGCCGGCGATGGCAAACCCCAATGCGAGAAGGGCCGAAAACACTAATACTGACTTTTCATTGATCACGTTTTGAGAAGACATAAAACACCAAAAGTAGAAAACACGCACATATTCTTGGTGCGACTGCGCCGCTTTACAAACACGAACTTGCTGACATTTTCACCTCCCTGCTAAGGGAAAAATGAAAGTCGTTTTATTTCAATAGTTTATGCATAAAAATAACTGTCAATATTTCTGACAGTGAGTGTTCTAAACAAATTTTAGTTATGAGATAGCGCTAAATCGCATTTTGCTTGCATATAACTTTTACGCATACTAAATCTAAATTTAGATTCTTTATGGACTAAAAAGATGAGAAAAGGCGTGTTAATCGCGGCAATTAGCTTGCAGCTTTTCCTCGCGATGACCAGCACAGGATGGTGGCAGTTTGGTGCGGCACTCAGTGCGTTTCTGTTGGTCGCGGTATTACGTTTGCCTCAGGACACGCCGCATGAGTGAACCTGAGGCAACGACGGAGACTAGGCAGCTAGCAGCAGCCAAGCAAGCGATGTAAAGGAGATAACCACCCACAGTGCGACACCAAACAGTAAGGGTTTGGGGCCTGCCGTGCGTAGCTGGGTGACAGAAATACTGCAGCCGATTAAGAATAAACACACCACTAATACTTGCTTTGAGATGGCGAAAATCATCTCATAGATGGGTTGCGCTTGGACAAAAACATCACTGATACCAATCGCTAGACAATAAAAAACGATAAAGTAAGGAATCGTGATTTTTTTAGCGTGGCTGCGAAACATGAGTGCGCTAACAAACGCCACAGGCACAATCCATAATGCGCGCGCAAGTTTGAGGGTGGTCGCAGTGGTTAGTGCTTGCTCACCATAAGCGGACGCCGCACCCACCACTGATGATGTATCATGAATCGCGATCGCCGCCCAGGTTCCAAACGTGTGCTGATCTAAGCCCAGTGCATGTCCTACCATGGGAAACACAAACAGCGCCAATGAATTCAACACAAACACCGTGCCTAACGCGAAACCAATTTGTTTATCATCCGCGTTGATAGCGGGCGAGACAGCTGCGATTGCACTGCCGCCACAAATGGCAGTGCCTGAGGCAATCAGGTGACCAGTCTTTTTATCCAGCCCCATAAGTTTGCCCAGTAATGTGCCAAAAATCAGCGTGCCTGCAATGGTGGCAATAATCAGCCCTATCCCATCGCCTGTCACGGCGAGCGCCTCTTGCAGCGGGATACCAAACCCCAGACCCACAATCGAATAAGCCAGTAACTTTTTGGTGATTTTCGTGAGCGGAATTGCACTTGGCACCCAGCCTAGGGAGGTCAGCAAAAAACCCAATACCAATGCAATCGGCGAGCTCACCCAAGGGGTTAAACAGGCTAATACAGCCAATGAAAAAGGAAGATAACGCGTGTATGCGGTCATAATGATGCTCGGTGAAATTCAGTGACGGCATTGTAGCGCTCAGTGATTGTTCAGAAAATCTTAAACTTTTTAACCTAGGTTAAGTTTTACTTAACATGTATTGCAAGGCATTGAAAAACAATCATCGAGGCGCACAGTTAGAAATCAAACAAGTAATTGGTAATGCTATCACTCAGCCATTGGATCCCTGGATGCTCGGCCATCCCTGAGGCGGTGAATAGGCAGTAGTCTTCTTGGGTTAAGCCATAGGTGTGTTTGATCACCGCTAAGCGCTGTTCTCGTAAGTATTGCCGGATCAGCGGCTCAGGCAACACGCCCCACGCTTCTTCTTGTAAGATGGTATTGAGCATATATTCAAAGCTCGAAAAGCCAATATAACGGCGTGAGAAAGGCTGCAGCTCGGGATTGTCTTTTTCATTGAGATAGACCATTACCGCTTGCATGGCATTACGCAGTTGATCATCACTGACCCGACGCAGTCGACTCAACGGGTGCTCGCTGTTGCACACCGACATCATGCGAATTTTACCCAACGGCTGATAGTTGATGCGCGGATCGTCAATGCGCTCGTAATCCACTCCAAACGCAAAGTCGACTTGTTGGGTTTCAACCAAATTGGCCAAATCACCGCTCGAGGCCAAGACTAGGTTGAAGGACGTCGCCGTAAAGCGCTTATTGAGCTGATGCGCCCAGTCCTGCCAAAGCTGATCGGGGATCGCATCATCACGCGCGATCCATACTTCGGCATTAAAACCCGCGTTCGCTTGATCGCACGTACGACGAATGCGGGCCGCGGTGACCGATATACTCTCGAAATCTTTGTACACAGCTTTGCCGATTTCCGACAGTGTCAGACGGTTACCGGTACGAACGAACAATTCGGCGTTGAGTGATTGTTCTAGCGCTTTAATCGCCATGCTCAACCGTGAACGATTCACATCCAGCTGACGTGCAGCTTCAGACACCGAGCCAGTCTCTGCGACTGCACAAAACGCATCAATTTGGGTTAGATTCATGCCGCCCTCCTCACGCTATCCTACCGGAGCGCGGCAAAGACACAAAGCGCTATTACCGCTTGTCAGCACCCTTGGACTATCGGCGATCATGCATTATTATTAGCGACTTATTGCATATCAGAAGACGCTAAGCTCTCTGTGCTTGAGGCTAGACAGAATAAGAATCGTTTATTTGTGATAGAAGATAGATAGGGATAATGAGAGTGCTATGGTGCCCCGGGCCGGACTTGAACCGGCACAGCGCGAACGCCGAGGGATTTTAAATCCCTTGTGTCTACCAATTCCACCACCAGGGCAACGCAGTTATGCGTGATAGCACCATAGTCCGCAGACTGCGCCGCGAACGTGGGTGTACTTTAATGAAATTTAACCCGAGGTCAATAGCCCTTTTATTCTTTTTGATTCAGATGATTGAAAAGCGAGCAGGCATACTAGGTAGTAGCTGGCTTTCACGTTATGTTTATTGCCTGACACTTTTGATGGCAGCAATCACAGTTGCATCCAAGTTATCACCATAGTCGTGTTTTTTGAAGCCAATGGCGACAGGGATCTGAGCCTCACTCAATTCTTTCGCAAGACGTTCAACCATCACCGCCATTTGCTCTTCGGTTTTATTGGCACAGAGCATGGTGTAGATATCTTCCCCTAATCGAGCGATATAGCCATCGTCATGTAAAACACCATTGAGAATGGACACAAACAGAGTGGTCATTGCGGTATCTTTCAAATGCGTTGACTGGTTGCTCTGAGAAACATCAATAGCCACCACATACACGGGCGTACCCACCGAACGGATATTGCTTTCTTCTTTTTCTAAATATAAAGACCAACCTAATCGATTAAGAAAACCGGTTTCATGATCTTTTAATTGTGAGGGTAAAAAACTCATTTGTTTTCGCGACAAGTCGATGTTTTGCAGCTCAAGCTGTAATAGCGTTGAAAGTAATTTAGAGACAAGCTCGATGGTTTCCAACCCGTCAGGCGGAATGCGATCGACCGGTTCGGTGTCTATCGCGCACAAGGTGCCAAATAAGTTACCATCCGAATAGCAAACAGGGATCCCAATATACGACTTAATATTCTCCGCTTGATAGATTGGCGCGTTCACATACGCGGGGACACTGTCAACGTCAGGCGCCCAGCGCGGTCCTTCACCCTGCACCATACGACTGCACATTGAATCGCTCCACGTGAGTGTGGTCAATTCATCAATACCGTATTTGCTCCCTTCTACCTGTAAGATGACCCATTGATCTTCATGCTTACGGGTCATCATCCACGTACCGTAGCCAAACTTTTTATTCAAATACTTGAGTGTATCGCGACTCGCTTTTTCAAAGTGCTCAAAAGGAATTTGGTCTTGCGTGTTGATATGTATCACATCGCGCCTCTTACATTCATTGAATGATTTTTTCTTCCCGCAGATCGGTTTCGATTGCGGTCATCATTGCACTTATTTCGGTAAACACGGCTTTTACTTGTTCGAGATCGTGACTGCTTTTTTCGATAACTCGGAATAACTCGCTCAAACGCATCGCCCCACTTGATGCAGATGCACCTTTTGCCCCATGTGCAATGGCTCTTATTCTTTCATCGTCGGCCCCGACAATGGCCTGCTCAAGCGCATTGACATCCGCCGACACGCCGTCCCAAAACATAGACAATATAGCGCGCTTCATTTCCTGATCTGAGCTGCCAATGACTTTCTCGAGCTGACGGTCATCGATGAGTGCTTCGGTATGAGAGACTTCTTCGCGGGTCTGAGTCAGCGTGGGCTCGCCCTCTCTTAACGCTCTTCCTCTAAGACGTAATGCCAACACGCGCTTGAGTGTCTCAAGCTCAACAGGTTTGGAAATATAATCATCCATCCCCGCTTGCAGGCAGTGATCCGCTTCTCCCACAAGTGCATTCGCGGTGATGGCAATAATTAAGGTACGCTCGCGATTTTCTTCTGCCTCTAGCCGCCTTATCTCAGCCGCCAATTCAAACCCATCCATTTCAGGCATATGACAGTCTGTTAAGAGCATCGCGTACTCCCCTTGATGCCATTTCTCAAGTGCTTCTTTGCCGTCTGATGTCATTTCAAATGAATAACCAAGCTGTTTTAGCTGCTTAGCGAGGACAAGCTGGTTAGTTGGCTGATCTTCTGCACATAAAATGGTGCCACACACTTGTGCATCTAACTGACTGCTATAGGCAAAGGCATTGCTATGTACCGCTTCATTCCAATCAACATCCGGGCTTTCAAGCCCGCACATCACTGCAGCGCCGAGCACAAACTCACTGGGTTTAAGGGGGTACCGGTTTAACCGATACGGCCCTGGATGCCGATAGGCGTCGTTTCCACCTAAATCATTCCCCAACAACAGGCACCGCATACCTTGATGTCTTTCCAAAATACTTGCATCTGTTGTCACCGCAATCATAGTATCCGGATTCCAGTTAGCCGGCACCGTCGCCTTAGCATCCAGAATCTCGCCAGGACATAGACTTTCAAGTAATGCTAAACAGGTATTTTTGAGCGGCTCATGGTCGATAAATACGACGAAAGAAAACGCGGAAAACGGATAACGCCGGCTGGTTTCATGAGTTTTGACGCTGCTAGGCGCAGGTACTCGCACTATAAACTCACTGCCTTTACCAAACTCACTCTCAGCCGCAATATCGCCACCCATCATATCGACAAATGACTTGGAAATACTCAATCCTAGGCCCGTTCCGCCGTATCGCCGAGTGGTGGAACTATCCGCTTGTGTAAAGGGTTTGAACAGTTTATCCATCTGCTCGTGCGTCATGCCGACGCCAGTATCTTGGATGCTCAATGTAAGCATCTGACTGTCATGACAATATGCTGTTTTGACAAAGACATGGCCTCCCTCTTTTTCTTTGCTGGTGAACTTAATGGCGTTCCCCAGTAAGTTAAGAAGAATTTGGCGTACTCGCACCGGGTCAACCAAGATAAAGTCAGGGGTAGCGTAGTCATGTGAGAAAAAGAGCTCGACGCCCTTTTGGTCAGCACTAATCCATAGTGCGTCTAAGGTTTTCTCAATTAGGTCGAGCACGTTAACATCGGTCGGATCGAGCTCCATTTGTCCTGATTCGATTTTGGAAAAGTCGAGAATATCGTTGATTATTTCAAGTAAAGAGAACGAAGAATCTCGAATCGTCGACACCATTTTGGATTGCTCTGGCGCCAGAGGCGTTTCTTTTAATAAGTCCACCATGCCAATCACACCATTCATGGGCGTTCTAATTTCATGGCTCATAGTGGCTAAAAAGCGAGATTTTGCCTCGTTGGCTTTTCTCGCCATGACCGATTCTTTCTCTAGCTTGGCTTGTGTCTGTCGCTCATGTGTAATGTCTAAATTGATGCCAAAGAGCATTTCTCGTCCCGACTGCTCATCTTTCACCACATTGCCCGCGGCTTTAATCCAACTGACCCTCTGAGTCTGAGGGTGGATCACGCGAAACTCGGCATTAAAGACATTGCTATCGTTTAGTGCTGTTTCGACTTCTTTGATAGCATGTTGACGATCATCGGGGTGAAGGCATGCCTGCCAGACCTCGTAATTCACTGGCGCTTCAGGTGCAATCCCATATAGGCGATACATGTTAGCGTCCCACTTAAGCTCCCCCGTGGTAACATCCATTGACCAATTGCAAATCCCGCCTGCATCAGATGCTAGCTGCATACCGCGAAGCAACTCATCTCGCGCCCTTTTTGCTGAGAGCAGCTCGCCTTCTATCGCTTTGCGCTGACTAATATCTTCCAGCGCAGCAATGAAGTACTTGGTCGCACCATTTTCATCGAGCACTGTCGCGACCGATACCGTGGCCCACAGCACCTCTCCGTCTTGCTTAATATATTGTTTATCTACCGAAAACGATCGGTTCTCGCCCGAGGCAAGTTGAGTGACGTGTTTGATACTTGCTGATAAGTGGTCTGGATGAGTGATGTCTTGATAGCTTAATTGCAACAGCGCTTCTTGGTTGTACCCGAGCAATTCACTCATTCTGTCATTGACCTCAATAAAGTTTCCCTCTAGGTCAACACGACATATACCCACTGCCGCCTGATCAAAAGCAGTTCTATAGATGACTTCTCTTTCTTTTAGCGCATCCTGAAGACGTTGTTCTCGCTGCTTAACGTCCTCCTCTACGGTGATATCTTTAATCACACCGACAAACCCCTGGGTATCGCCAAACCAGGTTTCGCCAACGGATACCTCAATGGGGAATTCACGCCCGGATTTATGCAAACCCTGTAGTTTTCGTGGTGTGCCAATCAGCTTTTTACTCCCTGTTAACTGATACTGACTTATAAATCCATCATGGTCAGCTTTATACTTATCTGGCATCAAAATAGAGACATTTTCTCCCACCAGCTCTTCACGGATTCGTCCAAATATAAGCTCCAATGAGCGGTTAACTTCAAGGATATTACCCCGCGTATCGATCACCACCATGCCATCAAGTGCAGTGTCAAACACCGTCCTCAAACGCCCTTCGGATTCTTGTAAGTCTTGAGTTCGGCGCTGTATTTCTTGTTCGAGTTTAAGTTTCGCCTCATCTTCTGCCTGTTTGAGGTCGGTAATGTCCGACTGCATCCCAATATAATGGGTTAACGAGCCCACTTCATCAAAGATGGGATCGAGGCGTAGATTATTATAAAAAAGCGTGCCGTCTTTTTTATAATTGCGCACGACGACGGAGCAAGATAAGGCATTTTTAAGGGCATAGCGGAGGCGATCAAACTCTGGCTGATCACGATCATCGGCCTGCAAAAAGCGACAGTTTCTGCCCACCACTTCTTTCGAGCTATACCCTGTTAAGGTCTCAAACGCTTTATTGGCATAAATAATGGGATAATCTGCAAGCCTGACATCAGAGACAATGATGCCTGTTGCCGTCGCTTCGATAGCGCGACTTTGAATATCCAACTGGAAGCGCTGCTCTTCCGTTTCTCTGATTAAGCTTTCTCGCTCGCTCACCATATCACGCAGTTTGAGCAGCTCACTGGCCATGACCCCAACTTCATCGCCTCGGTCTCGCTGCGGTAGGGAAAAGTTATGTTCGCCCCGCGCCAATTTTCGCACCGCGGCGCTCAGCTGCCCTAAAGGTTTGAAAACTTGTCGTGATACATAAAAGGCCAGCAGTACAATCAACGACAGCAGCGTGGCAGTCATGATAAAAGAATTTTTATACAGGGTATTGGGCGCAAGCAGCGCCTCTCCAACTTCGACGCGGATCATCGCTGACCAACCCAATCCTGGGTAATCATACGCACCTTCGGTGTGGGCAAACCCCGTGACCTGATCCACTTGTTTTCGATAGTGTGTTGAGATGTTTGACCCCGTTAATCCAGCAACGGCTAATCTCGCCCCTTCGACACCATTCGTCGCCAAGTTTAATTTACCCAGAACTTGAAAGTCCCTTTGATACGTTGATTCATTTTGTCCTACAGGATCATAATCAACGATAATACGGCCCTGGCGGTCTAAGAGGGTTAATTCCGCACTAACGAGCCCGCGTTTGGCGAGTAAGTCGTAGCTTTCGGCCACAATGGATTCGACCGTAGAAAAATCGACCACATTGACCCATATACCGACAGGCCGATTCGCGGTATTACGGATCACAGACGCAAAAATCATGTCGTAAGAGGAAGCATTGGATCCGAAAATAAAACGCTCTGGCCCGGTTACATACGTACTATTCGGTTGTTCGGGGGCGAGGGTTTGGCCGTTAAGGATCTCATTAAACCAAACACTGTTCATAATTTGTGCTTTGGAAAGGTCAAGAGGCGCGAGCGATTTACCATGCTTATTTTGATTATTTATCGCCAGTAATTCGCCCTCCATACTTACTATCGCAATGCGACGGTAGACTTTGTAATTAGCGATTAACTCGTTAAGGTTTCTTACCGTATTGTCATTTACTTGGCGGTTACTCAGACTATCTGATTCAATACTTCCTAAAGACAAAGGAAACGCGCGTGCATCGTGATACCTTTCAAAAAGATTCCTTTCAATCAATCGAATCAGTAGTGCTGCTTCTCGCTCTATGTTAGTTAATGTGCTTTCTTGAAGCAGTTCGCGGCCTTTCCAAGAGACTACAGTAACGGATGCCAGCATTAAACCGCCCAGCATCAGCAAAATAATAGGTAGCTTCACAGAAAACTTCATTCACGATTCCCACCCTGAATACTGGCTGCACGCCAATCAAATACACTCAGTGGCTCTGGTTTGGCGTAAAAGTAACCTTGCCCAATGTCACATCCCAGTGCTTTAACAAAGTCACACACCTCTTGATTCTCGATCCCCTCCGCCACCACGTTTACCCCGATTGCTTTTGCGAGTTGAATACTTTGTTCAACCACAGCCGCAGATTTTGTATTCGATAAACAATCAAGCACAAAGCGCTTGTCCACTTTGAGCTCATCAAAAGGAATCGAATGCAGTTGGGCAATGGACGAGTAACCCGTGCCAAAATCATCGATAGACAATTTAAACTTCATCATTTTTAAGCGCAGCATTTGGGTGTCAATGGTCGCCTGATCAGTGGTAAAAGCCGTCTCTGTTAGCTCGCAGATCACTTGTTCTGGACGCAATTGATATTGGGCGGTTGTTGCTTGTAACCACTGTGGAAAATTTGCCGCCTCCAACACTTTGGCGGATATATTGAAGGCAAATGATAAATTGCCGATATCTTTTCCATACTGATTGATATCGCTGTAAGCACATTCAATGACGCGTTTGGTGAGGTCAGTGATGCTCTCAAGATGTTTTTCTGCGGTGGGGATAAACTGGTCGGGAAAAACCATGCTATCATCAGGTTTAAATAGGCGAGCCAAGACCTCAAACCCCTTGAGTCGACCAGAGGACAAGGAAATTTGCGGCTGGAAAAACGCGCTTAACCCTCCTTTATCTATGTATCCTTTGAGTAACTTGGCAGTGAGCGGCGGTAGTGAGTGCGGCGCGTGGTTAGCCTCTATGTCTAGTTCACGCTCACTGGCGCTCAGCAGTCGTTTGACTGTTGCAAATGAAAGCGGTTTGGCGACACATTCGATGATATTCAGTTGATAAAGGCGCGCCAAATTGGCGGTTGAGGCCAGCACTTCCTCCTCCTCGCCACTCATTAATATTATGGCGCCTGGGTAGGCTTGCGCATCCAAAAACTTGAGTACCTCAAACCCATCTTCTACCGGCATATTGAGATCGCAGAGCACGCACCGGATCGAATGTGAGCTCAGGATCTTTCTCGCTTCCCGACCATTTTCGGCCTGATAAATTCTAGTGAAACCAAGGTTTTGAAGACATAGCGCCAGTGTGTGCCGAACCACTTGCTGATCATCAACAACTAATATTCCCTGTTGGAAGTCACTCACTCACGGCCCCTCTTCGCCCTTTAGAAAAGCAAACGCCTCAAGGTTTACCACCTCGTGCCTACTTTAGTACTATAGACCAACCATAACGGGTGCACTTGAGTGACAATCGACCTATACGACTAAAGTCTAGTGACGTGTGAAAAAGGTTAAGAGAAGGACGTTGAGCGTATATTCACTCGCCGATGTCGTTGAGAACCGCTTTCACGAACGGTGCTTTATGTTTTACGTAGCTGTCTTGTTTGTGAACGCCTGCTTTTAAAATGGTGCGCTTTTTTTCTTCGTACTCGGCGCGCACATCAGGGTTATCGAGCAAATGGTGTTTATATGCCACTTGGCGATGATGCTCATCACTGTCTTTTTCAATCACGTGAGCATGAATCAAAAACCGCTCACCTTGATAGGTTACAGAGGCGTCTTTACGAGGGCGGTGTTCGGGAAACGGCTGCTTACTATGTTGATCTTGAAAGCCTAGCGCGTAAAGATGGGTAATCGCGTTTTCTCGCTCTCCTGGGAAATAAAGAATAGATAAATCAATGATCCCTTTGCCACCGACTTTGGCTGATGTTGAACCAAAATGCAGTACCTCAATACGAGGTGTCGAGATATGGTCAGACAGGGCTTGGGCAACGTCTAAATAAATAGGACGCCACGGAGAAAAACTAGCGTCAACTAATTGGTAGGGCTCGAGTGTGATCATGTGGCACCTAAGGTAAAAAAGGAATGCTGGTAAACACGAGTGAGTCGGCATGAGCGACACATTGACTCAAGTTAGTTGATTATCGTACCAGCAGTTCCCGTGCAAACAAATCACACCACCTTACTAGACGCCTTCCGCAAGCTTAGGGTTAGAACCGTATTGATTGCTATTTTGATCCCCTTCCAATGCACAAAGCACCAGCAGCGCAATCATCCCGATAATAGGAATGAATGAAATCAGCAACCACCATGCAGAACGTCCCGTGTCATGCAAACGCCTTGATGTAACGGCTAAGGTTGGCAGTAGTACCGCCAATGAGTACACAATGCTCAGCAACACCAGCCCCGTCGCTTCAGCGACAATGTTTAGCGCCAAGGAGATGCAAAAGTTAACCAGAAAGAACATCCAATACTCTCGACGATGGGCGCGCCCTGAAAAAGTGACATAATTGCGCAGCACTTTTAAATACCATTCCATACGTAACCCTATTTTTAGTTGAAAGAAGTGTTCGCACGTATCATAGAACGGACTATCGAGTCAGTACTATTTCAGTGATAAGACATCCGACCGCTTTATCATCAGCTTGAGAAGCTTATCACTGATTCGCCACGTAATAGAAAGTTAACGGCAGCTAGCTTTGCAAACCCGCGGCATGCATCAAAAGCTTAAATAGCCAAGAAATAACCCCCAGTGCCGCCACACTGGCTATCCAGATCACGATTAACCAGAGCCAGCGCTGCCAAGCAGGTTTTGTCATATCAGCCATTAGTGGTACGCCTCATCCGGATTTACCTTGCCACTAAAGACGCGGTAGCTCCAATAGGTGTACATCAAAATAACTGGAATGATAAACACCGCGCCAACCAGCATAAATTGCAAGCTTTGTTGTGGTGAGGCAGCCTGCCAAATCGTGATCTTGGGTGGAATGATATGCGGCCAAATGCTGATGCCGAGGCCAATAAATCCGAGCAAAGTGACACACAACGCCATGATAAATGGACGGTGATGAGCGTGATCAGGACGGGTACGCCAAAGGCGTAGCAAACAAAAAACCGTCAATAAAGGAACCGGAGAGAGCATTAGCAAATTTGGCAAACTAAACCAACGGTCGGCAATCCCCGGATAGGCGAGTGGTGTCCAAACACTGACTATCGCGATACTTACCGCCATCAACAAAACCAGTCGACGACTAAGGTGGTACATACGCATTTGCAACGCATGCTCCGTTTTCATGATCAGCCAAGTAGCACCCAGTAAACCGTACGCAATGATCAAGCCTATCCCGCAGAAGATAGGAAACGGTGCCAACCAATCGAGTCCACCGCCGGCAAAAGCGCGTCCCTCGACAGGAAAGCCTTCAATCACCGCGCCTACCGTCACCCCTTGGAAAAAGGTGGCAAAAATCGACCCCGCCATAAAAGCGGTATCCCAAAAGCCATGATGGCCGGGTAACGCCTTGAACCGGAACTCAAACGCCACGCCGCGAAAAATAAGCGCTACCAACATCAAGGTGAGAGGGATCGTTAACGCATCGACAATCACCGCATACGCCAAGGGAAAAGCACCAAATAATGCCGCCCCACCAAGGACCAACCAGGTTTCATTGCCATCCCAGACTGGAGCGACACTGTTAACCATCAAGTCGCGCTCTTCGCGTTGAGTGACAAACGGCATCAGAATACCGATCCCTAAATCAAATCCGTCCATCACGATATACATTAAGGTGGCAAACACGATGATGCCAAACCAAATCATTGCTAAATCCATGTTTCCCCCTTACACACGGCCAGAGACAGTTAACGGTTCATGCGGCGTGTTATCGTGCTGATCCGGCCCTAATTTAATTTGATGGATCATATAGATGTACCCCAACCCAAAGACCAAGCCGTACACCACAAAGAAACTGATCAAGCTAATACTCATGTGCAAGTCGCCGTGCGCAGACACCGCATCTTGCGTGCGTAAAAGGCCATGCACCACCCAAGGCTGACGCCCTACCTCAGTCGTTACCCAGCCTGCAAGAATCGCGACCAAACCTGCGGGTCCCATATAGAAAGCAAAACGGAGCAAACCTTGATGTTCATAAAGGCGACCTTTATAACGTTGCCACGCCGCCACTAGCCCAAGTGTGATCATCAATAGTCCTAAGCCCACCATCAGGCGAAACGCCCAGAAAACCACGGGCGAATTAGGTCTGTCTTCCGCAGGAAATTCGTTTAGCGCAGGGATTTGCTCGGTCAAACTGTGTTTTAAGATCAGACTCCCCAAATAGGGAATTTCTACTTTGTAGTGAGTGGTTTCCGCCTCCATATCCGGTAAGCCAAACAAAATGAGCGGTGTGGGCTCGCCATGACTGTTATCCCAATGCCCTTCCATCGCTGCTATTTTGGCAGGTTGATACTCCAAGGTGTTCAAGCCATGCAAATCACCAATAAAAGCCTGAATAGGCGCGGTGAATAACAGCATCCACATCGACATCGAAAACATCCGCTTCACCGCTGGGCTGCGCAGCCCTTTAAGCAGGTGCCACGCCGCCGATGCACCAACAAATAAGGCACTGGATAAAAACGCCGCGACGACCATATGCGCCAAGCGATAAGGGAAAGAGGGATTAAAGACCACCGCGAACCAATCCACAGGCACCACTTGACCATTAACCACTTCATGCCCTTGTGGCGTGTGCATCCAACTGTTGGAGGCTAAAATCCAGAAGGCAGAGATCACCGTCCCCAGCGCCACCATGGACGTAGCGAAAAAGTGCAAGCGATCACCGACACGTTGCCAACCAAACAGCATGACGCCGAGAAAGCCGGCTTCTAAAAAGAACGCCGTAAGTACCTCATAAGTCAGCAGTGGGCCAGTGATACTGCCCGCAAACTCGGAAAAGCCACTCCAGTTGGTGCCGAATTGGTATGCCATCACCAACCCAGACACCACGCCCATCCCGAAGTTGACCGCGAAAATTTTCGACCAGAAAAGATAAAGGGTTTTGTACTCCTGCTCGCGAGTTTTAAGCCATAGCCCCTCAAGCACGGCAAGGTAGCAGGCAAGGCCGATAGTAATTGCAGGAAAGATAATGTGAAAAGAAACCGTAAACGCGAATTGAATACGGGCCAACATAAAGGCATCAAGACCAAACATACGTGAAGTCCACTTTAGTAATTAGACCAACGCGCATGGTAGAAGCCCATTATTAATGTGCCCATATACAGACGGTTCAGATTAACCTATAACAGCCTGCTGACTACCGTGTTATAGTCTGAGCGGCCCAATAGACTGAAGGGGGTAAAGGTGTCTAAATATCAGAATCTTAGTGAACAGATTAAACAGCAGGTTCAAGCTGGCATTTGGCACGTGGGAGAAAAGCTTCCCTCGCTGAGAAAACAGGCCGCCTATTCAGGTCTGAGCATGATGACAGTGCTCCAAGCCTATCAACAGCTAGAAAGCCAAGGGTGGATAGTTTCACAGCCCCGTTCAGGCTATCGTGTCGCTCCTCATGCCGCACTTAGCCAAAACCGAACGGATACAGCCCTCCATCCTGCTGAATCGGTCGATATTAATGACTATATTTTCGATGTCTTGCAAGCCAGTCGCTCTCCCGGCGTGGCAAGCTATGGGCATGCCTATGTCGATCCCCTGCTCGCCCCTCGCCATCAAGTAAATCGATCGCTCACCACTGCCGTGCGCTTTATGTCGATTCATAGCGTGGTCGATAATCTCCCGCCGGGTAATGCGCAACTGAGACACCTGATTGCCCAACGCTATGCAGCGCAGGGCATGCAAATCTCACCCGATGAGATAGTAATCACAGCAGGCGGATTGGATGCGTTAAATCTTAGCTTGCGTGCGGTCACGCAACCTGGCGATTGGGTCGCAGTCGAAAGCCCCGCGTTTTACGGCGCGTTGCAAGCCCTTGAAAATCGCGGACTCAAAGCGATGGCAATCCGAACACATCCTACAGAGGGGATTGACATCGATGCACTTGAACGCGCCTTGCAAACACACCCAATTCGCGCTTGCTGGTTGATGAGCAATCATCAAAATCCGTTGGGGTACTCACTGTCAGATGAAAAGAAGGCGCGTCTTGCCGAACTCGTCAAGCGCTATCAGGTGTACTTAATCGAGGACGATGTCTATGGCGAACTCTATGATGGGGAACACAAACCGAAGCCCATTAAAGCGTTTGATAACAGCGGCCATGTTTTGCACTGCTCGTCTTTTTCAAAAACCTTGGCCGATGCGTTTCGCCTCGGTTGGGTAGCCGCTGGCGATCAAGCCCAGAAACTACAAAAGCTGCAGCTAATGAGCACGGTGACCACCAGCGTCCCCATTCAACTTGCTGTAGCCCACTACCTGCATAACCGAAACTATGAACATCACTTAAAGCAGCTTCGCCACACGCTTGCCGAGCGAAAGCGAGCGACGTGTCAGTTCCTTGTCGATCACTTGCCCCAAGCTGTGGAAGTCGTTAACAGCCCAGGCGGATACTTTTTATGGATAATCTTGCCCAAAGGCAGTGATACTACTGCCCTATACCACCTTGCGCTCAAACATCATATCAGTATCGCACCAGGGAACATGTTTGCGACACACGCACAGTTTGCCCATTGCTTTCGACTCAATGCCTCTTACCCACTCGATCATGCTCACCAAAATGCGCTGGCCACCTTATGTGATTTGATTGCACAGCACATTCAAGCCTTGGTAAGGCACTAAGATTGGTTGAGTAACCAAGTAAGGATGGCTTTCCGCGAGGTAGGGGTCGCCTGCTGATACCAATAACCCATCATCTGCAAAGCCTTACTTTGAGTGGTCGGCAGTACACCGCTTCCGTCACGATGCGCAAACGCCCAATCCGCAAAAGCGCTGCGTTCAGAGTCAGTCGCTTGCTGATACCAGTAGTCCACCATTTCTTCTGGTTTCTCTTTTGTGTCTTTCACTGAGATTGGCTGACTCGCGGATACAGCGGACTGGCTTTGTTGCCCTAAAACACGCGACGCCTCATCATTGGCCGCCATAAAGTAAGCGTTGGGAATCGACAATTGCACCCGATTTCCGCCCCCAGCACTATTGAAGGTATAGGTAACCTGTGGTTCAGACCAATTGTTGGCAATGTCTGGGGAGAACGGAAATGATACATATTGCGTCGTCACACAGTGCTCCGTGCACGTTTCTGACGTTACTTGAGTATTTTCAAGCGGCAGCGTCTCACCATTGATGGTGACGGTTTCATACTCTTGATAATTCTTAAAATACGAGATTTCAGTCATCAATTTGGAAGGAGCCACGTCGGGGCCTGCTGACTTATCAACGGGATAATTCGCCACATAATTCGCACTTGCTTTAACGACATTCGCCCCAGACAAGACCTGAATGTCTGGCGTGATCGATTTCGTCACCACCTGCACATAGTGGCGACGCTCTTTCACTGAACTCGCAACATCATCAAACTGACTCGACGAATCAAAGCTAGTACAACCGACAATAAGTAGACAACTCGATGCGGTCACAAGACGGAAAGTTGCTTTCATACAGCCCCCTTACAGGAAGTTAAAAAAACCGGCCATCCTGGCCGGCAAAAAAGAATAGAAAGGCAAAGTGTTACTGTTAAAAGTTATATTCGATACCTAGACGGGCAAACGCTTTTTTGTCCTCTAGATTGCCCGCATCGTGCTGGCCAATACGAAGATAAGGCAAGAAACCATTCTTCGAGTACATTAGCTGACCGGCAATCACTGAATCACTATCATCGACATCGGCATTGTTGTCTAAATCAGAATCGCCATTTGCAGCATAACCTAAGCGGTAACCCCACGGACCATTCCAGTACTCACCAACCACTGAGATTTGATCTTGCTCTGCCTCAGTCCCCTTGTTAGCTCCCGCGGTGTTGTACACGCCATCATTATATTTGTAAGCGGCAGATACCTTAAAGCCACCTGGAAGTGGAATTTCAACCCCAGCTAAATACGCCTTGGTATCAATATCACCCTCATAATTAGAGTTATATTCGTACCCACCATGGAGGGTAAATGCATCCGCTAACGTATAGTGTGCTGCGGCCCCAAAGTGATTTGAGCCTTTGACATCTTTATCGCCACGTCCCACTGACACGTCAAAACTAAAACCATTTAAATCGGGAGAGTCATAACGCGCAATATCGCCTTTACGATCATAATGCGACTTCGTATCCGCCCCCCAGTCAAAGACGCGGCCTAACCCTGGGTTAGAATAGGGCCAATCGACCACTTCATACATTGGTGTCAACATACGACCAAAACGCACTTGGCCCCAGTCTCCTTTCATACCAATGAAAGTATCACGATTACCCAATGTCGCGCCCGTTCCATCTTCACCGACATACCCTGACTCAATTTGCATGAAGATATAAACGTCGTCATTAAACGCCTTACCGGCTCGAACCCCGACGCGAGACTCATTTTCATAGTCGTAACCGTTACCATCTTCTTGGTTGAAGGCTGAAATAGCCGCAACACCATAAAGGTCAACATTGTAGTCAGTTAAAACACCAACCACACCTTCGTGGTCGGCGGCCATTGCGCCAGTTGATCCTAATGCAACCACTGCACTAATAAGCGAACGCTTAAAAATCTTATTCATGAAAGACTCCTGCTATCTGCAAGATACGGGCTTTGCCTCGTTGGTTTATTAAGTTTTATCGAGTGCAAAACCGATTTGAAAGCTGAGAAACGTATTTCAGCTTTCCCCCGCTGCTTACACATTTCGTGTAACCACACCTTCAGACTAATTACGCAAAGAAAAATATCAATCACGACTTAATTTTTAATACGAATAATATGAACTAGAGCATATTTTTGACCATTTTATGACATAGATCTTATCCACAAAAAACAAAACCCCTTAAAAACAACAACTTAAATAAAAACCCAAAAGTCACAGTACCCGCAGGCAAGTACTTGCATGCAAATAATATGAAATAAATATCATAAAACATGGATAGAAAATCACGTCAAAAACGGCAAAATTCGCCAATCTTATTTTTCTTACAAAATTAACGAGAAGAAAATGGATAGAGGAGGGTATTTTTTTACGTAAAATAAATTTTATTATCGTCAAAAACGGCAAAAGAATGCATGAAATTTAGGATTTATGTAATTTTATTATGAAAAATAACCACGACTACAACTGTGTTTACGTCATCGGTATTCCCCCGCGACAAAGCCTTGTCTCGCAATTGAGAGCTTTTTGCATCGCCGCACAACGATCGCTGTTGCATATTGAGCCGTACTCGCCGTTATAGAAAAACTGATGCGCATCAAAAGTTAGGTTGACCTGTCATTCAATCAACAGATTCGCGTGATAAATTAGTCAATGAAGCGTTAAGCGCCCCCCATAGCGCAACACACCACCACGCCATGGCGAAAAAGGATCCCGGCATCAATGAAAGGACTACGTTGGTTTTTACCTCTTGTTATTCTCGGTCTTGGCTATCTTGGCTATACCGCCATCGCGGCAACAGAGACAGCTACTCAAGAAAATGCTGCGTCCCCGCCCCCACCAATTGTTGAGACACGCGTTGTTCACCCAACTCAACATCAAGTGGTTTTACGGGCACACGGTGAAGTCACCCCTGTAGAGACCACACAGCTTTCTGCCCAAGTGTCCGGTGAAGTGGTCGCATGGCATCCAAATTTCGTTGCTGGCGGCATTGTTAAACGTGGTGATGTGCTGTTTTCAATTGAGCCTGATAACTATCAAGCCGCGGTACTGAGCGCCGAAGCCG
Organism: Salinivibrio sp. IB868; assembly: GCF_001995655.1. NCBI lineage: Bacteria > Pseudomonadati > Pseudomonadota > Gammaproteobacteria > Vibrionales > Vibrionaceae > Salinivibrio > Salinivibrio sp. IB868. The sequence goes on from NZ_MUEW01000001.1 coordinate 431,537, forward strand.
ACCTTGCCAGTGCAAAAGCGGCCTTGATAGAAGAACAAGCCCAGGCGGCAGTGGCACAACGTCAGGCAAAAAGCCTTCCATCCTCACAAGTCACCGATCTCTACTTACGCAAGCCACAAGTACTCAGTGCAAAAGCCCGCGTAAAATCGGCACAAGCGGCGTTAAAGCGCGCACAACGCGACTTAGAAAACTGCCAAGTGACCGCCCCTTACGATGCGCTCGTCGTGTCGCGAGACGTCGGGGTTGGGCAGTACATCAACGCAGGAAGCCCGGTGGGGGTACTTAATAGCATCGAGGCTGCGGAAGTGCATTTGCCTATTGCTGGCTTCGACACACTCTTTCTCCCTACACCATTAGCGGGGATCGAGGTTCAGCTTACCCGCAACGGCAGCGAACCGACTCAACGCCAAGCACGACTCGTGCGCGATCTAGGCATCGTGGAGCAAAGCACCCGCATGATGCGAGTTGTGGTGCGTCTTGATGATCCTTACGGCACCCAATCGGCTAAACCTGCCCTACCCTTTGGCAGTTATATCGAGGCGACTTTCAAAGGGGCAACGTTGGAGAACGTCTTTAAGCTTCCGCAATCCTTGATGAACAATCGCCAAGTTTGGGTCGTCGATCAAGCAGGAAAACTCACCCCGCGTACACTGCGCGTGGTGAGAACGGAAGGCCAGTATATCTACGCTGACCAAGGCTTAAGCGATGATGACCAAGTAGTTACCACGCTGCCTGAATTCCCCGAGCCTGGCATGACGGTTCGCGTGGCATCTCAGGTATCGCCGGAGGGTGAAAATGAGTAATGCTGACACGCCAACGCGTGGGCTCATTGCCTATTTTGCCCACAATCCGGTTGCTGCAAACCTGATCATGGTGTTTGTACTCATCATGGGGGTTGCCAGTTACTTTTTCATTCAGCGACAGATGTTCCCTAACATCGAGATTAACTATATTCATATTACCGCTGACTATCCCGGCGCCTCCCCCCAAGAGGTAGAGGAGAGCATCTTAGTTAAAGTGGAGGAAGCCATTAAAGATGTCACCGGGATCGAATCGGTGGTTTCAACCGCGCGGCGCGGATTTGGTCAAGTAGAAATCGAAGTGGATGTTGGGGAAGATCTCAATCTCGTCCTGGACCGCGTAAAGCAAGAGGTCGATGCCCTCTCTAATCTCCCCGCGTCGATGGAACCGCTTAATGTCGCGCAAGTGGAGTTTCGCCAAACCGTCATTCAAATGGCAGTGGTAGGCAATAAGCCGCTCACTGAGCTAAAACGCGCGGCACAGGACATTGAAGACGAACTCCTCCAACTCAAGGACGTCACCTTGGTGGAGCTCAGTGCCCCTACCTACGAGATTGCCATCGAGGTAGCCCCCCGTATTCTGCGCAAGTATAACCTCACGCTTAATCAGGTGAGTGACGCCATTGCCCGCTATTCCGCCAACTTCTCTGCCGGTGAAGTACGTACCGACAGCGGCATGATTGCAATTCGCGTCGAGAACCAGCGTTATCGCGGTGATGAGTTTCGCCAGATCCCAATTAAAATCGGCCCCAATGGCAGTCGGTTATTGCTGCAGGATATTGCCACCATCAAAGACGGGTTTACCGAAGGCGAGCGTTACTTTAAGTACTCGGGGCAGAACGCAATTTTTCTCTCGGTGAATGCAACCGCTAGCGAAAATATGGTGACCGTTGCCGACGCCGTCAAAGACTACATACAAAACAAAAACGCAGCATTGCCCGCCGGGCTGGCACTCAAATCGGTGGTCGACATGACACACTACCTTAATGCCCGCCTTGATATGATGCTAAAAAACTTATTACAAGGGGCGGTATTGGTTGCGCTACTGCTGACATTGTTTTTGCGCTTTAAACTTGCCCTCTGGGTGCTTATCGGTTTGCCCGTATGCTTTCTTGGCGCGGTCATGCTAATGCCAGTGATTGGGGTCAGCATTAACATCGTTTCACTGTTTGCGTTCATTATGGTGTTGGGGATTGTCGTCGATGACGCGATCGTTATCGGCGAAAGTGTTTATACCGAAGTGGAGCACAAAGGTGGCGGCGTCAATAACGTTGTCGCCGGGGCGCAGCGTGTTGCCACACCTGCCACGTTTGGCGTACTCACCACCATTGCCGTTTTTGCACCTTTTATCATGTCGAGCGGCCCTGAACGCGCCTTTTTCTTTGGCATCGCGTCAATCGTCATCTTGTGTCTCATCTTTAGCTTGGTAGAGTCGAAGCTTATTTTGCCCGCTCACTTGGCGCACACCCACTTTTCCACGCCCAAATCAAATAGCTTCCGCTCGCGTTTTAATCGGCAATTCCATCGCTTCGTCAATGGACCATACCGCCGCGCCGTCACCTTCGCGGTACATTGGCGCTGGTCGGCTTTCGCATTGTTTGTTGCCTTATTAGCTATCAGTATTTCGTTGGTGGTTGCCAGCCACGTGCGTATGGTGCCTACGCCCAAAGTCCCGCATGATTTTCCCAATATTCGCCTTGAGATGAACAATAACGCCTCGAGTGAGCAAACCATTGCCGCACTCAAAGCCATTGAAGGCATGGTCTACCGCGTCGATAACGCCACAGAAGCCGAGACGGGCCAAGCCATGGTGCAAGACACGCTCGTATTTAATGAAGGGCGAACCTCGGGACAACTGGTGATTCCTTTAGTCGATGATACATTGCGCCCCTTTACCACCTTCGAATTGTCGCGGCGCTGGCGTGAGGCGATGCCGGAGATCCCAGGAGTTAAAAAACTAACCATTCAAGATGACGTGAATGGTGGAGAACAAGGTGATGAGTTTGGCTTTCTCCTCTTTGGGCCCAACATCGACACACTCAATGCGGCCGGACGTGCTTTAATGTCGCGCCTTAACCAGCAAGCGGGTCTTTTCGATGTGTCCTCATCCATCGATTCAGGCAGTCAGGAAGTGCTCATTTCCCTCACGCCCGTGGCTCATGATCTGGGGCTGGATCTCACCACCATTGCTCAACAGGTAGGAGGGAGTTTCTATGGCGGGGAAGCCCAACGTCTAATCCGTGACGGTGAAGAAATAAAAGTCATGGTGCGTTACCCCAAATTAACGCGGGAGGCATTTTCATCACTGCGTTATGCCGTGATCACCACCCCCACCGGTCAACAAGTCATGTTGGGCGATGTGGTGAAACTGGAGCAACAACCCGGTGTGAGTAGTCTGCGCCGCGAAGCAGGATTTAGAACGGTTTATGTCTATGGCGCGATTGATGAAGAGTTAGTCGAACCCAATGAAGTAGTGGAAACCATTCAACAATCCGTCATACCAGAGGTATTGGCCGGTTATCCGGATGTCACTAGTGAACTCAGTGGTTCGATTGAAGAACAACAAGCACAGCAAGATGAACAAAAGCTTTTCTTTGTTGCCGGGATGATTGTGGTCTATGCGTTATTAGCTGTGCCCTTAAAAAGCTATACGCAACCACTGATTATCATGTCGGTGATCCCTTTTAGCTTAACGGGTGCTATTTGGGGACATTATTGGTTTGATATTGATTTAAGTATGATGTCGACCTTTGGTTTGATTGCCGCCGCAGGCGTGGTGGTCAACGATGCGCTGGTGATGACTGACTATATTAATCGAGCGCGTCACGCGGGGGTTGCGATCAAAAAAGCAGTTATCGACGCAGGCTGTGCCCGCTTTCGGGCCATCACACTGACGTCTATCACCACCTTTGCGGGGGTGTTGCCCATCATGTTTGAAACCAGCCTGCAAGCAAGATTTGTGATCCCAATGGCCGTCGCACTTGGCTTTGCGGTGATGTTTGCCACCTTGCTAACGCTGTTTCTGGTGCCTTGTTTATATCTGATGCTGCAAGATATTGGACAGCTGCTGCGCCGGCTCACTCCCGGCCTTTCCTCGTCACAATCAGAGCCTAACGCGCGATAAAAGAGGTGCCGAGCGCAGCCCCTTGTGCACCGTGTTTGTCCAGCTGGTTAGCAATGGCGGTCATCGCTAGCCAGCGATTCTCGCACCATGAAGGGGCCAGTAACGTCGGTGGACGTGCACTCGCAGACACGCGATGATACACCACCTCAGGAGGCGTTCGCTGGATCATCATGCTGGCGCTGTCGACGTAGTCTTCTAACGTAATCGCGTCTTGACGCCCTGCACGCCACGCTTTCGCCATGGTGCTACCCTCGACAATATGTAGCGGGTGCAGTTTAATCCCATCGGTGCCTGTGCTCACGACCCGGTCAATCGTTGTTTGATGATCGGTGATGCCCTCACCGGGCAGACCAACAATCAAATGCGTGCATACTTTAATGCCCAGTGCACGGGCTTGTTGAGTGATTCGCTCGTACACTGCCACATCATGGCCACGGTTAATGCGTTTCAACGTCTTGTCATGACCCGTTTGTAAACCAAGCTCTAACCAGACTTCAAATCCTTGTTGACGATAACCCGCCAACAGCGTCAAAACCTGGCCGGGCACACAATCTGGCCGTGTACCAACACACAGCCCGACCATGTTTTCACGCGCTAATGCTTGCTCGTACAAAGCCTTTAACCGCGCAACCTCGTCATAAGTACTGGTATAAGCTTGAAAATACGCCAGATAACGACGTGCTCGGTCTACCTCTTTCGCACGCTGGTGCAACTGGTGGCTAACGGATTGGTGCTGCGCGGTTTCATCAGAAAAGGATGCGACATTGCAAAAGGTGCAACCGCCCCGCCCGAGCGTACCATCACGATTGGGACAGCTAAAACCACCATGCAGTGTGAGCTTATGAACACGTTCGCCATAACGGTGTTTTAAATCTTGGCCTAGTGTATTAACGAGTTGATGCAGATCCATAACGCCTCAACGGAAAAAGACAAAGGCGAGATTTTAACAACTGTTATCGAAGAGATATTGGGACGGATCAAGCAAAGGCGTGCTTGCCCTAAAACAACAAACCCGCCTTGGCGGCGGGTTTAAATCATTGGCGTGATACGCCCATTAGGCTTTGGCTTTCTTCTTGCGTTTATCAGTGACTTCCCACTGACCGTCAACAAAGAAGGCTGACCAGCCCGTTGGCTTGCCATCTTCCTCGCTACGCACGTAATTCTCTTTGGTTTTACGTGCAAAACGAACCACAGTAGGACGTCCATCGGGATCTTCCTGCGGCGCATCGGCAAGGTATTTGAACTTGTCCGAAATGCGGTCTTTGAAGCGATGAAGCTCCTCCACCAGCGGCGCACGTGTCTCGCGGGATTTGGGGAAATTACTCGCGGCCATAAATAGGCCAGAGGCACCATCACGTAACACGAAATAGGCATCCGAGTTTTCACATGGCAACTCTGGGAAGTGCACCGGATCTTCTTTCGGTGGCGCAACGTCCCCATTTTTGAGGATCTTACGCGTGTTCTTACATTCCTCGTTGGTGCAACCCATGTATTTACCGAAACGGCCATTTTTCAGCACCATGTCGCTACCACATTTGTCGCACTCTACCACAGGCCCATCGTAGCCTTTGGGTTTGAACTCCCCTTTTTCAACCACATAGCCTTCGCAGCTCGGGTTATTACCACACACGTGCAACTTGCGATGCTGATCAATGAGGTAAGAGTCCATTGCCGTTTCACAAATCGGACAACGCTTCATCGCCCGAAGATCAGCGGTTTCAACGTCCTCTTCGAGCACATTGACAATACCATCTTCGTCCATCAAGTTGATGGTGGTTTTACACCGCTCTTTCGGGGGTAATGCGTAGCCCGAACAACCGAGGAACACGCCAGTCGATGCGGTACGAATCCCCATTTTACGCCCACAGGTTGGACAGTCGATATCTGTCATCACCATGTTATTGGGCTTCATTCCACCTTCGTCTTCATCCTGCTCGGCTTGGCCTAACTCAGCGGTGAAATCCGCAAAGAAATCATCAAGCACCGCTTTCCAGTCGGCTTCACCTTCGGCAATTTTATCGAGCGACGCTTCCATACGAGCGGTAAAGTCATAGTCCATCAAATCGGCAAAGCTTTGGTTGAGACGATCAGTGACAATCTCGCCCATTTTCTCAGCATAGAAGCGACGGTTTTCAACTCGCACATAACCGCGGTCTTGTATCGTGGAAATAATAGACGCGTACGTCGATGGACGACCAATGCCCGCTTTTTCTAACTCTTTGACCAAGGCCGCTTCGGTATAACGGGCGGGTGGCTTAGTAAAGTGTTGTTTCGGATCAAGCTTGTCGAGTGTCAGTGATTCACCCACCTCAACCGCTGGCAAGGTTTGATCTTCGTTTTTACCAGAAGGACGCTGTACCCGAGTCCAACCGTCAAAGCGCAGTGTGCGTCCTTTTGCTTTCAAGGTGTAATCGCTCGCATCGACCGTCAAGGTCGTCGAGTCATATTTTGCCGGTACCATTTGACAGGCCACAAACTGGCGCCAAATCAAGTCGTACAGACGATGCGCATCAGGGTCCATCCCCTGCAAATCACTGGCATTGACACCCACATCAGAAGGCCGGATGGCCTCGTGCGCTTCTTGGGCATTGGCTTTGGCACCATACACGTTCGCCGACGCTGGTAAGTACTTCTCACCGTATTCGCTAGCAATATGGCCACGAGCCGCTTCGACCGCTTCTTTGCTGAGGTTGGTCGAGTCGGTACGCATGTAAGTGATATAGCCGGCTTCATACAAGCGTTGCGCCAACATCATGGTTTTCTTCACCCCAAAGCCGAGACGCGTGCTTGCCGCCTGCTGCAATGTTGAGGTGATATAAGGCGCCGAGGGCTTACTCGTTGAGGGGCGATCTTCGCGATCACGCACCACAAAGCTGGCGTGCTCGAGAGCCGACACCGCCGCCATCGCCTCATCTTTATTTTTCGGCTTAAAGGCTTTGCCATTTTGTTGCGCCACGAGCAGTCGCAGCGCCTGCTCTTTCGGTGTGAGCGTGTCGGCGTGCACATCCCAAAACTCTTCGGGAATAAAAGCTTTTATCTGATGCTCACGTTCAACAAGCAGCTTTACCGCGACCGACTGCACACGACCGGCCGACAAGCCTCGCGCCACTTTTTTCCATAGCAACGGCGAGACCATAAAGCCCACCACACGGTCGAGGAAACGCCGCGCTTGCTGTGCGTTGACACCGTCGATATTGACGTCACCCGGTGCGTCAAACGCCTGTGTGATCGCATTTTTGGTGATCTCATTAAAGACCACGCGTTTGAAGCGGTCGTTATCACCACCGATGAGTTCGCGCAGGTGCCAAGCAATGGCCTCCCCTTCGCGGTCCAAATCCGTTGCGAGATAAACGTTGTCGGCTTTCTCAGCCAGTGACTTAAGCTCGGCGACGACTTTTTCCTTACCGGGCAACACTTGGTATTTTGCTTGCCAGCCATTGTAAGGATCAACGCCCATCTTGTTGATGAGCGCCTTCTGTTCTTTTTCTTTTTTAATTCGCGCTTTTTCTTCGGCGCTGAGCCCTTTCGTGGACACAGGTGCGGCCTTTTTACCGCCTTGCGTCGCTCCAGTTGGCAAGTCACGAACATGTCCGACACTCGACTTCACCACGAAGTCTTTGCCGAGATATTTATTGATCGTTTTCGCCTTTGCTGGGGACTCCACGATGACGAGAGATTTGCCCATAATGACCTAATTGACGCCCTTTGCGCTAAAACTGTCGAAAATTCGTTGCGTTGCACTTCCATGCCGGAGTGCCGCTATCTGTTTACAATATTGAGCGAGTCTAGCCGAATATCAACTAAATTCGCAGCAAAACACGCTGATTGCTCGTCCCTTCCACAATTGTTAAGCAATTGTGATGGTAATATCCCGATTGTTCTTCATGCCGGTTTCCGGCAAAAACGCGCTAATCATTACCATTGCCGCACGCAAAATAGCTAAATGGATGCGGTAATCTTTGGCTTGGCTCACATTATTATGGCTATTTCGCTCATTATCGTGCGCCTGTTACCGCTATTTTCTTCCGTTGTTTATCGCCCAACGCTAACAGGCAGCACTCGGGGAGTGAGTTAAACCAACGGACGCTGACCACGACTAATCCATTTTAGCAGCACACGATCTGCCACCTCCGCGGATGCGCCAGCAAGCTTTTCAGCAATGTTTTTACGCTGATGGTAAGACACCGACAGCACTTTTCGCTCGTTATTCGCCGCCTGGAACAAATACTCGTCGCTGGTACAGACCTCATCAATCAATCCCAGATCCAATGCTTGGTTACCAAACCAGTGTTCACCGGTGGCAACCTTATCGACATTAAGAGACGGGCGGTATTCGCTGATAAACGCCTTGAACAGGCCATGGGTTTCTTCCAGTTCCGTTTTGAACTTCTCGCGCGCTTTGTCAGTATTTTCACCAAACATGGTTAGCGTGCGCTTAAATTCACCGGCGGTCAGCTGCTCAAATTCAATATCGTTCTTCTTAAGCAACTTGTTGAAGTTGGGCAGCTGGGCAATCACCCCAATCGAGCCAATGATCGCAAACGGCGCTGCAATCAACTTATCCGCGACGCATGCCATCATATACCCGCCGCTTGCGGCCACTTTATCAACCGCCACGGTTAAGGGCACGCCTGCTTGACGGAAGCGTGCCAGCTGAGACGCCGCTAGGCCGTAGCCATGCACCATACCGCCGCCACTCTCGACGTTGACCAAGACTTCGTCCTGTTCGGTTGCTACCGACAAAATCGCCGTGACTTCTTCTCGCAACGCCTCCACTTCGCGGGCATCGATGCTGCCTTTAAAGTGGATCACAAACAATTGTGGATCCCGTTGAGCCGATGGCTCATTTTGCTTTTTGGCTGCGGCTTTTTGCGCCTTTTCTTCTTTCTTCTTGGCTTTTTTCTCGTCTTTCTCTCGCGCTTTTAACGACGATTCATTGTACAAGTGCTGCTCTAGCGATTGACGATAATGCTTAAACCGCTCAGTTAAGTCAGTGAGCTTTAGGCTACCTTTTTGCCCCCCTTTGTCGCTCGCGGCGCGCACTAAAGCGACCAATACAAATGCCGCTAATAAGAAGGTGACGACTTTTGCCAGAAAAAGCCCATAATCCGCAATGAAATCCAATGTTGTATCCTCTTTTTTGTCGCTATGTTGGCAATGCCGTTAACCGTACATCACGCACTTGGTTGTCACACCTTACCCGCAACCTTACAATAATCTACGTTTAACAATAAATAAGGATTTATATCGTGGACTACCAAGTAAGCTCAAACGCGCTTGACGGGCGTGTGATTTTGGTGACCGGTGCGGGCGCTGGCATTGGCCGCCAAGCCGCACTTAGCTATGCAGAGAAAGGCGCTACCGTCATCCTTCTCGGCCGCACCGTGAAAAAACTTGAAGCAGTATACGATGAAATCGATGCTTTGGGCGCGCCACAACCAGCGATTATCCCATTGGATATGCTGGGTGCCACGCGTCAGCATTATTTGGATATGGCAGACACCATTGAACAACAGTTCGGGCGCTTAGACGGCGTACTGCATAATGCTGGCTTGCTCGGTGTGCTGAGCCCGTTCGATCAGATTGATGAAAAATCTCATGACGATGTGATGCAGGTGAATGTCAAAGCCACCATGCTCATGACGCAAGCCCTGCTGCCATTATTGAAAAAGTCTGACGATGCTCGCGTGGTGTTTACCACATCGACTGTCGGCCACCAAGGGCGTGCTTATTGGGGCAGCTATGCGATTTCTAAGTTCGCGACCGAAGGCATGATGCAAGTGCTGGCGGATGAAATGTCTGATACCAAGGTACGAGTCAACGCCATCAACCCAGGCGGTACCCGCACGAGTATGCGCGCGAGCGCTTTCCCAGGAGAAGACCCTGACACGCTCAAAACGCCTCTCGATATTATGCCACTTTACCTGTATTTGATGGCCCCAGAAGGTATTGGCGAGCACGGCCAGTGTATTGATGCACAACCTAAGCGCTAAGCATTGCGCCCCCATGGCTGGGGGCGCTCGTTTTAGCAAACCGATTTAAAAATCGATGCTGAGTTTGGCTTTGATGTTGCGTTCGTCCCCATACCAACAGTTCAATTCATCAAAACAGCTGTAAGTGGTTTTATCGAACAAGTTTGTCGCAGATAGGGACAATTTTGCGCCTGATAGCGACGGTGATGCTTGCGAAAGATCGTAACTAATCGCGGTATCAAACACCGTATAGTCGGGCACCGTAAAGGTATTGGTGGCGTTACCCTGTGACTCACCCACATACCGTGCGCCTAAACTCACGCGTGTCCCCGCACTGACCTGGTGATTCAGCCACGCACTGGCAGTCTGCTCTGGCACCCAAACTGGGGTCTTGCCCTCTAGGTTAGGGTCATCCGTGATCTCCATATCAATATAGCCATAAGTTAAGGCCACATCCGTCTCTACACTAAGTGCATGATTAAACTCAACCTCTATTCCACGAGAGCGGATTTCACCGGTTTGAATTTTCGCGTATGAGTCGTTGGGATCATTCACCAGCGCGTCTTGCTTTTTAAGCTCGAACAACGCCACGTTGACGCCCGTGCTACCGTCTAGTGACAAGTACTTGAGGCCGGTTTCCCATTGTTTACCCGTGGAAGGGTCAAACACATTACCCCGATTATCCATATCGGTTGGTTCAAAGCTTTCTGAGTAACTCAGATAAGGGGAAATGCCGTTGTCAAACTGGTACATCGCACCGGCACGGAATGCCAGATTATAGTGACGAATGTTTTTCTCTGAGGCACTACTTAAGGTTTGCTTGTCATCTTTTAACTCGTACTCGTCGTAACGTGCCCCAGCGAGCAACACCCATTGGTTCCACAAGATCTGATCTTGGGCATAGAGGCCAGTCTGTGTCACTTCAATATCATGGTCTTCTTGGTAAGCAAAACTGAGTGAGTCGGGGTTAACCTGGTTATTATCGGGATCGAAAATATCAATATCCGGCACCACATTCGCCAAAGTATCGTCATAGTCAACGTCGGAAGACATATCTTGATAATCAATACCGAACAAGGTGTAGTGCTGTGCCGACCCCCAGTTCAAATCACCAGAAAGCTGTGTATCGACCACCCAAGCCGCCATTGTTTCATCGGTTAAGTAAGCGTTTCGCGGATAGTGGCGGCCGTCATCGCTTTTTTGGTGATACATGTTTTTTTGCAGCAAATCAGCATCTGTGTAGCGTGCCGAGTGCAGTAACGACCAGTTTGATGAGAGCTGGTGCTGCACCTTGTAACCCAGCATCAGAAACTCACGATCATAAGTATTCCAGTTGTTGTCACCGGAAAAGCTATCGCTAGAAAGGCTGCCTTGGTCACTATGCAATACCGAGCCGTTGGCCGGCAATGAGGTATAAATACCCGCCGCTGGATCCGCTTGGTAATAAAGATTAAGGTTCACCAACGTATCTGGCGACACCCGCCAATCTAGCGATGGGGCGACGACATAGCGCTCTTCTTCTGAATCGCCCGCTTGGCCATCTTTTTGTCGTGCCAGCGCCACCATCCGGTACGCCAATGGGGTGTCAGAAATCGCACCAGTACTGTCAACAGACACTTCACGCAGCGCATCAGAGTCGGTGCTCATCGTCACACGGTGCGCCGCCTCTTGTTGCGGTGTCTTGGCGATCATATTCACCATCCCACCCGGTGGAATATTCCCGTATAACACCGACGTCGGCCCTTTGAACACTTCCACTTGTTCAATCGCAATCGGATCGATTTGTGGCTGTAAATTCCAGGTGTTGTAAGGTACCGCGAGACCATCAAAAAAGTTCTGATAGTTGATAAAACCACGAATATTAAAGAGATCGAGTCGCGTGACGGCCCCACCCCGCAGCTCAGTATTTACACCCGGTGTGTAACGTACCACTTCACTCAATGAACTGGCTTGACGCTGTTCGATGGCCTCTCGGTCGATGACAGTGACCGCTTGAGGCGTTTCTTCTGGTGCCAGTACTGTTTTCGTGGCCGTATTGCGGTAGGTGTCGCCTAAGACTTGTATGGTTTCCATCTCGGCGTGTTGCGACTCGGCATAAGCTGATGGCAGCATCAAGCTCCCCATAACCGCCATCGCTAACGGGGACAGTCGCCATCTGGCAACCTGCTGCACGCGTGCACAACCCATATCCATGATGATTTTCCTCTCAATGCAAATTAAACGTAAAACGGAATCATTCGCATTTTAAAGGTGTGCATGGTGAATACTGTTCATTTTGGTGCATGATGGTGACAATCCAGCGGGATCCAGTACGTCATTACCGCGTCATCGGCTTCTGGTTGATATCCAGGCGGATAGACTTCAAGCTCGATACCATCCGTGCATCGGTACCCTGAGGCAGGCAACCAATGATAGATAAAGGTATGCAAGGTCTTAGGCAGTTCACTCACGGGCCCCAAATGCGTAATCACCGCATAGGTCGCCTCTGGCACCGTCCACGTGGCTAAAGATAGGCTTGACGGCGCATCTCGCTGCTGACCGGCGAGGTAGGGTAACGGGGTTTGAAGTGTATCAGCGCTGGCCACATCAATCGCACCAATGCTTGGCTGACCAACATCAATCAACCCAGCCTCGTGCGCATCACGCCACAGCTTAGGCACCACGTCAGTAAAATCAGGCTCAGGTGCAAACAAGCCTAATATAGGCGACGTCTGCCCCACCAGCGTGATCGATGATCGCGTTTGAATGTGCACCGACAGCCAAGACGGATTGGGAGTCGCCAGTGTCGTAATATGCAGTGGTGTTCGAATACCATCCATCACCCCCCGCTGGCGATACGTACGAGGACTCACCCCGAACTGCTGACGAAATGCGCGGGAAAAATTCGCCTCTGAGGTAAACCCAAACGACAGCGCGATATCAATCACTCTATCGGACCGAGAGAGCAACTGTTTGGCGGCATAGCTAAGTCTGAGTTCACGCACATAATACGCCACACTCACGCCCGTTTGTTCCGAGAACACGCGCTGCAATTGCCAGCGAGACCAGCAGCTGTGAGCGGCCAACTCACTGACAGAAAGCGGTTGGTCAAGGTTTGCGTGGATAAAGTCTAGAACCCGCTCGATACGATCAAAGCGTGCGGTTTGCTCTGGTGCTAATGCCGTTGTCATCACATCCTTTTATCGACAAAATTGTAAATAAACTCCAAGATAACACAAACAATAATCATTATCATAACTGAAGTGAAAGAGGCCAACCGATACGACAGATAATAAGGCTGCAACTGTTATAGTGAGCGCGACGAGTTAGAGCGTCACACAGAAATAGAAAGCCCGGCACATGGCCGGGCTTTAGCGAACATCACGCAGACTTACTTACGCGTTCTTGGTTTGCCTTTACCACGCGGCGCGCCCGAGCGCTGATTGCCCTTTTTCGGGCTTCCGCCTTTCGGTCCTGCCGCAGGTGCGTTACCCCGACGAGCCTGACGGGTTTTCTTCGGCTTATCATTGCTATCGATACGCTCTTCGTAACGGCGTACTGCACGACGGATCTTCTGGCGCGACTTTTTACGCTTTTGATCATCTGGCGTGATAACCGTTTGCGACTCTGGCTTCATCTCTACCATTTCGCGCAGATAATTCACTTCTTTCAGATCCATCTCACGCCAACCACCACGCGGCAGATCTTTTTCAAGATAGATATCGCCGTAACGCACACGCTTCAAACGGCTTACGGTCACACCTTGGGTTTCCCACAAACGACGCACTTCACGGTTGCGCCCTTCAGTAATCACCACATAGAAAGTGTGATTCATCCCCTCGCCGCCCGCATAAACGACATCTTCAAAGCGCGCCACGCCATCGTCTAGTTCTACGCCGTGAACAAGGTTTTTCACCATATCTTCGTTCACGTCACCAAACACACGCACCATGTACTCACGTTGCACTTGGCGGCTTGGGTGCATCAAACGATTCGCTAGTTCACCGTCGGTAGTGAACAGCATTAAGCCTGAGGTATTGGCATCCAAACGGCCAACCGCTACCCAGCGCGCATCTTTCAATTTGGGCAAGCGATCGAATACCGTACGACGCCCCTCTGGGTCGCTTCGCGTACACAGTTCACCCTCTGGCTTGTTGTATGCAAGAACGCGACACACAGACTCAGAAGGCGCATTAAGCTGCACCGCATGACCATCAACACGCACCAATGCACTGGGATCATCAAGGCGGTCACCCAGTTTGGCGACGGCACCATTAACACTCACCCGGCCGGCTTGAATGTATCCTTCCATTTCGCGGCGTGAACCTACGCCAGCACGCGCTAGCACCTTCTGTAATTTTTCGCTCATGTTTTTTACCTTACTGTCGCCTTCACAGGCGTCATCACTGTCACGATTGGCATAAGAGCTAACGATAATGAGTTAGCCAGCCGTTAATGATACCAATAAGCGTAGAGATAGAGAAACAGTTTCACGCGTTCACGGCATATCAGCTGTTGTGGCTGAGTCAATCGCAAAACACCTGGACAAAAAAACGCCCAGCAAGGTGGCTGGGCGGGAATGGAAGGTCAACCACAGGTTGACGCAACATCAGAACAAGAACATTGCATGAGTAATTACGCGCGACACTGTGCGTTGGTTCACCCACAGTCAGACATTAATCAAACGGGGCGGGATCACCACTCCCGTGACGGCGAACCTCAGGCATGCCTTCACTGAAATCAACCACTGTGGTGGGGTGCTCACCTAATACACCACCGTGCATAATCAAATCCACACTGTGCTCTAACTGATCACGAATTGCTTCGGGATCGGATTCGGTAAAGTCGTTACCCGGTAAAATCAGTGAGGTCGACATTAGCGGCTCACCCAGCGCCTCGAGCAAATCCAGGGCGATTTGGTTATCCGGTACGCGAATGCCAATGGTTTTCCGTTTTGGATTCATCAACCGTTTTGGCACTTCTTTGGTCGCTTTGAAAATAAACGTATACGCGCCAGGTGTGTTGTTGCGGATCAAGCGAAATGCAACGTTATCGACCCGTGCGTACAGTGATAACTCAGACAGATCGCGACACAACAAGGTGAAGTTATGATCTTTATCGAGCTCGCGAATACGGCAAATACGCTCTAACGCTTGTTTGTTCTCAAGCTGACAGCCAAGCGCATAGCCCGAATCGGTCGGATAAATGATTACTCCACCGTTTCGGACAATTTCCACCGCTTGTTTGATCAGCCGCGCTTGCGGGTTCTCTGGGTGGACATAAAAAAACTGACTCATGGTTCCTCCTGCTGTAGCTTGACCCCGTGGGGATGCGCACCGCAAATCCAGCGTGAATGGTCTGCGCGCCGGATAATCCTTATCGCTATCAATATAACGTATTTCGTTATTGTAACGCGTCTGGCTTGTCGCTATCTAGTTGATTTACTGATTGCCATTTTTGTTCAGCCGCCTCTAACCACGTCCAGTCACACCAAACCGGCTGACTGTCCTTCGGCAGCCATAAATTGCGGCCCAGCTCTGTCCACGGCGAAGGATAATGAAAATCCGACCCCAGCGAGGCCAGCAAGCCATAATCGCGCGCGTAATCGGCCAGCAAACGACGCTCTTGTTGAGACTGCTGAGGAAGAGCGACTTCGATAGCATCGCCATTGGCGTCAGAAAACGTAGCCAGTAATCGTTTCAGCCACTTGGCTTTGAGTTTGTATCGCCCCGGATGAGCAAGCACCGCTTGTCCCCCAGCCTCATGGATCGCTTCAACGGCCTCTGCAATCGAGCACCAGTTCGGTGGTGCATAGCCGGTGTTCCCTCGGGTTAAAAAGCGCTTAAAACAGGCTTGCATGGTTTTCGCGTGACCTTGCTCCACCAACCAGCGCGCAAAATGGGCACGGGTGAGCGGCGCATCGCCAGCCAGTTCGCGCGCACCTGCGAGCGCACCTGTGTAGTGCGAGCGCTCTAACCGCTCAGCAATCAGCTCAGCACGTTGTTGGCGTCGCTCAGCTTGCTCCGCAATCAATGCGATTAACGCCGGGTGCTGGGGGTCGACATTTAACCCTACAATGTGGATATCAAAGTTCTGCCACAAGGTTGAAACCTCAATGCCGTTGACCAGCGTAAGGGGCAAGTTTTGATGGTCAATTTCTGCTTGCGCCTCCACCAGCCCAGCGGTGGTGTCGTGGTCGGTAATCGCCAACACGCCCACGCGACGCTCGACCGCGCGCTGCACCAAGTCTTTTGGCGATAAGCGGCCGTCGGAGGCAGTGGTATGGCTATGTAAATCAATGATCATGGTGTACCGGGTTTCCTTAATGTACTCGCGCCTTGGCACTGTCGGTTTGCGCCATATCAGCCTGAGGCTGAGTACGCGCCATGCGGGCTCAGTCGATGTGAATGCGCTAAGTTGACCAGCGCTCGCGAGCACGGTGAATATCTTTGCTCTTTATTATCGTGTGTTTAGTCCGCACATTTTCTGCATTCTTTTCGATTTACCCGTTGACACAGAAGCAAAATATCAGTTTACTAGTACACAAGTTAACGCGCACCACTTCTCAGTCTCGGGGAGCGATATGGCGCTAAGGGTAACAGTCACAACGGAGTCTCGCAGCATGTATTTCAACGCCGCGTCTAGATCACATTCGATTCACACTGCACCCACTGCCGAACAGGCCGTGAGTGTATTGGCGACATCCATGACCTCTGTTGCGCTTATTTGGTGGCACGGCTCCTCACGGGCGGTGTGACGCGCTGTATAGACAGCCATCCTATTCACAACGCCCGCCACTGATGCGGGCGTTTTTGTCTCTCAGTTTTGCCATCACGCGTTATCGTGCCACCACGCATTCAGCCACGGTAACTGGCAACCATAGTTTAAAAGGATATTTGATGATTATTGTACTTAAGCCCCAAGCCACCGAGCAGGATGCCAAAGCCCTCCTCAATAAAATCGAGCAATGCGGTTTAAAACCGCTTTATATGCCGGGAGTGGAACGCATTGTATTGGGCGCGCTGGGTGATGAACGTGTGCTGCAACAATGCCATTTTGAGGCCAACCCGCTGGTTGAGGAAGTCAAACCGATTTTAACCAAGTACAAACGTGTGAGCCGTGATGTACAGCCGCATGACAGCGTGGTGCATATCGGCAATGTACCCGTGGGCGGTCAACACTTCGTGGTTATGGCAGGCCCCTGCTCGGTGGAATCCGAACAACAACTATTGTCCGTGGCGGAGCGAGTCAAAACGCACGGCGCACGTGTGTTACGGGGCGGCGCCTTTAAACCACGCACTAGTCCTTATGATTTCCAAGGCATGGGGATTGAGGGGCTAAAGCTGCTCAAACAAGCCAGTGACCTGACTGGCATGCCAACCGTGTCAGAAGTAATGGAAATTAGCCAAGTCGACGCCGTGTGCGAGTACATTGATTGCCTGCAAATTGGCGCGCGTAACATGCAAAACTATGGCTTACTCAAAGCGGTAGGCGAAACCGGCAAACCTGTCTTGTTAAAACGTGGGCTTTCCGCCACTATCGAAGAGTGTTTGCTGGCGGCGGAATATGTTGTCGATGCAGGTAACCCCAATGTGATTTTATGTGAACGCGGTATTCGTACTTACGAAACCGCCACACGTAACACCTTGGATTTGAATGCCGTGGCCTTGATGAAGCAGCGCAGCCATTTGCCTGTGTTGGTCGACCCAAGCCATGGTACCGGCGTGCGAGAGCTGGTGACGCCACTATCACGCGCCGCGGCGGCCGTGGGCGCGGATGGCATCATTGTGGAAAGCCACCTAAACCCGAGCGAAGCACTGTCAGACGGCCACCAAGCGTTAACCGGCGATATGTTCGCGCAGCTGATGCAAGAACTCACCCCCTTTGTGCAAGCGGCAGGGAGAAAGCTGTGAACACTCATGATCCCCAACATGGCGAGCTTGATACGCTCCAACTTTCGGTGCCTTATGTCGCCGACCCGACCGAGTTGTATGCCGCCGTGTGCCAAGATAAGCCTTACAGCATGCTGTTGGAGTCGGCAGAGATTGACTCCAAACGTAACCTTAAAAGCCTGATGCTGGTCGATGCCGCCGTGCGCATTGAGTGCCGCGGGCAGCGCGTTACCTTACAAGCGCTCACCCATAATGGCAGCCATTTGCTGGAGAGCATCGCCCAGATCGCAGCGCTGAAAGCCCTTGCCTGTAAGTTAGAGCAGGCCGACGATGGAGACTTTCCCTCCCTGACCTTGACGTTCCGCCATCCCAACGACAATGGCGCGCTGTTGGATGAAGACGCCCGTCTGCGCCAAGCGTCGGTGTTTGATGCCCTGCGTGTCATCAAACAAAGTATCGCGTTGGATAATCAACCGGACGATGCGCTCTTTATCGGTGGCCTTTTTGCCTATGATTTGGTGGCCAGCACTGAAACGCTGCCCGAGGTGGACGGCACCGAGCACTGCCCCGACTACCTGTTTTATGTCGCGGAAAGCTTACTGGTGATTGACCACCAGCACCGCCAAGCGCGCCTACAAGGCACCTTATTTGGTGGTGATAACGCCCGCGCCCACTATGTGGATTTATCGCGTCGCTTGCAGAGCATCAAAGAAGCCTGCTTATCGCCTGCGCCGCTTCCAGAAGCGCCCGTGGTGACCGATCACAGCGTTGCGGTTTCCGTCTCTGATTCAGACTTTTGTCAGCAAGTTGACGCGCTGAAAAAGCACGTGATTGCCGGAGATGTGTTTCAAGTGGTGCCATCGCGCCGCTTTACCCTCGCCTGTCCCTCGCCGCTCAATGCTTATCGAGCGTTGAAGCGTGGCAACCCTAGCCCGTATATGTTTTATCTGCGTGATAGCGAATTTAGCTTGTTTGGCGCCTCGCCGGAAAGCGCCCTCAAATATACTCAATCGACTAATCAGGTGGAGATTTATCCCATCGCGGGTACGCGCCGACGGGGAAAAACCGCCCAAGGCGACATTGATCACGACTTAGATAGCCGCATTGAGCTTGAGCTGCGCAATGATGAAAAAGAAAATGCCGAGCACATGATGCTGGTCGATTTGGCCCGCAACGATGTGGCGAGAATTAGCGCGCCCGGCAGCCGCCATGTCGCCGACTTGCTCAAAGTCGACCGCTACAGCCACGTCATGCATTTAGTTTCTCGGGTGGTGGGTCAGCTGAAACCCGATCTAGACGCGCTGCATGCGTACCAAGCCTGTATGAATATGGGCACGCTCACCGGTGCGCCCAAGCTTCGCGCGATGCAGCTTATCCGTGACACCGAACAGTGCCGACGCGGCAGTTATGGCGGGGCCGTGGGCTATTTTACCGGTTCGGGTGAGATGGATACCTGTATTGTGATCCGCTCTGCCTACGTTGAAAACGGCGTTGCCACCGTGCAAGCCGGCGCGGGTGTAGTGTTTGATTCTGACCCTCAAGCCGAAGCGGACGAAACCCGCGGCAAAGCACAAGCGGTGATCCATGCGATTCAAACCGCCCACCAAGGAGGCCAATCATGAGTACCCCGCTAATGGACATCGTCCTGCTCGATAACATGGACTCCTTTACCTATAACTTGGTGGACCAATTTCGCGCACTGGGTTACCCGGTCACGGTGTTCCGCAATCATTTAGAGGCCGAGGCGATTGCTCGCCACATTCGAACCCTGCCCCAACCACTGCTAGTGCTCTCGCCCGGCCCTGGCGCGCCGGCTGACGCTGGCTGTATGCCCGCATTGATTGAAAAACTGCGCGGCCAAGTGCCAATGCTGGGGATTTGCCTAGGTCAGCAAGCGATCGTCGAAGCCTACGGCGGCACAGTCGCCGGTGCTGGCACCATCATGCACGGCAAGGCTTCGGCCATGCATCACCAACAGCATGCGGTATTTGGCCCATTGGCATCCCCACTCACCGTGGCCCGTTACCACTCACTGGTGGCGACTGAAGTGCCTGCCAGCTTGGATGTCATCGCCACCGTGTTTGATGGCGACGATCAAAAAGTAATGGCGGTGGTGAGCAATACCGACTATGTGGTCGGTTATCAATTCCATCCAGAGTCCATTTTGACCGCACAAGGCGCAGCTCTGCTCACCCACACTATCGATTGGGCGAGTGGCTACTATCAGTGCTAACAACAACATCAGCGCTAACAACAACACGTGCCAGATAAGCACGGAGCTCGAACAGACAAATACCGAGGTTAAGTACAGTGATGGATCAACTACTAGAGACGCTCTACCAACAACAGTCACTCAGCCAAGCACAAAGCGAGCAGCTGTTTAGTGCGATCATTCAGGGTGAACTCGAGCCAGCACGATTAGCGGCTGCGTTAACCGCATTGAAGATTAAAGGGGAAACGCCTGAAGAAATCGCGGGCGCAGCAAAAGCACTCACCGACAACGCCGAACCTTTCCCCCGCCCCAGTTATCCGTTTGCCGATATCGTTGGGACGGGAGGCGATGGCGCGAACACCATTAATATTTCAACCACGGCCGCCTTTGTCGCCGCCGCCTGTGGCGTTAAAGTGGCCAAACACGGTAACCGCGGGGTGTCGAGCAAATCGGGCTCATCGGATTTACTCGCCGCCTTTGGCATTGATTTGGCGATGCCTGCCGACCACGCCCGCGAGGCCTTGGATAATCTGGGCGTTTGCTTTTTATTCGCGCCGCAATATCACACTGGCGTACGACACGCGATGCCCGTACGCCAAGCAATGAAAACACGCACCATCTTTAATCTGCTTGGGCCGTTAATTAACCCAGCGAAACCTCGCATTGAGCTGATGGGCGTGTACGACCAAGCCTTAGTTGCGCCAATTGCACAAACCATGCAAAACCTCAATATGACACGCGCGGCCGTGGTTCACGGTGACGGTCTGGATGAAGTGGCTATCCACGGCCCCACAACGGTGGCAGAAATCACCCCGACCCACATCGAGCATTACACCTTAACCCCTAGCGATTTTGGTGTATCTCAATATCCGCTGGATAGCATTGCTGGGGGCACGCCGGAGCAGAACCGAGCGATGATCAGCGCGATTTTGCAAGGTAAAGGCACAGACGCCCAGCAAGCGGCAGTAGCTGTCAATGTGGCACTATTGCTACGCTTATTCGGACAAGAAGACTTGAAAGCAAACACACAACAGGCCTTGGACGTGATGGCGTCGGGCAAGCCTTACACCATCATGCAAGCGTTAGCACAAAGGAGCGCAGTATGACCACCTCAGCCCTCAACGACACTATTTTAGGCCGCATTGTCGATGACAAAAAACGCTGGGTGGCCGCGCGTAAGCGCACTCAGCCGCTGGACAGCTTTATCGACCAACTGACGCCCAGTGATCGTGACTTTCGTGCTGCACTGGCCGCGCCGGGCTCACAGTTTATCTTGGAGTGCAAAAAAGCCTCACCTTCAAAAGGGTTGATTCGAGAAGACTTCGATCCAGCCAGTATTGCCCGTGCCTACCGACCCTTTGCCGCGGCCATTTCAGTCCTGACGGACGAGGACCACTTTCAGGGCAGTTTTGACTTCTTGCCGATCGTGCGCGAACAAGTCGATGCGCCTGTGCTTTGCAAAGATTTTATTATCGACCCTTATCAGGTTTACCTCGCGCGTCATTATCAAGCCGATGCGATCTTATTGATGCTGTCAGTACTCGACGACGCCGAATACCGCGAGCTGGCCGATTTAGCCGAGTCGCTAAAGCTGGGCGTGCTTACCGAAGTGAGCACCGAAGACGAGCTCGCACGTGCCAATGCCTTAGGGGCGGTGGTGATTGGCATTAACAACCGGAATTTGCGTGATTTAAGCATCGATCGCGATCGCACCAAACGTTTAGCACCACAAGTGGGCGAAAAAGCGATCGTGATTTCAGAAAGTGGTATTCATAGCCACCGTCATGTGCGCGATCTTGCCCACCACGCGGATGGCTTTTTAATTGGCAGTGCATTAATGGCAGAGCCCGATCTTACCCTCGCGCTACGTAAAGTGATCTTGGGAGAAAATAAAGTCTGTGGGCTTACTACCGCCGACGATGCCCTCGCCGCCTATAACGCTGGCGCTGTCTACGGCGGACTTATTTTTGTTGAGCACTCGCCGCGTGCTGTCACACCCGCCGTGGCCGAGCGCGTCCAGCAAGGCGCGCCGCTGCGCTATGTGGGCGTGTTCCAAAATCATGCGCTAGATACCGTGGCTGAGTACGCACAACAGCTCAGCCTTCACGCGGTGCAACTGCATGGTGATGAAGACGCAGCGTATCTACAAGCATTGCGTGAGAAGCTCCCTGTGCACTGTGAAATTTGGAAAGCGCACGGTGTCTCTGATGTCGCACCGGCTTTAGACGGTGTGAATGCTGACCGCCACCTTATCGACAGCCGAGTCGGCCAACAATCTGGCGGCACGGGTAAAACCTTTGATTGGCACCTGATCCCTAAAACCGCCAAAGACAAAGTCATGATTGCCGGCGGGCTCACCCCCGAGAATGCGGCCAAAGCGGCTGAACAAGGGTGCCTTGGGCTGGATTTTAACTCCGGCGTCGAGCATGCGCCCGGCGTGAAAGATGCCAACAAGTTACAAGCGGCGTTCCGCGCCCTTCGCCGCTATTGATTTTTCGAGATAGTTGATTTTCCGAGATGGTTGATTTCCCGAGATAATTTAGCTGAGAGGATAGATGTCGCCAAGACAGTCAACGTATCTCGGCCCCAGTTAAAGACGTAAAAGGATAATTATGAGCAAGCTTAACCCGTATTTTGGCGAATTTGGTGGTCAGTATGTGCCCCAAATTCTAGTGCCTGCGCTTGATCAGCTCGAACAGGCGTTTATTGATGCCCAAGACGACCCGAAATTTAAAGACGATTTTATCCGCCTGCTGCAAGAGTATGCCGGACGACCCACCGCGTTGACGCTTTGTCGTAACCTCACCAAGGGGACGAACACCAAGCTGTATCTTAAGCGCGAGGACTTGCTGCACGGCGGGGCGCACAAAACCAACCAAGTACTGGGCCAAGCGATGCTTGCCCAGCGTATGGGCAAGTCAGAGATCATTGCCGAAACCGGAGCCGGCCAACACGGTGTGGCGACCGCACTGGCGTGTGCGCTACTGGGGCTGAAATGCCGCATTTACATGGGGGCCAAAGACGTTGAGCGCCAAAGTCCTAATGTGTTTCGAATGAAGCTGATGGGTGCCACTGTGATTCCAGTACATGCGGGCTCTGCCACGTTAAAAGATGCATGTAACGAAGCGATGCGCGACTGGTCAGCCAACTATGATACCGCCCACTATTTGCTCGGTACCGCAGCGGGCCCGCACCCCTTCCCGACCATTGTGCGCGAATTTCAGCGTATTATTGGTGAGGAAACCCGTGCGCAAATTCAGCAGGTAGAAGGTCGCTTACCGGATGCGGTAATCGCCTGTGTGGGCGGTGGCTCAAACGCCATTGGCATGTTTGCTGACTTTATCGATGACAAAGACGTGCGTTTAATTGGTGTTGAGCCCGCGGGCAAAGGACTCGATACCGATCAACACGGCGCGCCCTTAAAGCACGGCAAACCCGGTATTTTCTTCGGTATGAAATCCCCATTGATGCAAGATGAATATGGTCAAGTGGAAGAGTCGTATTCAGTCTCAGCCGGATTGGACTTCCCGTCTGTGGGGCCACAGCATGCGCACCTTAACGCCATTGGTCGCGCCGAATATCCGGCGGTCACCGACGATGAAGCCTTAGAAGCGTTTCAAGCTCTTGCGCGCAACGAAGGTATTATTCCCGCGCTAGAATCTGCCCATGCACTGGCTCAAGCCCAAAAAATGATTGCCGCTGATCCTGAAAAAGAGCAGCTTTTGGTGGTCAATCTATCCGGACGTGGTGATAAAGATATCTTTACTGTATATGACATTTTAGAAGGCAAAGGAGAGCTGTCATGATGGCATCATCAACTCGATATCAAGCGATGTTCGCAAATCTGGATGCCAAACAGCAAGGTGCCTTTGTTCCTTTTGTCACCTTGGGGGATCCAAATCCAGAACAATCACTCGCCGTGGTCGATGCCTTGGTTGAGGGCGGTGCCGACGCGCTGGAGCTTGGCATGCCGTTTTCCGACCCATTGGCTGATGGCCCGACCATTCAGGATGCAACCATTAGAGCAAGATCGGCTGGCACTACCCCCGATACCTGCTTTGAAATGTTGGCAGCGATACGCGAAAAACACCCTAACGTGCCGATTGGGCTGCTGATGTACGCTAACCTCGTCTACGCACGTGGTGTTGACGCTTTTTACCGCCGGTGTGCGGAAGTGGGTGTCGATTCGGTGCTCGTGGCAGATGTGCCAATTGCTGAATCTGCGCCATTTCGCGAACAAGCGCTAGCGCATGGTATTGATCCGATTTTTATTGCGCCACCCAACGCAGACGATGCAACCTTAGCTAAGGTGGCGGAGCTCGGTCGTGGCTATACCTATCTGGTGTCGCGCGCCGGCGTCACAGGGGCAGAAGCCAAAGCAGGGGCTCCGGTTGAGCATTTACTCGGCACCTTGCATCATCATGAAGCACCGCGTCCGCTGCTTGGCTTTGGCATCTCGACCCCTGAGCAAGTCAAAGCGGCAATTAGCGCCGGGGCGGCAGGCGCCATTTCTGGCTCGGCGGTGGTGAAGATCATCGAGCACCATCAACATGATGTACCTACGATGCTCCATACGCTCACGCAGTTTGTCCATGAAATGAAAGCGGCGACGCAACAATAAAACGGCGCCAGTTACCACAATGGGCAGAATTGCCTGCCCATTTCACGTCACCCACCTATTAACGCTCGCGATAGTGTCATTCACGCGCATTAGGTTTACTGATTTGGCGGATTGTCGCGAGCGAAACCTTAAACGCATCCCCCTGATCAGTCTGTGTTTCATTGCTGTCGTCGCTCTCCAGCGCTGGTCGACGCGCGCCACGACTGTGCAGTCGGTGGTTAGATGCTTGCATCGCGTCATGGTAAACACGATATTGGTTTTTACCGCCATGTTTTGCCGCATACATCGCCGTATCCGCATACCTCAGTAGCCTTTCACCACTGATGTTATTTTGCCCGAATGCCAGGCCAATACTGGCTGACACTTTGCACCGGTGGCCAAGCAATACCGATTGTCGCTGCGCAATGTTGACCAGTGTCGTCGCTATCTCACCAGGCATATTTGCCTCTTGATAGGGAATTATCGCCGCAAATTCATCGCCACCTAATCGCGCGATAACGGCATGACTAGGGAGTTCATCAGCAAAGCGCTTTGCCAGTGTGCGCAAAAACACATCACCCACATCATGCCCATGCGTATCGTTTATCGCCTTAAAACCATCCAAATCGATCACTAAAATCGCCACCCCTTCTGTCGAGGTCGCAAAGCGGTGGTTCAAGGCATCAAACAGCCAATGTCGATTATTCAGGCCAGTCAGTTGATCCTCTCGGGCGAGTTTGTAGTAACGTTTCGCGTCATGCGCGATAAGCAGCAGAACCGTCGCACCAACCGCCATCATCCCCAATGTCATCATGGTGGTCAGCTGCCCAAGTTGATTAAGAAGCCGTGTGTGTTCTCGATAACCATTGCCTGGCAATGACAGTGTCTGCGCAAAGTAGTCTTCCAGCTGTTGCCGCTGTTGGCGATAGCGCGCCATCACGTCACCAATATTGTGTGTAGAAAAGCGTAAGGCATAGAAGCTAGCTTCGCTCGCCTGAAGATCGCGATATATCGCGTTAAGCAACATCCTAGGATTGGGCTGTGATGCGGTTTGTTCGCGAGCCATATTGATCGCGACAGGAAAGCGGCTCCACAAGATCTCATGCTGCACCGCCACATTATCAAAACTGCTCTTTCCGCCTTGATAGCGTGCCAGCAACGTCATCAGTGCATCGTACTCTTTGGACAAGCTAAGCATGTACCATACAAGTTTGCTTTGGCTGCTGGTTAACCGATCCGATAAGCTGGTTATCTTGTGCGTCGTCAACACCACGCCGACTGCCATTAAGGCGATACAGCCAACCAAGATCACGCGCTTAGCAGGCATGATCTTCAATTGCTTACTTCTCATCATTCATGCCTCCTCAAGGCTCAACCTCAATGTCTGTTAACTGCCAAACCATCGTCTCGTAGTAGCGATCGGATTGCAGTTGCGGGTAATCATCCAAAGGGTAAATCAACCAAAGTGG
This sequence comes from Salinivibrio sp. IB868, assembly GCF_001995655.1. Classification (NCBI taxonomy): domain Bacteria; kingdom Pseudomonadati; phylum Pseudomonadota; class Gammaproteobacteria; order Vibrionales; family Vibrionaceae; genus Salinivibrio; species Salinivibrio sp. IB868. The sequence goes on from NZ_MUEW01000001.1 coordinate 457,585, forward strand.
CCCTAATGTTCGAATGGTCATCGGTTTACCATTGCGCTCAAACGCAATAATGGGCTGATAGCGTGTTACCACATCCCGTGGTAAACGTGCCTGATAGCGGTTCATCGCATGAAGCGTCAATGCTTGATAGTGCGAGACATTGGCGGCTTCAAGCAATGTTGATAGTTTGACTCCTCGAAAGGTTTGCAACCCGGCGGTAAAAGGCGTGTGTGTACTGATATCGATGTGGGGCAATCTATCTAATTGTTGGCGATCAAACGTGATACGCTCCGCATCGCCCACCGTGAGGGTCAGAGATACAGGAAGACGAAGTGAAGCTTGTGCGCTGTCTAATGCGAGCACAGAGACAAATACCACCACGAAGGGAATGAGTACGCGCGTCGACGCGCAAAATACCGTTATATAGGTTGGGCATGATTGTATGTTCATCGCTCACCATTTACGTCTCTACGGTTGTGTTTACCAGCTGTCGCTCAACCGTTACCACTCAACAAAAACAGGTTTAGGTTGCGTACCAGACACACCCTGACCAAGCGTATTGCGTGCCCAGAATGAGCCACCTGTTAGCATCTCGCCACGTGTGTGGCGGACTTGCGACTAGTGTGCTTCAAAAGGATGCATATTGAACAGTGCTAACAAGCGGGTTTATTGATAATTCGCATAATTGAGACAGGGGGAGTCAATACGATCAGACCACACGTCATGAAGATAAAAAAGACCCACCAGTGAACGCACTGGTGGGTCAGGGTGTTAGCTCAGGTCGCGCATTAATATCTCAAACTCTTCTTGAGCTTGATCGATCAATGTCGCGAGCTCGTTGGCATCGCGATGGTTCAAAGGTAACGCCCAATTATCGTGTTTGCCAGGCTCAATATGCTCAGCCAATAACTGGGTGATTTTTCCTTTGCGCTGAAACGTCACTTCATCAAATTCAGCGAGATGAGGGCTTTCCTCGTCGGCGATGTGCACCGTCACATTGCCATTGGGGATCACCCGCACATGCGCTTGACGCGCGGGAGTGGTGTTTAAGGTATAACTACGTGAATGGATAGACATGTTAGCCTCCTATCACTCGACTTGGGGCACTCCCTATTATAGTGCTTAGCCATAAGGGATGGAGGACTATCCAGCTTTGTATTGCTTAAGATCATAGATGGTTACATTCTTGTTGCATCACCCCATGCAAAAACAAATACTTATTCAATAATACTGCATACGGTAAATGAATTCGCCCGGCGACTCAGCACCCCTTACAACAGCGGGCTAAACATGTAAAAGAACTGCTCAATCGGCTTATGATAGACCGGTCTTTGTTGCCAAGCGTCCGCACTAATGCGGGTCGATTGTGCCAAATAGTGTCGATGTAGCGCATGAATACTCGCACAAAACTCGGGATCGTCGACGGTCAGCGTGAGCTCAAAATTCAGCCATAAACTGCGCATATCAAGGTTAACCGTACCCACGAGGCAGTACTGCTCATCGACCAACACGGATTTGGTATGTAATAACCCACCACCGAAGCGGTAGATTTCTATCCCTGCTGACATTAAATCCTCAAAAAACGAGCGGCTCGCCCACTCCACCATCAAGGAGTCATTTTTCTCGGGAATAATCAGAGTGACTGACACCCCACGCTGCGCGGCCGTTTGTAAGCTCACCATCAGACCTTCACTTGGCACCAAGTACGGGGTGGTGATCACAATGCTCTTCTCTGCTTGATGGATAGCCAGAGTCAGCACTTGTTGAATCATCCCTTCTGGCAAGCCAGGTCCAGACGGGATAGCTTGCACCGCGTGATTGGCATGTTGGTGATCTTCAATCAGCAAACACTCTGGCGATGACGGCAAGTCGCGTAGCCCAGTTTCCACCTCCCAATCCCACGCAAACACGCTACTTAGAACGGGTACCGTAGGGCCCGAGACCCGCACCATTACATCCACCCATTGCCCGACCCCCGCGTCCTGCTTGAAAAAGCGAGGATCCACCATGTTCATCGAGCCAGTATAGGCAATATGGTTATCAATGATCGCCACCTTGCGGTGCTGGCGAATATCAAGGCGACGGAAGAACATCCGAAATGGATTCACGGCAAGAGCTTCAATCAGCTCAACGCCGGCTTCACGCATTGCATGTGGCCATTTGCTGCGGAAAAAAACTTTACTGCCGGCAGAGTCCAGCATAATACGCACGGGGATCCCACGTTTGGCCGTATCGCAGGCCGCCTGCGCAACTTCATCAGCATGGCCGCCGGGATGCCAAATATAAAACACCATATCGACGCTTTTTTGCGCTTGGCGAATATCAAGCGCGATCGACTTAAGAATATCGGCCGGTTCTGTTTGCAACGCCAGCTGGTTGCCGGTGAGCTCCGGCACACCAATTCGGGCATGGCAGAGTCGATTGACATGGTGAGATTGTTCATTGATATGCTGAGGACGATGTGCAGGGCACGCCTGCAAACTGAGCAGCCATTGACGATATGGCTCAAACATCGCTTTTGCTCGCATTGCACGCGTCTTACCAAGGTTAAGTTCGCCAAATAGCAGGTAGGCAATCACCCCCACGATCGGGAGGATATAAATGATCATTAACCAAGCGATCGATACTCCCAGCGCGCGGCGCTTGAATACCACTCGGACTGTCACCCCAGCAATGGTTAACCAATAGACCAGGAGCAACAGTAAGGTTACGATCTCGTAGACTTTTTCCATGCCTAATTGCACACCTTAATAATAACTGACGAAAGCGTGTTCTCTCGCTTTCTCTATTCTGCCTAGCTTGCCACTCGGTGCAAGCCATGATTTGTCTTTAGAAAAAGACAAGCGGCGTAAAAATCGTGATAAATGCCACACCAATGTAATGTTAAGTGCACCTTAAAGTGCATTTTAACGTGACCCAAAGCAGTAATGTTAACAATGTGTTAAATCAATAATTGCGATAGAGAAAGCCACTGTGATACTCACTATAGGCAGCGGATTCACCTTATCGATGCACACTAAGTAATCACACGGAGAGAGAATATGGGGAAATGTGGCGATATGATGGCATTACGTACGGCATGATCTTCAAATTCTACGCATAAACTGGTTTACTTACGAGTCTTTGTAGAGGGAACCACTCGTCTCATAGTGTAATAATTAGTTTACACAATGAGCGAGCACCTGACGGGAGCAACTGAGTATGCGCCCATAAAAATCAATTAATTATCGAATACGATATCGAGTAGGTATGGCAAACACACAACGCGCACAATTTTCATCCCGATTAGGGTTTATCTTGGCGGCAGCCGGCTCTGCGATTGGGCTCGGCAACATTTGGGGTTTCCCCACGCAAACAGCCTCAAACGGCGGCGCCGTTTTTCTGTTTATTTACTTGCTGATGGTCTTTGTCCTAGCGTATCCCCTTTTGATAGCAGAACTCACTATTGGACGCTATGGCAATGCCAACCCCGTTCGCTCACTGTCAGCCGTATCCGGTGGACAAAAATGGATTGGTCGGTTACTTGGATTAGTCGGCTTACTCGGCGCGACTGGCATTTTAAGCTTTTACACCATCGTGGCCGGTTGGTTGGTGGGCTATATGGTCTCTCCCTTACTTGCATTAATAGGCTTTACCGATGCGGCAGCATGGTTAGAGTCATTTAGCGAGACCCGTAACCTCGCATTAATGCTGTGCTTTATGGTGCCGACGATTTTGGTGGTCCGTAATGGTATTGCCAACGGGATCGAACGTTGGTCCTCACGTTTAATGCCCGTCCTCTTTTTACTGTTCGTGATCATGGTGGTTTACATTTTATTTCAGCCTGGCGCGATGGAAGGGCTGAAGATGTACCTGATCCCAGATATGTCGCACCTCTCGCCGGGGCTGGTCGTGAGTGCCATGGGGCAAGCGTTTTTCTCACTCTCTCTGGGTGTGTGCGTGATGATGGTATACGGCTCGTATTTGTCCAAAACCGCCAACATTCCTAAAACCGCTGCACAAGTAGCACTGCTGGATACGGGCATCGCCTTTATTGCGGGGCTATTGATCATGCCTGCCATGTTTGTTGCCCAACACAATGGCGTGGCTATCTACAGCGATGCAGGCGCGCTTCTCAGCAGTGACACACTGGTATTCAGTGTCCTCCCTGCCATGTTCGACACCATGGGAACAGCGGGCATCTTTGTCGGTTTTGCCTTCTTCTTGCTGATGGTCATTGCCGCCCTCACCTCAGCCATCTCATTGCTTGAAGTACCTGTAGCCTGTGCTACTGAGGAATTCCGTCAATCACGAGAGAAAGCGGTATGGTGGATTGGCGGCCTTATCACCATTGCATCGGCGGTGATTGTTTACAACTTTGGCGATCTGTTTGGCTTGGTGGTTACCGTCACCACCGAGTACGCACAGCCTATCCTTGGCCTGCTGTTTGCTTTGGTTGCAGGCTGGCTATGGCACCGCAATGAAATCTTGAAAGAACTGGTGCAAGGCAGCCCTGAGCTCGGTGAAACCTGGTTTTGGAAGATCTGGCCAGGCTATGTTCGTGTTATCTGCCCGATACTGATGCTACTGGTGTTCGGCTGGGATTGGATTTAATCTTAAACGCGCCTTGGCAACCCCCCTGCCAAGGCGCCTACCTTGTTATCTTTTCTCTCTCCGCCTTGTCGTTTCCCCTCTCTGCGCATTTGGGTACACTGCGTACATACTTAGCTTAAATACACCTAGTTACGCGGCGGCGTTATGAAACAACTGATTGATTTTATCCCTTTAATTATCTTTTTTGCCTTATACAAATTTTACGATATTTATATGGCAACAGGTGCACTGATCATCGCCACCCTAGTGCAAGTTGTGCTGGTTTGGGCGTTGTATAAACGCGTTGAAAAGATGCAAATCATCACCGCCGTTCTGGTCGCCATATTTGGCGGCATGACGCTATTTTTTCACGATGACAACTTCATCAAGTGGAAAGTCACCATTGTGTATGTCTTATTCGCCATTGGCTTGGCGGTGTCCGAGGCGATGGGTAAGCCTTTGATTAAGAATATGCTCAGCAAAGAGATTACACTGCCAGAACGCGTGTGGCGCACCATTAACTGGGCCTGGGTTGGGTTCTTTTCCCTATTAGCCGGCGTGAACATTTATGTTGCTTATAGTATGCCGCTTGATACCTGGGTGAACTTTAAGGTCTTCGGCACTTTAATCCTGACCTTCCTGTTTATGATTGCAACTGGGGTGTATATCTATCGCCATATGCCCAAAGAGAGCAACTCAGACCAATAAAAACTTGCCCAAATGCTGTGTTAGCGGTCACAATTCTTATCTGTTCTATAAAAAAGGGGGTGCATGCCCCCTTTGCGATAAGATGTGAAGAGAACCATGCCTGACAATAAAAACAACTGCCCACGTGGCCAACTGCTGCTTCGTACATTAGCAATGCCCGCCGATACCAACGCCAATGGGGACATCTTTGGTGGTTGGATCATGTCCCAGCTCGATTTAGCCGGCGCGATTCTCGCCAAAGAGATTTCTGGTGGACGCGTTGTCACTGTCTCTGTCAACGACATTACATTTAAATCGCCCGTCAGTGTCGGCGATGTGGTTTGCTGCTACGGGACGTGCCAACGTATCGGCAATACCTCGATTACCATTGAGCTTGAGGTCTGGGTTAAGCCCGTCAGTCATGATGAGATAGGCGATCGCAGCAAAGTGAGCCATGCGACCTTTAATTATGTCGCCATTGATGAAAACGGCCGCCCTCGTAAAGTTTAGGCTCACTCAAGACTTAATCGCCAAACTACAGTTAATGAAGTAAACCAAATCCAACACACTATTTTTGAGCCAAGCTAGATATTTTTGAACTAAGCGTGAGAAGGAGAAAATACCCGCCTTCTCTCGCTTTTTCCTGCTAGAAAGAAAATGTGTGAGTAACGGCAGCTTATCTGTTCGTGCCGACTTATAAATGCCCTAAGTCAATTGCAACCCAATAGCACATGTTTTATAAACAAGAGTAAGGTAGCGTTACGACGTGTGGTCACGATGATCACCGGCTGATAAGTACAGGGAAGTCGAAGTATGGCTCCAGGATGGGCTTTTGGTGTTGTTGTACTTGCTCTCTTTGCACTAAAGAGCTGCAATGATGACACTGGAGACACAAATTTTACGATTACTTCCTCCACTAGCGGTGGTGGTTCCATTGCGCCTTCAACCTCTCTGGACGTTGGTCAAGGTGCGCGCCAGCGTTTCACCTTAACACCGTTCGACGGCTATCAGCTGGATAAAGTGGACAGCACGTGTGGTGGAAAGCTAACTGGTGATATATACATCACAGCCCCTATTTATTCGGATTGTTCCGTGATTGCCCGGTTTGGCCTTACGGTGCCTAAAGCGCCTCACTTATCGATGACGCCACAACAAACCAAAACATTTGCTTTTAACTGGGATGACCTCTCGAATGAGAATCAGTACCTGCTTTATGAAAATTCCGATGGTAATTCAGGATTTACCCAAATCGCTACCATCTCTAACAATGTAACAACCTACGAGCTTGAAAAGTTTCTACCCACTAGCGCCAATGCTGAATACATCCTCTCCGCGTGCAACGATAAAGGCTGCACAGACTCATCGACCTATACTGTGAACCAGAGCGAACTAAAGGATGCTATTGGTTATATTAAAGCCTCCAACACAGATGCTAGCGATGAGTTTGGTTATTTCGCTGAGCTATCAAAAGATGGAGAGACGCTTGCAATTGGTGCCATTAATGAAAGTAGTAATGCAACAGGAATTAATGGCAACCAAACCAACAACGCAACACAATCATCTGGTGCTGTGTATATATTTAGGTATGTGAATCACGCTTGGCAACAAGAGGCGTATATCAAAGCTTCAAACACTGACACTGATGATATTTTTGGTCATAGTCTCAGTTTATCAGAAGATGGGAGTACTCTTGTGGTGGGCGCACCAGGGGAAGATAGTGCAGCAACGGGTGTCAACGGTACTCAAAACGATGAATCGAGTACAAACAGTGGTGCTGCCTATGTATTCACTCGCGATAATAACACTTGGAGTCAACAAGCCTATTTAAAAGCATCAAATACCCACTCAAACGATGAATTTGGCTGGAGCCTTGCGTTAAGTGCTGACGGAAACCGACTGGCTGTCAGTGCTTACAAGGAAAGCAGCAATACAACAGGTATCGATGGCAATCAAGCTGACACATCTTTCAGTGGGAGCGGTGCAGTTTATATATTTAATCGCGATAGTGGCAATACATGGTCACAAGACACATATATAAAGGCGTCGAATACTGGCGCATCAGATCAATTTGGCTACAGCATCGCACTCTCCAACAATGGCAATACATTGGCAGTTGGCGCCCGTTATGAGGACAGTGACGCAACAGGTATCAACGGAGATGAAAGTAATAATGCTGCCACAGGTAGTGGTGCGGTTTACGTGTTTAATCACGATGGAAATAGCTGGAGCCAAGAAGCGTATCTCAAAGCTTCTAATACCGAATCCAATGATTCTTTCGGGGCATCAGTCGAACTATCTGCAAATGGGAACACCTTGGCAATAGGCGCACCACTTGAGAGTAGTGGCTCCTCGGTGATCAACAACGGGCAAATGGATAACTCAGCACCCTCTAGCGGAGCGTCTTACGTTTTTGTAAGAAGTGGTACCACATGGAGCCAACAAGCTTACTTAAAAGCATCTAATACTGATGCAAACAATGTCTTTGGCTGGTATCAATCAATGAGTTCAAATGGCGATGTATTAGCGATAGCCGCCGTTGGTGAAAAAAGTGCAACGGTTGGAATTAACGGTAATGAGAACGACACGTCGGCGGCAGATAGCGGCGCGGTCTATCTGTTTGAGCGAGATGGAATCACCTGGGTACAACAATCTTACATCAAGCCACCCAATACTGAGGCAAGCGATTTATTCGGATTTGTTGCTTCTCTATCCGCCAATGGAGACGTATTAGCGATTGGCTCTCGCAGAGAAGACAGCGCGTCTTCCGGAATCAATAGTGACCAACAGAATAACAGCGCGAGCAGCAGCGGCGCTGTATACTTATATTAATAACTTCCCTCTTAGGGTAGAGGGTGGACGTGATGGCAATGGAATATTCATATCGGCGAACGTAACCCTAAGGCTACGTTCCACTATGACGTGATTGCCAACCAATCTTGTTAAGAACAATGCCTTTGAATTTAAAAAACGGGGGATCTGCGTATCCACCATAATATGTACATCGACGATATTTTAGTCCTATTCATCGATATCATCTTGCTCATTCCAAAAACAGTAATGATTCTTTCCATTGCTTTTGGCTCGATACATCGCTTTGTCAGCTTTCGCAACCAGCCCGTTTATACTGTTATCATCATTTGGAAAGATAGAAACACCAACACTTAACGAGACAAAGCTGAACTTGTCAGAGTGAGACAGCGTCATTCTTACTGATGACATCACTTCATCGACTAGTAGTTTAATAGCATTGTAATCAGGCATGTTGGCTAATAAAAGCAAAAACTCATCTCCACCAATCCTCGCCACAACATCAGTTTGTCGGACTGACTCCGTTAACGTCTTAGCTACGTCGCACAAAAGTCGATCCCCTGTTTGATGCCCAAAACTATCATTTACTTTTTTAAAATTATCTAGATCAACAAAAACTACAGAAACATAATTACCTTTTTCTTTTGATGCTTGAGTTATAACCTCCAATTTTTTCATCGCGAAATCACGAGTGGCCAATCCTGTCAAATTATCATGGTTAGCCAAGTGTTCTAACTGAGACTTTAACTCTTCTCGCTTCTCAGCATTATTTTTAAATACAACAAGTGCTTTCGCCATTTGGCCAATCTCATCCTCACGCTTACTAATGTAAACGTTAGTCGAGAGGTCATTTTTTGCTAGCCGTAGCATTGTACTTGTCATTGTCCTAATCGGGTTTGAAATACTAACACCTAATAAATACCCCGAAAAAACAACAAACACAAAAACGATAAGATTAGTAAACAGGAATATTTGACTCATTTCCGATACAGGCTGGAACACCTCATCTTGATCGACTTCGGCAATCATCACCCACTCAACGCCTTTGAAAGAGATAGGTGCATAAGCGGAGTACACACGTCGCCCTCGGTAATCGGTAAATAACCCTTTTCCTGATGAACCTTGTAAACCATCTCTTGATGGCACAGTGTCCACTCTAGTCTTCAGTATATTATTGTGCTCTAAAAACCTGGAGTCACTTCGCATTAAAAAATCAGAGCCGACTAAATAGGATTCGCCAGTGGCTCCCATTCCCGCCGTCACTTGCATGATTTTATTTATAGGTTCAATAGGAAGCTGAAAGATTAACGCGCCCATATAATTAACATTTCTATCAAAAACAGGAATCCCTATAAAACTCGAGGGCATGTTATTATTGGGCTCATAAAAATCAATATCTGAATAGTATACTTCACCAGGCTTTCTTTCATTATTTATTTTACTAAAAAGTTTTGAAAGAGAAGAGTCTTTCCATGGGCCATGGATTAGATTTGTTGCATAGTCTTCATCTTTTTTTACCGTGTACACCAAATGACCATCCGTATCAACCAAAAACATGTCATAGTAGGTGTTTGAACGAACAAGGTTTAAAAATATAGGATGGTAATACTGATGTTTTTCGCTATAAACACTACCATCGTCTGGTGAAAGGAAGTGGTCTCTCTGCCCTGATGAAAAT